>NZ_JBSGGG010000017.1:0-238270 GCF_053603795.1 Nocardia sp. NPDC004123
ACTGCGCGTGGGTAACCCGCTCGAGGAGGGCGTTCTCGTCGGGCCGCTCATCACAGCGCTCTCAGTTCTAGATATCAGCAACAGAATTAGTTGCTGCGACAGCCGATGTTTTCGAGGCCGGTCTGCACGTCGCAGTTTCCGCGCGGGGCCATCACGCTGCGCCCGACCTGGGACGAACTTGTCGGTCCAGAGATAGCCATGCTCGCCGGATTCGTCGATACCCACGAGAAGTCGAGTGCTCCGAACCACGAAATGAGCTGCGCGGCAACCGATCCCGTGCCAGATGGGCTTTCCGTGCACCGGCCTCAGGACAGTTTCGCTTCGGGGGCGAAGGCGGGCAGTTTTTCGAGGCTGCTGCGGACGGCTTCGGTGCCGTACTCGAACATCTGCCGCTCGTAGTCGTCGACCGCGTTACGCAGATCGCGGCGGCCTTCGTCGGCCTCGATCAGGCAGCGGCGCAACAGGTCCGCATCGCGCAGCGCGGTGTTCGCGCCGTTGCCGCCGGTCGGAGAGGTGGCGTGGATCGCGTCGCCGAGCAGCGTGACCGGGCCGGACGCCCAGCGCTCACCGGGCTTGACCACTCGGATCGAGAGCAGTGTGCTGTTGTCCGGGTCGGCCTGCTCGATCAGCGCGCGCAGCGCCGGGTGCCAGCCCTCCATCCTGGACAGCACGGCGTCCTGCGCGGTCAGGTCCTCCAGCGAACTGTTCGGCGGCAGGATCATCGCCCAGCGCACGTAGTCGCCGATGTCGGGCAGCGTGACTTCGGGGGCCAATTGCTCGGCGGCCTGCTTCGGCGGGGTACGGAAGCGCATCGCGCCGAGCAGCAGGCTGACGCCGTCGCCGGCGATCTTCGAGCCGAAAGCCTTGGACAGGGCTGCGAATTCGTCGGTCAGCGGGGTGCGGCCGATGACGAACCGGACGCCGGTGTCGGCGGGGGTGGTGTGCGGCGACAACACCCCGCGGACCGCGGAGGTGACGCCGTCCGCGCCGACGAGCAGGTCGGCGGTGGCCGGGTGGCGGCGGGCGAACCGGGCTCGGACCTTGCCGTCGGCCAGCACGTCGTAGCCGGTCAGCGCGGCATCGGTGTGCACGGTGAGACCGGTCAGCAACAGGTGTCGCAGCACCTGCCGGTCGACGACGATGCCGGTCCGGCCCGCGCCGAGCCTGCCGATCTCGTTCAGTTGCGGGTCCAGGATCAACTGTTCGGCGGAGGCGTCCATGACGATCTCGTCGAGCAGCGGGTGCCAGCGCGTCGGCAGGCAGTTTCGCACCGCCTGGAAACCGATCGGATTCAGCACGAGCCGGTAGCCCTGGAACCGCGCGACGATCCCCGGGTCGCGCTCGAACACGTCGGCCTCGATCCCGGCACCACGCAGACCCTGTGCGAGAGCCAGACCTCCCAGACCGGCTCCGACGACGGAAACTCGCATCACGCACCTCCTGGACAACGATACGAACTTAGTTCGCCATGACGATCTAAGTTCTACGTAACGAACTTAGTTCGTGTCAAGCTATAGTTGCCGGTATGCCCGCCGATCCCCGCCAACGCCGCGCAGCCCGCCACGCCCAACCCGCAGCCGAGGCTGCCGTGTCGGCACCACGCAAGAAGCCCATCACCGTCGAACGGATCACCGACGCCGCTCTGGAGGTCGTCGCCACCGAGGGGTATGACGCGCTGACCATCCGCCGGGTCGCCGCCGCGCTCGGCACCGGTCCGTCGTCGCTCTACGCACACATCGTCAACAAGGACGACATCGACGATTTGCTGATCGGCAGGCTCTACGCCGAAGTCGAGCTCCCCGAACCGAATTCGGACGCCTGGCGTGAGCAGTTGCTCGGGGTGTACACGCAGATCCGCGACCTGTACCTGAAATATCCCGGAGTCTCGCGGGCCGCGCTGGCCATGGTGCCGACCAACCTGGAAACCCTGCGGGTCGGCGAAGGAATCCTGGCGATCCTGCTCGCGGGCGGCATCGAACCGAGGACCGCCGGATGGGCCCGCGACGCGCTGTCCCTCTACGTCAGCGCCTATGCGCTGGAACAGTCACTGGTCCAGCAACGGCGCCGCCATCAGGATCAGGAATGGGTGCTCAGCCACGAGGAGTTGCTGGACCGCTTCACCGCACTGCCTGCCGAGAAATTCCCGCAGACTCGACGCCATGCCGCCGAGCTGATCTCCGGCACCGGACCCGACCGCTTCGAATTCGCCCTGGGCCTGCTCATGAATAGTCTGCGGCCTGCATCCAGTTGACCTGGGGCGCGCACTGGCCACATGGCTCGACATGAGCGTGCAATCAACAAGTTACTGATCGACGGAGCCGTCTTCAGTTGTCAGCCAAAGATATTCAGTGCGATTACGCTCATGAGTCACCTCGATGACCTCGGACCAGCACACCGCCCACCCGGTTCTAGTGCGCGACTACCTGGACTAGCAATCACCCGAGGTCGGGCCGCTGAGCTGCAGCTCAGCGGCCCGATCTCGTATCCGGACACGAGCACACCGCTCTCGATTCTGGGTGGCAGCAACAGAATTGAGCTGCATCGGTCGGAGGTCCGTTTCCCTGCTGACCATTCCGGGTGCGGCGAACGTGGGCAGTGCTGTCAGCTCGGCGAGGCCGGTTTCTCGCCGGGGAAAAGGATCGGGCTGATCAAGTACGGTCTGCGGCCCGGGCCGGGCTGGTTGGCCGCGAGAGGTGTGACGAGGTCGCGGAAGCCGGTGAGCATGGTGTCCAGCTCCTCGGGGCTGAGCCACAGCGTGGCTTGGCGGTAGCCGACCGAGTCGGCGACGGGGTCGGCATCGGGCTGATCGAGGTAGGCGTTGAACTCCCCGATCAGGACGGCCATGGCGGCCGCGAACCCTTGGCGGTGATCGTCCGCGGTCATCGCGCTACTCGCCTCGGGGGAGATGGTCGGGCGATCGGATCGCAGTCGGTAGGAGCGTTCCACCGCGCCGCGCACGCGTCGCTCATCGCCGATCTCGAGCATTCCCCCCTCGGTGAGCAGGCCGATCTGCCGGTAGACGCTGGTCCGGGGCACATCGGGCATGCGGTCGCACAACTCTCCGGCGCTGCGCAATCGGCCGCCGGACAGTGCGTGGATGATGCGCAATCGCACCGGGTGGAGCAGCAACTCGGTCGGGTCCATTCCTCAACTATCCCATATCTGGTACCGTTCCCAAAGTTGGTATCGATAGGAAGGGTGACCGTGATGCGGGATGTTCCTGGGCGTCGAATGACATTGAACGGCAACGAGATCTACTTCGAGGAGTCCGGCACCGGGAGCACCTGGGTGGTGTTCGAATCCGGTTCGGGCGCCGGGCGAACGCTCTGGGATCCGGTGGTGCCGCTCCTGGGCGACACCGCGCGCACCGTCGCCTACGACCGAGCCGGCCGTGGCCGCAGTGGCCGTCCCGCGGAACCGCAGACCATCGACGACATGGCGGCGACCCTGGTGGCGTTGGTCCAGGCGCTCGCGCCGGAGCGGGTGATCCTGGTGGGCCACAGCATGGGTGGGCTGATCGTGCGCCGCGCCGCGGAAACGCTGTTGCCGGCCGGGCTCGTCCTCATCGACCCGACACCGGAAAACGCTCCGAACTACGACAATTGGGCGCCGACGGTCCGAAAGACCGACCGTATCCTCGCTGTGCAGCAGGCATTGAGCCACTTCCCGCCGCTCATGCGGCTTTTGACCAGTTCCTACGGCCGCAAGTTCCCCGCCGACTCCTATGCGACCATGCTGGCCGAGGACTTCACGTCCGCCGGGCTCACCACAACCCGCCATGAGATAACAGCCGTCGCGGCGGCGATCGACGAATTCCGCCGCCGCCCACCAGAACCGCCGAACTCCGGCGTCATCGTGATCTCCGCGATCCACGCCGCCCGCTACCAGGCTCGCAATCTCGACCTTATGCGCGAATACCAGCGCCGATATGCCGAACAGGTCGGCGCGCAATTCGAGGACGCCGTCTCCGAGCACATCATCCCCGCCGAGCGACCCGAGCAAGTCGCTGCCGCGGTTCGCCGACTGATAGACGCTGAAGCATCGCTGGAACCGTGATGGACAAAACGAAACTCCCCCGCCGAGCTACCCGGCCGGTCTCTACGCGCCGGTTGCTGACGAGATCAATTCGATCGCACTGGAAGTGAGCGGTGCTTTACCCACCTAGCTGGATGGACGGTACTTCCGCAACCTGAGGTGGGTCGGCGGGCTTATCGGGCTGTGACGAACCCCTGGGAAACGAGCCAGTCGCGTGCGACGGTGGCGGGTTCGGCGCCTTCGAGGTCGACCTTGCGGTTGAGTTCGGTGATCGTCTCGTTGGTCAGTAGCCGCGAGATCGGCTCCATTACCGTGGCCACCTGAGGGTGTGCGTCGGCGAAGGATTTCCGCATCACCAGTGCCGCATTGTATTTGGGAAAGAAACCGAGATCGTCGTCCAGGATGCGCAGGTCGAGGGCTTTGATGCGGCCGTCGGTGGTGGCGACCGACCCGAACTGGCAGCCGCCGTTCGCGGTGGAGGTGTAGACCAACGCGTCCTGCATGATCTGTTTGTGCACCTTGCCGGTGTCGACGCCGTACTTGCGGGCCATGCCCGGGAATCCGTCCTGGCGGACACTGAATTCGGTGCCCAGGCAGGTGGGTCCGGTGCCGGGTTCGGTGTTCACGGCCCGCGCGTAGTCGGAGAGCGTCTTCGTCCCGGTCCGCTGTGCGCTTGCCGCATTGGTGACCAGCGCGTAGGTGTTGTTCATCGGGGCGAGGTCCGCCCACAGCATGCCGTGCGCGGCCAGGTCGGCGTCGCGCACCGCCTCGAACTGCTGCTGCGAGTCCGGAATCGGCGTCTCGTTGCCCAGGTAGTTGATCCAGCCGGTGCCGGTGTAGTCGTAGGCGATGTCGACCTGCCCGTGTAGCTGGGCATCGCGCAAACTGTTGGACCCGGTGATATTGGTGAGATCACGCACTCGCGCGCCTGCCGCGGTGAGCGCGAATTCGATGACATAGCCGAGAATGTTCTGCTCGGTGAAATCCTTGGACCCCACCGTGATCGCCACGCCCTGCAACCCCGGATCCGGCCGGATGCTGCCCGCTCCGACCGGCAATGGCACCGCCCCGCCGGATTCGAGCCCGCATCCCGCCACCAGCATCAGCCCGAGCGCGGCCAGCACCGCCGTCCATCGCCTCCTCATCGCAGGCCCCGTGGGCCGAGGAACTGTTCGGCGAGGGCTCCCAGCCAATCCACCAGCAGCGCGAGCGCCACCGCCAGAATCGCCCCCACCCACAGCGTCACATTGTCCCGCAACTTGTATCCGGTATCGATGAGAATTCCCAGCCCACCCGCGCTGACCAGGAACGACAGCGTCGCCGTCCCCACCGCCAGCACCAGCGAGGTCCGCAGACCCGCGAGGATGTACGGCACCGCAAGCGGAAACTCGATGCGCCGCAACACCATAGCCGCGGACATCCCCTGTCCCCGCCCGGCATCCACCAGCGTCGGATCAACCTGCTGATACCCGAGAATGGTGTTCCGCAATACCGGCAACAACCCGTAGAACGCGATCGGCGCCACCCCGACCCAGAACCCCGTCCGCTGGGTCACCAGGTAATACAGCACGATGAGCCCGATGGCCGGCGCGGCCGCACCGATATTGGCCATCCCCACGAAAACCGGTGCCAGCCTGCGAAATCCGGGCCGGGTGAGCAAGGTCCCCAATGGAACCGCGACAGCGACGACGATGGCCGCCACCGTCGCCGTGATCACGACATGCTGTCGGGTGACGGTCACGACATTCGCCGCATTCATACTCGCCTGCTGGGTGGCTGTCAGATCCCGATCGAACGCCCACACCAGCACCGCCACCCCCAGCCCAACCGCCAAGGCCGGCTGCGCCACCAACCGAATCAGCTCCGACCGCCGCTCGGTACTCCGCCCCCTCATGCCCGCTCGCCCGATTCCGCCGCGCTGGAATCCTGTACCGCATCAGCGGGTTTCGTGGTGGCTCGGCCGCTCTCGGCGCGGGTGGTGGAGAGGTGGGTGACGAGGGTGTCGATCGCGATCAAGCCTGCGTATTCGCCGTGATCGCCAGCGACCACGGCGTGGGCGGTGCTCTCGGCGAGTAGTATTTCCAGCGCCTCCTGCAGGGACGAGCGCAGGGCGACCGTGCCGGTGACCGGGTGTCCGGCCTCGCGCAGTGAGGGGGCGTGGGCCAGCTCCTCGGCCGAAACCCAGCGCAGGGGGCGGTGTTCCGCGTCCAGCACCAGGCCCCAGTGCCATTCCCGCTCGGCGAGGGTGTTGCGCAGGGGTTGCATCTCATCGATTTCGGTGGCCGTCGGGCACTGCCCGAGTTCGACGTCCTCGACGCGGGTGAGCGTGAGCTGTTTGAGCCCGGCGTCCGCTCCGACGAATCCGGCGACGGTGTCATCGGCGGGTGCGGCCAGGACGGCGGCCGGGGTGTCGTATTGCAACAGTCGGGAGCCGTTGCCCAGCACCGCGATTCGATCGCCGAGTTTGACGGCTTCGTTGAAGTCGTGGGTGACGAAGACGATCGTCTTGTGCAGTTCGGCCTGCAGGCGCAGCAGTTCGTCCTGGAGGAGCCCGCGGGTGATCGGGTCGACGGCGCCGAACGGCTCGTCCATCAGCAGGACGGGCGGGTCCGCGGCGAGTGCCCGTGCGACGCCGACGCGTTGCTGCTGACCGCCCGACAGCTGGCGCGGGTAGCGGCGGCGGAAGGTGCCCGGATCCAGGCCGACCAGGTCGAGCATCTCGTCGACGCGGGCGTTGATCTTCGCGCGATTCCAGCCGAGCAGCGCGGGCACCGTGGCCACATTGCGCGCCACCGTCTGATGCGGGAACAGCCCGGCCTGCTGGATCGAGTACCCGATCTGCCTGCGCAGCTGGTCCGGATCCTGACGACCGATATCGCGCCCGTCGATGGTGATGGTGCCCGAACTCGGCTCGATGAGCCGGTTGATCATGCGCATGATGGTGGTCTTGCCGCACCCCGACGGGCCGACGAACACCACGATCTTCCCGGCCGGAATGGTGATCGAGAATTCGTCGACCGCCGGATCCCGTTGCCCCGGATAGCGTTTGGTGACCGCGTCGAGCACGATCCGCGCGCCATGTGGTGCGTGTGCGGAATCTTTTGCCGCAGTGACGGTTTCAGTCACGAATCCCCCTCGGGGTAGTGAACCGGCCGACGCCGGCCAGCAGGGCGTCGAGCAGCAACGCCAGCACGATGATCAGCACCGTGCCGGTGAGGGCCTGCGGCACCGCGGTCGGGCTGCCCAGCCGGGCCAGCCCGGAGAAGATCAGGTTCCCCAGTCCGGGCCCCTTCGCGTAGGCGGCCATGGCCAGAATCCCCATGATCATCTGGGTGCTGACCCGCATCCCGGTGAGGATCGACGGCCACGCCAGCGGCAGTTCGATGCCGACCAGTACCCGCAGCCGGTTCATCCCGACCCCGCGCGCCGCGTCCGACACCGCCGGATCCACCCCGCCCAGCCCGATGATCGTATTGCGCAGGATCGGCAGCAGCGCGTACAGCACCAGCGCGACCACAGTCGGCCGCACGCCCAGCCCCAGCACCGGAATCAGCAAGCCCAGCAACGCGAACGACGGCACGGTGAGAATGATGCTGGCCAGCGCGGTCGCCAGCGCCGACCCCCACGGGCTGCGGTGCACCGCGATACCGATCAGCACCGCCAACGCGGTCGCGATCAGCATCGACTGCACCACCGCGGATACATGCAGATACGAGTCGGTGAGCAGCTGCCTGCGATGATCGACGACGAAATTCCAGAGCGTGCCCAGAAGCCCCCTCCTGCCTAGGAGTTCACCCCACAGTGTATTGACGCGAACCCCGCCGCGAGCCTTTTCGACTGTCGCCGAGACGATCAGCAGCGGTACGAAGGCCGCTGCGGTCGAACGGACTTCAGTCGGCGCGGTAGCGCAGCATCACCACGGTGTCGAAGTGCCTCGTCTCGGCCAATCGAAGCTGGATGCGCTTGTCCAGTGCCGGGAAGAGCGGTGTGCCGCCGCCGAGCACCACGGGCGAGACGAACAGCTGGTACTCGTCGATGAGCCCGTGTGGCATCAGCGCGGCCGCGAGGCTCGCACCACCGACCTCCATGACGCCATCTCCCGCGGCCTTGAGCCTGCGAACCTCGTCGACCGCGTTCGCGCTGACCAGGGTGCTGTTCCAATGGACTTCGGTGAGCGTCCGGGAGAAGACGACCTTGGGCTTCTCCCGCCACAACCCGCCGAACTCGCGCTCGATGCGTGGCGCGTCCTCCGGCACGTGCGGCCAGTACGCGGCCATCAGCTCGTACAGCCGACGACCGTGCAGCGAGACCTCGATCTCGCGGTACCTGTCGTTGTGGAACTGGTGCAACTCCTCGTCCGGGTCGGTCCAGTCGATGCTGCCGTCGCGGTCGTTGACGTAGCCGTCCAGGGACACGCCGAACCCATAGATCAGTTTCCTCATGACCGGGTAGACCTCCTACGCGCTCGAAACTCATCAGTAGTCATCGACGGCTGTGTCGCTGTGGATCCCACCGGCAACGGCAGCGGTCGACGGTATGTGGTGAGAGACTGCCACGTTGTGGACAACCAGGAAACCGCCCCGGTCTACCGAACCCACGATTGGCACATCCAAGCCCGCGAGTACGCCCGCCACGAAGCTCGCCGTGGACGCCGGTTCGCCTACACCGCTTTCGATCCCCCACGCACAGCACTGGTCGTCCTCGACATGGTGCCGTTCCACGTCACCCATCCTTATGAGTGCAAGAAGTTGGAGTGGTTACCGAATCAGCTGGGGTGCAACGAGTTTGATGACGGCGGCCGCTGGCTTCATATCCGCTGCGCGCCCGAGGTGTGATCTACCTCAGGGGCGGTAGGGTTCGGGCGGTGGAAGGGATGGCATCGATGAGACGACTGGCGGTTGTGGTGGGGTCGGCCATGGTGGTGGCCGTGGGGCAGTTCGGGGTGGGTGCGGCGCAGGACGATTCCGGGGCCTTGGATCGGCTGGTGGAGTTGATGAGCGAGCGGCTCGGTACTGCGGATACTGTCGCGGCCGTCAAGTGGGCGGGCGCGTTTCGGGATGGGGGCGAGCCGGTGATCGACGATCCGGTTCGTGAACAGGCGATCTATGATGCGATGGCTCAGCTGGGGGCGGAGCGGAATCTGCCTGCGGGGCTGGTCCGGCAGGTGTTCGAAGGTCAGATCGAGGCCAGCAAGATCGTCCAGCGTGGGCTGGTGACCGAGTGGCGGTATGGGCTGGCGACGGCGCCGGTGCCCGCGACGGATCTGGCCGGGGTGCGGCCGGTGATCGATGGCCTCAATGTCGCGATCGTCGACGAATTGGATAGCGAGCGGACCGAATTGACGCGCTCCGACTGCCCGGCGCGAGTCGCCGCCGGGGTGCTCGCCGTCGCCGGCCACGACAATCTCGACGCTCTCCACGCGGCGGCGCTCGTGCGCGCGTCGACTCCATTGTGTGGGAGCTGACATATGCCCCCAGCACAAAGACGTCACCCCGATAGGTACTGCCTCAACCGGCACCCGAATTCGGCTGCCGAGCAACAGCGTTCGTGGCAACTCAGTCGAGACAGAATTCGTTGCCCTCGATGTCCTGCATCACGAGGCACGACTCGTTGACGCCATCGGCACGCAGTAGTCGCACGCGTACCGCGCCGAGCGCGACCAGCCGTGCGCACTCGGCCTCCAGCGCGGCCAAGCGCTCTTCACCCACGAGCCCGGTGCCGACTCGCACGTCGAGATGCACCCGATTCTTGGTGATCTTCCCTTCGGGCACACGCTGAAAGAACAGTCGCGGACCCACACCTGACGGATCGACGCATGCGAACGCTGAACCCTGATACTCAGGCGGCAGGGACGAATTGAAATCGTCCCAACTGGCAAACCCCTCCGGTGGCGGCGGAATGACATACCCCAGCACATCGCACCAGAACCGAGCGACACGCTCAGGCTCTGCGCAGTCGAAGGTCACCTGGATCTGTTTGACCGACGTCATCGGTCCACCATAGCGGCGGGGACCTTCGTCTTCCGCACGGCCCGACCTCGAAATCGCCACGCTGACAACGTGATATGGGATCACGTCTGCACAGTCGATACCGAACTGCGAATCGCGCCGGCCTTGTTCAGGGGTTCACCGAGCGGCGAGTGGGCACGATCAGCCATATGCGTTACCCTTAGTTACATCAAAACTGGAGGTGTTGTGGACAGGGTGAGCATGATCGAGCAGCTGGTCGGCGGCATCAACCGGACCGCCGGCCGCAACGGCCGCCCGTTCGACGAACACACCCCGATCCGGACCCCAGCGGGACGCCGCCGCAACTGGGCGCACTACGGGGTGATGGTGCCCGGACTGCCCGCACCGCATCGATTCTTCGGCGTCATGTCGATTCTGGGCACACCCGGCGTTTCGATCTTCGCCAATGACCATGCGATCACCACTACGCCCGCCGACACCGTCTACACCAGTTCGGCCACCGCGGCCATGTCCGATGGGCAATTCCTCGTCCACAGCATCGAGCGCGACTGTGAATTCCGTTCCGACGGGATCTTTCTGAGATACGGCGACGAGCTGCTGATCGAAGGCCGCTACCCGAAGTTCACGCTGCATCGCCGCCATCACGAGGTCGAGGTCCAACTCGACATCTGTGCCACGGACGTGATCTCCCATTTCGCCCACGTCCCCGGCATCTACGACCACTGGAGCCTGTTGGCACGCTGCCGGGGCAGTATCCGCGACCAGCATCAGGTCCTGCCGGTCGACACCCTCTGCACTTTCGAATACGCCACCGGCGTCGGGCTGCACAGCATCGCGCCCGGAGTCCGCCGCAATCTGCCGGTACCGTTCTTCACCTATCACGTACTCAATATCGACCCGGCCACACAGGTCCTGCTCGTACAAGTGCTAGGACCCGCGAACCTGCCCATCCAACGTCGGGTATACGTGCGAGGAGTCGATGACTACGGCAGCGTGCACACCCGCGGCTTCGACTTCACCGTTACCGAATATCGGTCGCGCACCACGCCAACCGGCAAAGCAATGCGCGTTCCGAAGCGACTGCACTGGCAGGTACTCGACTCCCGGAACAACCCACTGATCACCATCGACGGTGTCTGCAACGACGACTTCAGCTACGGCCTCGGCGCCGGTTTCGTCGGCAGCTACGACTACACCGGCATCTTCATCGGCCGCGCCGTATCCGGAACCGCCTACATGGAGTACATCGACCTCCGCTAGCCATCACAGGTCACGGCAGACGATCCGGGCACCTGCCCACTCGCTCTCCAAATCCCGACCTTATCGTCGGGCAACAGGATTGCACCACACCAGGATTCGAACAACGTTGCGGCGGAATGGAAGTCATCGGTGTGCGCCGTAGGGGCGTCGGTGCCGGATCGATCCGGCGATGCGCAAGATCCGGCCGACAGACGGCTGGCCGAGGCGGCGTTGGAGCTCGGCGCGGTAGTCGGCGAAGGCGGCGGCGACCTCGTCGAGGTAGACCAGTCGAGGGAAGTCGATGATCGGCTGGTGGTCGATCAGGAAGGCGGCGGTCAGTTCCACGACGCGGTGCTCGTCGGCTGCGGCGACGCCGAGGTCGGCGAGAACGTCCGGGGCGACTATGAATTGGGATTCGGCGGAGTCGGTGCCGTCGTCGACCAGGACTCGGTATTCGTGGTCGACGACGGGTTCGACTGCGATTCGAGGGTTGGTCATCGGGACAGGGGGCTGTACAAGACCAAGCCGTTGCCTTTGTTGTCGTAGACGACGGCGCGGCGTTCGTGGGCGTCATCGTAGGGGCCCTCGACGATGCCGCCGCCGCTGGCCTCGATGGCCTTGGCGGCGGCGTCCACGTCGGCGGTTTTGATGCCTACGACTACCTGGCCATGGATAGGGTGGTCGACCGCGGTGGCGAGGGCGAGGGTGATGGGGCCGCCGTTTAGGGCGGCGAAGTGGGCGCCGTCGCGGAACTTCAGGGGCATGCCGAGGGTTTCGGTGTAGAAATCGATGGATTCATCGAGGTTGTCGGTCGACAGGATGATCATCTTGACTTCCTGATCGCTCATGGCTGCCTCCTGTGGGCGAAGTGGTGGCGCGCCCGGAATGCCCGGGTTCGGTCGCCCACCATGATGGCCGCTCCGCGCCGCCGGGGATCACCAACGACACGCCGCCGCCCACTGAGTGGGCAAATGTGAGCCGGCTACCGCCCGTTGAGTGTCCGTTTTCCGCCACACTCTTTTGTTTCACGGAATCAACTTTTATAGTTGATTCATGGAAGCAAACAAAGACCAGGTTTCGCGACTCGCCCGCAGCACCGCGCGATTCGCGGAAGCCATGCGGCAGGGCACTTCTCGCGCCTACGACCCGGTCCGGGTCGGCGTGCTGCAGTGCGCGGTCGAGTCCGGGCCGCTGCGGGCCGGGGAGATCGCCGAATGCCTGGACGCGTTGCCGTCTTCCATCACCCGGCATGTCCAGTCGCTGATCGACTCCGGGCTGGTCAGCACCTCCCCCGATCCGGCGGATCGGCGGGCGGTGCTGGTCGAGGCCACCGAGGCGGGGCGGGCCGAGCTCGCGCAGTTCCTGGAGATCGGCGACCAGGTCTTCGGCGAGGTGATCGCCGACTGGTCCGCCGAGGATGTCGACACGCTCACCCGGCTGCTCGATCGCATGATCGAGGCCTGGGCCGCGGCGGGAGCACACCAACAGCAGCGGGCGAGCCGCAAACGCCCGGGCCGATTCGGCTGGAGCCGGATCTGACCTCAGGAGAGGACCAATTGCCATGGCCACCAACACACCCCTGCACGTGATCATCGCCGGCGGCGGCATCGGCGGGCTGGCGCTCGCCAACGGCCTGCGCCGCGCCGGCGTGAGCGTCAGCGTCCACGAACGCGAAACCCAGCGCACCGACCGGCTGCAGGGTTTCCGCATCCACATCAACCCGCACGGCAGCAATGCCCTGGCGGAACTGTTGTCGCCGGAGCTGTATTCGACCTTCGTCGCGTGTGCGGGCCAGGGCGGCAACGGGTTCGGTTTCGTCACGGAACAATTTCGCGAACTCCTCCAGATCGATCCGGAGGAGGGTGAGCACACCGCCGGCGGACACTTCGGCATCAGCCGGATCACGCTGCGGCAGCTGCTGCTCGCCGATCTGGGCGACGTCGTGCACTACGGCAGCATGTTCGACCGCTATGAGCGCCTGCCCGACGGCCGGATCCGGGCCCATTTCGGCAACGGCGTCTCCGAAATCGGTGACGTCCTGGTCGGCGCGGACGGCGGCACCTCCCGGGTACGGGCGCAATACCTCCCGCACGCCGAGCGCGTGGACACCGGAATCGTCACCATCGCAGGCAAATACGGCCTGACGCCGGAATCGCGAGCCCGCCTGGACGTCCGGCTGCTGCGCAATCCGCTCAGCGTCATCCCGCCGAGCGGCTGCGGAATGTTCCTCGCCCCACACGAATTCGACATCCCCGCCGGTGCGGAACGCATCGCCGGGAACCAGCCCGGCCTCGACCCCGGGCTGCTCCTCGACAACACCCAGCCGTACGTGTTCTGGGCCTTCGCGGCCAAACGCGAACGCTACGGCGCCGATCTGGAGGAGCTCTCGCCCGTCGGCCTGCACGAGCTGGCGGTGCGCATGACCACCGGCTGGGCGCCCGAATTGCGCGCCCTGGTAGCCGATTCCGATCCGGAGACCGCCACCCTGCTGCCGATCAAGACCTCGGTCCCGATCCCGGCCTGGCAGACCACGAATGTCACGCTGCTCGGCGATGCGGTGCACAGCATGACCCCGTTCGCCGGTATCGGCGCGAACACCGCACTGCGCGACGCCCGGGGGCTGTGCCGCGCACTGGTGGCCGCCGAACGCCGTGAGCTCGGACTGCTCGAGGGCATCCACCGATACGAAACGGACATGATCGACTACGGCTTCGCGGCGGTGCGGACCTCGCTGACCGCGGCCACCCAGTCGGTGTCCGACAGCCGGTTCGCGCGCGGCGCCGGCAAACTCGTCTTCCGCACCGCCAACGCGGTGCCCGCCATGAAGCGAAAGATGTTCGCCGACTTGGGTGCCGAGTAATAGCTGCCGCGCATGTGCCGCCCGCGTGCCGAGCGGGTGGCATATGCGGATCACCACCCTCCGATGTCCAAAGTCCTACGCGCACATGACATTCAGAAGGCTCGCAGATTGCTGATCCGGCGGAGACGTCCCGGCCGGAAGTAATTTGAATGAAACATTCCCTTTCAATTTCCCAATCCGAACCTTGCCCGGTAGTGTGCCGTCGTCGCCTCCGCGATCGCGAAACCCCTGTTCTGGCAATGGAGTTCGAGTGCTGGAAATTCACCACTTCAGCTACGGTTGGATCACCCCCGTACTGGCGTACGTCATGTCCGTCACCGGATCCCTGCTCGGTCTGCGGTGTACGGCACGGGCCCGGTCCGGGGACGGACGCAGCGGCTGGCTCATCTCGGCGGCCGTGGCCATCGGCGGCACCGGCATCTGGGTGATGCACTTCGTCGCCATGCTGGGCTTCACCATCCGCGGTGCGGTGATCAAGTACAACGTGCCGCTCACCCTGCTCAGCGCCGTCATCTCGGTCACCGTGGTGTGGATGGGCCTGTTCATCGTGGCCCGCGAGCCATTCGGCCGCTTGTCGCTGTTCGCGGGCGGCGCGGTCACCGGGCTGGGCGTCGGCGCCATGCACTACTCGGGCATGTACGCCATGCGGTCCGACGCCATGATCGACTACAACGCCGGCATCGTCACGCTGTCCATGGTGATCGCGGTGGTCGCGGCCACCGTGGCACTGTGGTTCACGCTGGTCATCACCGGTATCTGGGCCACCATCGGCGCAGCCCTGATCATGGGTGTCGCGGTCTGCGGCATGCACTACACGGGCATGGCATCGATGAGCGCGCACCACATGGACAATCCGGCCACCCCGCAGGGCGCGGGCCCGATGGAATTGCTGGCCCCGCTGATGATCAGCGTCAGCATGGTGACGCTCGTCCTGCTCATTCACGTCGGCCTCACCGAGGTGGACGAACGCTCCATGATGCCCGAACCGGAACGGCCCGAAGCGGCGGCGCGCGCGGGCTGGTCGCTGCGGGCGGTCTCGGCGGCGGCCGACACCCGCGGCTCCGGCCAGGACGAGCCCGGTCCCCGCGACTACCGGACCGCGGGCCTGTACGCACCGGCCGCCGACTATCAGGCGCCGGGCCGCCATGAGATGTCCGCGCCCGGCGACTGGCGTTCGGACCAGTTCTACCCGGCGGCCGGCGGCCCGGCGGCGCGCCCCGACCGGAATCCGGTTCCGCCGCAGCGCAGTACCCGCTACTCATAGCCGCACCCGCCCGACTGTGGGCAATCTCCATTCTCAACCGGGCAGGCTGAGAATTGCCGACCCGGTTGGCTGAGAATCCGGTTCCGGTGTTCGACTTTGGGGCACTTCGGCAGCAAACTGACTGCCGTGGAGCACCACCAGCTGGAGTTGATCTTCGCGGTCCTGTTCGCGACCATCCTGGCCCAGCCGCTCGGACGGCGGCTGGGCCAGGCCCCGGCGGTCCTCATGACCGCCTTCGGCGTGGTGCTGGCCCTGATTCCGCAGGTGCCGAATATCGAGATCGATCCCGAACTCATCCTGCCGCTGGTGCTGCCGCCCCTGCTGTACGCGGCCGCGCGGCGCACCTCCTGGCGGCAGTTCGCCGAGAACTGGGTGGCCATCAGCCTGCGCGCGGTGGTGCTGGTCATCGTGACCACGGCGGCCGTGGCCTGGGCCTTTCACCTCTGGTACCCGGCCGTGCCGATCGGTGCCGCGGTCGCGCTCGGCGCCCTGGTCGCGCCACCGGATCCGGTGGCGGTCTCGGCACTGGCCGGCAAGCTGGGCCTGCCCCGGCGTCTGGTCGCGGTGCTCGAGGGCGAGGGCCTGTTCAACGACGTGACCGCGATCGTCCTCTACACGGCCGCGATTCAGGCCGTGGTGACCGGTTCCTTCTCGGCCTGGGGCGCATTCCGCGATTTCCTGGTGTCGGCGCTGGTCGGTTCGGTGGTCGGGCTGCTGTTCGGCTGGGCCGGAAGCAAACTCATGCAGCGGCTCGACGAGGCCCCGTGGCGGGTGGCGTTGGGACTGCTGCTGCCGTTCGCCGCCTACGGGCTCTCGGAGTCGCGGGGCGGGTCGGCGGTGCTGGCGGTGCTGGTCTGCTCGATGTATCTCACCGAAGCCGCAACCGATTTCAGCGACAGCGACTACCGACTGGTCGGCGACTCCTTCTGGGAGATCACCGAAATGCTGGTCACCGGTTTCGCTTTCGGCCTGATCGGGCTCGAGCTGAGCACGGTGCTGCGCGACGCCGGACCCAACTGGCCGCGCTTCATCGGCGGGGCGGCGGTGATCATCGCGGTGGTGGTGGGGTTGCGGCTGATCTGGCTGCTGACCACGACCGTGATCTTCCGATCCTGGTGGCGCACCCGCGACAAGGACGAGCCCCACACCTGGCGCGAGACCGTGGTGACCTGGTGGGCGGGCATGCGCGGGGTCGCCACGGTGGCGCTGGCACTGGCCGTGCCGTTCACCACCGACAGCGGACAACCGTTCCCGGGCCGCACCGAAATCCTGTTCACCGCCATCGCGGTCGTGCTGTTCACGCTGCTGCTACAGGGCCCGACCCTGCCCGCTGTGGTGCGGGCGACCGGCGTGCACGCCGACACCGGCACCGAGCGCGCCTTCGAACGCCAGCTCTGGACCCGGGTACTGGAGGCCGAACTGGCCCGGCTCAAGGAGATCTCGGAGACCG
Source organism: Nocardia sp. NPDC004123 (assembly GCF_053603795.1). Taxonomy (NCBI): domain Bacteria; kingdom Bacillati; phylum Actinomycetota; class Actinomycetes; order Mycobacteriales; family Nocardiaceae; genus Nocardia; species Nocardia sp. NPDC004123. The sequence goes on from NZ_JBSGGG010000017.1 coordinate 16,818, forward strand.
AGCACCTGCCCGAGGAGGTCTACGACCGGCTGCGCACGGGATTCGAACGCCGTCTGGCCCAGGCGGATCCGGAGGCCGCCGAGGACGATCCCCGGACCCACACCGATCGCACGGTGGCCTTCACCACCAAGATGCGGTCCATCACCAATGAGGTGCTGGAGGCGGGCCGGGCCGAGGCGCTGGCCGCGCGCCGCGAACCGGGAGTCCCGCCCGATGTGGTGGACCGTGTCATGCGCCGGCTGGATCTGCGCCGGTGACCGACCGCTACCCGGTCCGGCCCAGCTGCACCAGGACGGCGACGAATTCCCGCAGGAAGGATTTTCGGGTCAGCAGCCGGGAGGTACGTGCGCCGGTGACCTGAGCACGCAGCCCCAGCCGCCGGACCAGCCCGGCCGTCCGCAACACGTGAAAGTCACTGGTGACCACGGTTATTCGCACCTGCTCCGGATCGATGCCGCGCCCGCGTAACTCCCGGACGGTGAACCGCAGGTTCTCCTCGGTATTGCGGGACCGGTTCTCACGCAGGATGAGGTCACCCGAAATGCCCTGCGCCACAAGATAATCAGCCATCGCCTCGGCCTCGGCCACGGTTTCGCGCCCGCTCTGCCCGCCCGACACCACCAGCAGCGGCGTACGCCCCCGGCGGCGTTCCTCCCCCACCACCTCGAGCGTCCGGTTCAGCCGTCTGGCAAGCATCGGCGCAACCCGATCGTGGCGCAGCCGGCAACCGAGCACGACCACCACGTCCGCGCCGGGCCGCGGGGACAGCCGCGCACGACCGACCGTATAGCCGGTGAACCCGAGGAACGGCACCAGCACCGCGGTTCCCGCCAGCGCCGGCACCACTCGCCATCGTCGCATCCCGCCTGTACCTCCTGCTCCGCGCCGCGTCGGCACTGTTCGAGCGGCCTGCCACAAGCCCGGGTGAACAGTACTTCCCGCGCCGGCGGCGAGGCCGGGCGGCAGCGGATTCGCGCAGAACGCGAAGACGTCACCGAGTGGTGCCCACCACCGCCGGTCTACCAGCCGGCCCCACTGTCCGCCGGCTCGACGGGCCGTGGCACTTCCACCGAGAGCGTGTCCGCATCGATGAGCGTACGGTCGGCCGACGTGTCCTTCAGATCGACCCCCGACCGGCCGAGCCGCCGGGCACCATCGACCAACCCCGTGACGACCTGAGCCGCACGTGCGTACGAGAGCCCTTCGGGCGGATGAATATTCGAGATGCAGTTCCGCTCGGAATCGGATCGTCCGGGTCGCGGGCAATGGGTGAGATAGATCCCGAGACTGTCGGCGACCGACAGCCCGGGCCGCTCCCCGATCAACACCAGCACCGTCCGCACACCGAGCGCCGCACCGATGTGATCCCCCAGCGCCACCCGGGCCTGCGTGGCGATCACCGGCGGAGCGAGCGTGTATCGCCCCTCGAACGCCGCGAGCAACGCCGCGAGCATCGGAACCCCGTGATCGGCCAGCGCCCTCGACGAAAGCCCGTCCGCCAGAACGAAACCCACGTCCGCCCCACTGTGCGGCACCGCCGGGTCATCGGTTTCGGGCAGCCGTCCGAGATCCGGACGCCGCAGGTACTCCGAGCGATCGCTCGCCCTGCTGCGCACCTGCACCGGCTCGCCGAGCCCGAGACCCCTCACCTCGGCGGCCAGGGCCGGGCTATCGAGCGGACTGTGCACGGCATCCCGGGCCGCGGCATGGGCCGACCGGAACTCGAGCACCTCTGCGGTGGACAGCGCGTCCCCGGTGCGCCCGAGCCCGATCCGCGCCTGCGTACTGCGCCGCAGTCCGTCCCAGAACGCTTGCGCGGCAATGTCCTCGGTGCGGCGGATCGGGCGCACGGGTTCGATCGGGCTCACTGGTCTCCCTCCGGGTACGGGCCGGCGTTGTCGGCGATTCCGATCGACGGCACCGGACGAGCCTCGGCGATCCGAGTTCCACTTCTGTTCGCGCAGAATCGTTTTCGTGCAGGGGTAACCCGCGAGGTGGCGCCGATGATCACGCCGCCCCCTTGGCGGCCAGTGCACGCAGCGGGGAGGACAGGGGCTCGACGGGGAGAATGCGGCCGGTCGAGTCCATCATGCCGAGACCGTTGAGCCAGGCGGCGAATTCGGGGGCGGGGCGGAGATCGAGGATCTGGCGGGCATAGAGGGCGTCGTGGTAGGCGAGGCTCTGGTAGCCGAGCATGACGTCGTCGGCGCCGGGGACCGCGATGACGAAGGGGCAGCCCGCGGCGGCCAGCAGGGTGAGCAGGGTGTCCATGTCGTCCTGGTCGGCTTCGGCGTGATTGGTGTAGCAGACGTCGACGCCCATGGGGAGGCCGAGGAGCTTGCCGCAGAAGTGGTCCTCGAGGCCGGCGCGGATGATCTGCTTGCCGTCGTAGAGGTATTCGGGACCGATGAAACCGACCACCGTATTGATCAGGAACGGGTCGAGGTCGCGGGCGATGGCGTAGGCGCGGGCCTCGAGGGTCTGCTGGTCGACCGGCTTGCCGCCGGCGCCCAGGTGCGCGCCCGCCGAAAGCGCCGAGCCCTGACCGGTTTCCAGGTACATGACGTTGTCGCCCACGGTCCCGCGACGCAGCGACCGGCCCGCCTCGTTGGCCTCGCGCAGCAGCGAGATGGTCACGCCGAAGCCGGAATTCGCGCCCTGGGTGCCAGCGATGGACTGGAATACCAGATCCACCGGCGCCCCCGCCTCGATGAGCCCGAGCGTGGTGGTGACATGCGAGAGCACACACGATTGCGTCGGAATCTCGAAGCGCTGCCGCACCTCGTCGAGCAGGTACAGCAGATCGGCCGTGGCCTGCGGCGAATCGGTGGCCGGATTGATGCCGATCACCGCGTCCCCGCACCCCAGCAGCAGCCCGTCCAGCACCGCCGCGGCGATTCCGCGCGGATCATCGGTCGGATGGTTGGGCTGCAATCGGGTGGCGAGCGTGCCCGGCACCCCGATGCTGGTCCGGAACCCGGAGCGCACCTCGGCCGCCCGCGCGACCGTGATCAGGTCCTGATTGCGCATGAGTTTGCTGACGGCCGCGGCCATCTCCGGCGTGAGCCCGGGTGCGACGGCCCGCAGGGTGGCCGCGGCATCGGGCCGGGCGGCCACCGCGAGCAGCCAGTCCCGCAGCCCGCCCACCGTCAGATGCGAAATCGCCTGGAACGCACCGCGATCGTGCCCGTCGATGATCAACCGCGTGACCTCGTCGGTCTCGTACGGCACCACCGGTTCCTCCAGGAAGACGCCCAGCGACACCTCGGCCAGCGCCCACTGCGCCGCCGCCCGCTCGGCGTCGGAGTGCGCCGCGCACCCCGCCAGCTCGTCCCCGCTGCGCCGCGGTGTGGCCTTGGCCAGCAGTTCGACCAGCCCGTCGAAGGTGTAGGTGCTGCCGCCCAGGCGCTGATGGAAGATCACCCTCCCGATGGTCCGGGCCCATATTGCCGGTCGGTAACCACCGCTTTCCCCCGGCATTACTGCGCGTTACGCGTGCCGGACTACCGCAGGACCGGCCTCCTCTCCCGCGATGTGGAGGTCGGCCGATGGCCCCGGGCTACCATGGCGCCATGGCAGGCATCTATCAGCCGCCCTGGCTGCGCACCGTCGATCTCGGCGAGCGGTTCCGCACCCTCGGTGTCTGGTGGCGGCAGCCGCACCGGTTGCGGCGCGCGGTCCGCGCCTATCGGAATCTGCTGGCGGTCACCCCGGCATGCATCGCCTACGCCTTCACCCTTTTCATCACCTGGTGGACGCTGCGCGGCGCCAGCGACATCGTGGGCCGGCGGCTGATCTTCTCCGCCTCCACGAATCTGCGCAATATGCAGAGGGATCCGATCCAGGTGCTGGTGGCCTCGGCCTTCTGGACCGACGGCGGCTTCCCCTGGGGCGACATTCTCATCCTCATCACCCTGATGGCGCTCGCCGAACGCTGGCTGGGGTCGCTGCGCTGGATCCTGGTGGTGGCCACCGGTCATGTCGGCGCCACCCTGATCACGGTGCTCGGCATCGCCCACAAGCTCGACAAGCAGCTGATCCCGACCCGGGTGGCGTTCGCCTCGGATGTCGGCCCCAGCTACGGCATCTCGGCCATGATGGCCGCGCTGACCTTCCGGCTGCGCGGCCCGGCCCGCTGGCTGTGGGGGCTGGCCATGGTGGTCTGGTACGCCTACGGCGTCTGGCACGGCCGCACCTTCACCGACTACGGCCATTTCTTCGCGCTGCTCATCGGTTTCACGGTCGGCGCGATCGCGGTGGCGCTCTCCCACCGCCTGGTCGCGGTGCAAGCGCGCAGGGCCGCGGCGAAGCCGGCCCGGGCGGCCGCGAATCCGGCCGCGGCCGGTGATTCAGCCGGGGACGGGATCGACGCGGCCGCGCCCACGCTGGGCGAACCGGACGACCGGCTCGACGAGGCGCGCCGCGATCGGGCCGAGCACGGCCATCATTAGCACGTAGGCCGAGGCCAGCGCGGCCAGCCGCCTGCTCACGCCGCCCAGCGAAACCGCGAGGCCGGCGATGACGATGGAGAATTCGCCGTGCGCCACCAGCGCCGCGCCCGCGCGCGCCCGGCCCATCCTGCGGATGCCCTGCCGCGACGCCGCCCACCAGCCGGTGCCGAGCTTGGTCAGCGTGGTCACGAAGGCGAGCAGGATCGCCCAGCCCAGCACCGGCGGGATCGCCCGGGGATCGGTGTTGAGCCCGAAGGCCACGAAGAAGAGGGCCGCGAACAGATCCCGCAGCGGTTCGAGGAGTTTCGCCGCCTCCTGCGCGGTGGACCCGGAGATGGCGATGCCGAGCAGGAACGCGCCCACCGCCGCCGACACGTTCAGCGTCGAGGCCGCGCCCGACACCAGCAGTGCCGCGCCGAGCAGTTTGAGCAGGAACACTTCCCGATCGTTGCTGTCCACGATGGCCGATACGTAGCGGCCGTAGCGCAGCGCCACGATGAGCACCACGGTGATCGCCACCAGCGCGATGGCCAGCGAGCGCAGCCCGTTGGCGAAGCTCAGCCCGGCCAGCATCATGGTGAGGATCGGCAGGTACACCGCCATGGCCAGATCCTCGAACACCAGGATGGACAGCACCACCGGCGTCTCGCGGTTACCGAGGCGGCCCAGGTCGTTGAGCACCTTGGCGACGATGCCGGACGACGAGATGTAGGTGACGCCGCCCATGGTGACCGCGCCGACCGCGCCCCAGTCCAGGATCAGCGCCACCACCACGCCCGGCGTGGCATTGACGACGATGTCGACCAGACCGGCCAGCCAGGAGCGGCGCAGTCCGGTCACCAATTCGGCTGCGGTGTACTCCAATCCGAGCAGCAGGAGCAGCAGCACCACGCCGATCTCGCCGGCCGTGTGCCCGAATTCGGTGGCGGCGTGCATCTTCACGATGCCGCCCTCGCCGAAGGCCAGGCCGCCGAGCAGGTAGAGGGGAATCGGCGACATGCCGAAGCGGGCGGCCAGTCGCCCCAGCATGCCGAGCGCGAACAAGATCGCGCCGAGTTCGAACAGGGCTAGACCGGTCGAATCCACAGGGTCAGCCGTCGGCCAGAATGCGAGCGGCCGCGTCCAGCCCGTGCGGCGTGCCGACGACGACGAGCACGTCCCCGGAGTCGAGCACCTGATCTGGCCCCGGTGACGGGTGCAGTTGCCCCGCCCGCATGATGGCCACGATGGAGGCCTTGGTCCGGGTCCGCATGGCGGTCTCGCCGAGCATGCGTCCCCGGTACGGCGAATTGCCGCCGATGGTGAGCTGTCTGGTGGTGATCCCGGGTAGGTCCGAGTGTTCTTCCTTGAGCTGCTGCACCAGCTGCGGTGCGCCCAGCAGATTGGCCAGGACCGCCGCCTCGTCGGTCGTCAGGGGCACCTGGGCCAGGCACGCGTCCGGGTCGTCCCGCTGCGACACGATGAGATCGATGCCGCCGTCCCGGTGCGCCACCACCCCGATCCGCCGCCCCGATCTGACCTCGAAATCCTTCCGCACACCGATACCGGGCAGCGCTGTCACATCGACGTTCACGCAGTCCAGATTAGGACAACCCGCGCGAATACCGGGGAGCTACGTTCCGGCGCACCCCGGCGCACGAGTCGCTCGATGCGGGCGCCGGGTCACTCCGCGGTGAGCGGCGCGAACGATCCGTCGGGGCCGGGCAGGAAATCGGTGACCTCGACGACCGCGGCCAGCGGCAGCGGACCGTACAGGTGCGGGAAGGTCATGGAGTCCGGGTCGGTGGGCACGCCCGGCTCCCACTTCACCGGGGAACCGAGCCGAGCCGGATCCAGGTGCAGCAGCACGAGATCGGTGCGACCGGCGAAGAGGCGATTGGCGGGCAGGTGGGCCTGGTAGGGCGCGGAGAGGTGGATGAATCCGGCCTCGGCCAGCGAGGGGGCGCGGTATTCGCCTGCGGCGCGGGCGTTTTCCCATTCCGCCCGGGAGCAGATGTGCAGCAGGGTCGGCGGCGTCATGTCCTGTTCGGTTCCCACCCGTCCAATCTAGGTGAGTGCCTCGGGTTCAGAACGGTTCGGGCCGGGCCACGTGGACGGAGATGTCGGCAACGCCCACCCGGGCGGGGGCGAAGCGCCGACGGCCGTTCCTGAGCCCGGACCGGAGATGCTCCCCCGCCCCCCTCGGACGGTCCCGCGCCATCTGGTAGACCGGCAGGTACGACTCCCCGTACCCGACCGCTCGAGGAACCATGAATCCGTCCAGCATCATGTCCGCCCGCGACCTCGAGTTCCTGCTCTACGACTGGCTGCGGGTGGAGTCGCTGACGGGCCGCGACCGCTTCGCCGACCACTCCCGCGACACCTTCGACCAGGTGCTGCGGCTGTGCCAGGACCTGGCCACCACCTACTTCGCGCCGCACAATCGCGAGAACGATCTGCACGAGCCCACCTTCGACGGCGAGCGCGTGCACATCATCCCCGCGGTCGGCAAGGCACTGCAGGCCTTCGCCGACGCCGGAATGATCGGCGCGGCAATGGATTACGAGATCGGCGGCATGCAGCTGCCACACTCGGTCTACACCGCGTGCATGTCGTGGTTCCACGCCGCCAATGTCGGCACCGCCGCCTATGTGCTGCTCACCACCGGCAATGCGAATCTGCTTGCCGCGCACGGTAGCCTGGAGCAGATCGACGCCTACGTGCGCCCGATGCTGGAGGGTCGCAGCTTCGGCACCATGGCCCTGTCGGAGCCGCAGGCCGGGTCCAGCCTGGCCGACATCACCACCCGCGCCGTGCCCGCCGCCGACGGCTCCTACCGTCTGTTCGGGCACAAGATGTGGATCTCCGGCGGCGACCACGACCTCTCGGAGAACATCGTGCACCTGGTGCTGGCCCGCATTCCGGGCGCACCGGAGGGCACCCGCGGCATCTCGCTGTTCGTGGTCCCCAAGTTCCTGCCCGACGCCGAGGGCAACCCGACCGTCCACAACGATGTCGTGCTCTCGGGCATCAACCACAAGATGGGCTGGCGCGGCACCGTCAACACCGCCCCCGTCTTCGGCGACGGCAATTTCACCCCCGGCGGGGAGCCGGGCGCGATCGGCTATCTGGTGGGCGCGCCGAATCACGGTCTGGCCCAGATGTTCACGATGATGAACGAGGCCCGCATCGGCGTCGGCCTGGCCTCCACCGCGCTGGGCTACACCGGATACCTCAAGTCCCTCGACTATGCCCGCACCCGCCCACAGGGCCGCCCGGTCAGCGCCCGCAACGGCGCGCAGGTGCCGATCATCGAGCACCCGGATGTGCGGCGCATGCTGCTGGCCCAGAAGTCCTATGCCGAAGGCGCACTCGCGCTGCAGCTGCACTGCGGCAAACTGATCGACGAACACCGAACCGCGGCAGGCGAATCCGACCGGGCACGCGCCGCCACCCTGCTGCGCATCCTCACCCCCATCGCCAAGTCCTGGCCCAGCCAGTGGTGCCTGGCCGCCAACGATCTGGCCATCCAGATCCACGGCGGCGCCGGCTACACCCGCGACTACGATGTCGAACAGCACTACCGCGACAACCGCCTCAACCCGATTCACGAAGGCACCCACGGCATTCAGAGCATGGACCTACTCGGCCGCCAGGTCACCCTGGACAATGGCGCGGCCCTGGCCGCGCTGCTGGAGACCATGGCCGCCACCATCGCCGCCGCCCGCGCGACCGGTGACGACGAGCTCGCCGAGTACGCCGCCGCCCTGGAGGCCGCCACCGGCCGCCTGGCCGCCACCACGGCGGGCCTGTGGCGCGCGGGCAATCCCGAGGCGGCCCTTGCCAATTCGGCGGTCTATCTGGAGGCGTTCGGCCACGTGGTGCTGGCCTGGATCTGGCTCGAGCAGGCGGTCACCGCCACCGCGCTGTCCGCCCAGGACCGTCCGCACGCGGCCGAGTGGGAGACCTTCCGCCAGGGGAAGCGACTGGCCGCCCGGTACTTCTTCCGCTGGGAACTTCCGCGCACCACACCGCAATTCGACCTGCTCGACTCCGGCGACCGCACCACGCTGGAACTCGACGAGTCCTGGTTCTGAGCCCCGGGGCGCGAATCCGCCGTTCGCGCTGCGCGAACGGCTCCGTGACCCGATGCGTCACCGCGGTGCCGGCGCGCAGCCATGGGCCGAGGTCAGGCCGGTCGCGGACCGGTCTCCAATCCAGCCGCCTTGATTACGGTTTGCTGGCGTCCCAGCCACAGAGACCAATCGGAGTGTGAGTGTCGGTGTGCCCGGGTAGTCTCCGGGTAGACAACTCGATCAACGTGTTCGAACGGGAGGTTGCGAAGTCCCCACGGGCAGTCCTCAGGACCTGTTCGCTTTCAGCGAAATCGCAGGTCGTGTTACAGAAAACACACGGGAAACTGCACGGGAACAAAGTGCTCGCGCCGAACGTCTGAGAGAGTAGTCAACAACCACTGCTGGGAAGTAGCGGTAGCGAGGTTCGCGGATTGGACCGCGGGCCCCACACCAGGCGAACGGTGCGTGAGGCACCCAGAGCCAGGACGGAGGAGTCATGCCAGGAACCCTGACAAGCACCCCACTGACCGCGGTCGATCGTTGCGACCGCTGCGGGGCGGCTGCGCGCGTGCGCGCAACCCTTCCTGCCGGTGGAGAGTTGCTCTTCTGCCAGCATCACGCCAACGAGCACATGGATCGCCTTCGTGAGCTCGAGGCCGTGATCGACACGGAGTCGGCACCGGCGCTGTAACAGCTCCTCCACCTCGGAGAGACTCGATCGGGAGTCACCGTTCTCCGAGAGCCCGCTCGACAATTGAATCTTCCCAACAGAAAACCCGGCAGCGGGCGACCAGCAGGTCGCCCGCTGCTGCTGTGTACGGGACCGTTCGACGCGTAATGTGACCAGCGACACACCAATTGAGCTGTGGCCGGAGACACATGGATTCCGTTGCACGCAACGCGAGATTCATCATGTGCACACGGCGAGATCGGGCGGGTACAACGGACGGGTGCCGCAGACCTCACAAGCCACCTACCTGCAGGATCGACATATGGTCGCGCTCTGGACGTGGAACGGCCACGCCACCGGAAGCGCGCCGCGAGACCTGGGCGAGGTGGAGAACCTCGCTCTCGCCGTTCCGGGCCGGGACGGCATCGGCGTCACGGACGTGGAATGCGCTCTGGTGGAACCGGAACGGTTATGCACTCTGGCTATCGCCAATCCCGGGGAATCGATACGCCTGCTGCGCGAGGCCCTCGAGACGGAGGTCGAGGCGCGGCGGCTGCCGGTGGCCGCGCACGCCGTCCCGAATGCCACCGGGACCGCCATCGCCTCGGCGGGGCGGACTCTGCGGGCGCTGCGGGACACCGTGTTGCTCGACGCCGAACTGCGGTCCGGGCTGAAGGCCGAGCTGCGGCCCTATCAGGCGCGCGGCATCACCTGGCTGCGCGAGGCCACCGCCACGCACGGCGGCGCGGTGCTGGCCGACGAGATGGGCCTGGGCAAGACGGTGCAGGCCATCGGGTACCTGCTCGGGAAGGCCGGAGACGGGCCACAACTCGTAGTGTGTCCAACATCACTCGTGGGCAACTGGACGCACGAGATCGAGCGATTCGCGCCCGGACTGCGCGCGGTGGCCTGGCGGGGCGGGCCGGCGCCGGAGGCCGAGCCGGGAACGATTGTGGTGACCGGGTATCCCACCCTGCGCGGGCACGGTGCCGCGCTGGGCGGGCAGCGGTGGGCCACCGTGATTTTCGACGAGGCGCAGGTGCTGAAGAATCCGCACACGCAGGTGGCGAAGGCGGCGCGGGCGATTCCGGCCGAGGCGCGGATCGCGCTGACCGGTACGCCGGTGGAGAATCACCTCGACGAGCTGTGGGCGCTGCTGAATCTGATCGCACCGCAGGAGTTCACGCACCGGGCGCAGTTCCGGCGGCGGTTCGTGCGGCCGATCAGCGAGGGATCGGCGAGCGCGGTGCTGCGGCTGCGGGACGCCGTCGAGCCGATCGTGCTGGGCCGCCGCAAATCCCAGGTGGCCGCCGCGCTGCCGGCCAAGATCCACTGCGATCTGGTGTGCGATCTGAGCGCGGAGCAGGAGCAGCTCTACGACCGGCTGCTCGATCGGGCCGAGGCGGCCGGGTTCGGGACCGGGGCGCAGCGGCACACACGGGTGCTGGCGGTGCTGACCGAGCTCAAGCAGGTGTGCAACCATCCGGGGCTGATCACCGGGGAGCTGGGCGAATTGGCCGGGCGCTCCGGGAAATTCGACGTCTGCTCCGACATTCTGGCCAACAACCTCGACGTGGACGCGCCCACCCTGGTGTTCACCCAGTACCGCAAGACCGGTGAGCTGCTGGTCCGGCACTGTGCCGAGGAATTCGGGGTGCGGGTGCCGTTCTTCCACGGCGGGCTGAACCAGCAACAACGCGGGGAGATCGTCGCGGACTTCCAATCACCGGACGGCCCACCCATATTGGTGCTCAGCCTGCGGGCAGCGGGTACCGGGCTGACGCTCACGCGGGCCGCCGACGTCATCCATTTCGACCGCTGGTGGAATCCGGCGGTCGAGGCGCAGGCGTCGGATCGCGCGCATCGCATCGGGCAGACCCGCACCGTCACCGTCACCACGCTGACCTCGGGCACCACCATCGAGGAGCACATCGCGGGCATGCACGACCGCAAGTCGGCGCTCACCGACCTCAGCGATGCGGCCGGAGTCGCGGAGCTGGCGCGACTGGACGACGAACGACTGCTGGAGCTGCTGCGCCGGAAGCGGGGGAACTGAGATGGCGGACAACGAATTCGGGTACACGGCGTGGGGCAAGGACTGGGTGCGGCTGGCGGAACCGCTCAGCCTCACCAAACCCGAGCCGCTGCTCCCCCGCGCGCGCAGCATCGTCCGCAACAACGGCGTCCGGACCGAGATCGAGGGCACCGTGGTGCGGGCGCACATTCATCGCGGGTCGGAGGCATCGGTCACGCACCTGGAGCTGACGTCGCTCCCGCGCGCCACCATCGACGCCATCGCCGCCGTGGTGCCCGCCGACACCCTCACTCTCGGCGACGAGCTGCACGCCGCGGTCATCGCCGCCGGGATCTCGGTGACGCCCATCCTCGCGAGCACCGACTGCTCCTGCCGCGCCCGCAACGCCCGCTGCCTCCACATGCTCGCCACCTGCTACGCGGTGGTCCGCCTGATCGACGAAAATCCCTGGCTCGCCTTGGATCTCCAGGGCTATCGGAGCGCTCCGCCCGCCACGGACACCCCGATGCCGGTCCCCCGCTGGACGCCTATCGACGCGCTCGATCCGGCGGTCTACTTCGGCTGACAGCCGCTGCGACCGACGCGGATACGGTTGCGTTCGTCGCGGACATACCGCAGGCCGACCCGTCCGACCGGCGCACTCTCGCCGAGCTGGCCGCCGCGGTCGCCATCAGTCCGCGCACCCTGGCCCGCGGGTTCCTCGCCGAGACGGGAATCATCTTCGGCCAGTGGCGAACCCAGGTCCGCCCGGCCGCCTCGCTCCCATTGCTCGCTTCGGGCCTGCCGGTCGCCCGCATCGCCACCCGCGTCGGCTATGCCACCCCGAGCGCCTACATCGCCCCCTTCCACCGCGAGGTGGGCGTCTCCCCTGCCCGCTACTTCACCCGCTGACCCCGGCCTTGTCGGACCGGGCGGCTACCGTCGGCCCATGGCGATCTCCACGTACGCGTTCACCGCCGAACTCTGGGAATGGGAAGCACAGGCCTCCTGGCATTTCGTGAGTCTGCCCGAGTCGGTCGCCGACGAGATCGAGGAGCGCTTCGGGCACACCGCCGCCGGATTCGGCTCGGTGAAGGTGAAAGTCGCGGTCGGCGGCAGTCGGTGGTCGACCTCGATCTTTCCCGACGGCAAGCGCGGAACCTATGTGCTGCCGGTGAAGAAGGCCGTCCGGGTCGCCGAGGGGTTGAACGCGGGCGACCCGGTCGAGGTCGAGCTGCAGGTGGTGTAGTCCGCGCTGGTCAGATCCGACGCAGGGCCGCGATGCGCTGGGAGAGCTGGTCGGCGGTGGCGAGAGCCGTTGGGGGGCCGCCGCATTCGCGGCGCAGGTCGCCGTGGATGACGCCGTGCGGTTTGCCGGTGCGGTGGTGGTGCATGGCGACCAGGCTGTTCAGTTCGCGGCGCAGCTCGGACAGGCGGTCCGCGGTGGCGGCGCGTTCGACGGCGGCCTCCACGCCGGCGCCCGAGGGCCGAGCCTCGGCGGCGGCGCTGCGTTCCTGGAGCTGACGGGACTGGCGTTCGCGCAGCAGGGCGCGCATCTGGTCGGCATCGAGCAGGCCGGGAATGCCGAGGTAGTCGGCCTCCTCGTCGCTGCCGGAGAAGGTGGCGGTGCCGAAGGAGTCACCGTCGTAGATGACCTGGTCGAGCTCGGCGTCGGCGGCCAGGGCGACGAACTTCTTCTCCTCCTCGCCCGGCTCGTCCTTCTGCCGATTGGCGTCGATGAGCAGTTCGTCCTCGAGCGCGTTCGCCTCGCGATGCGGCTTGCCGATGACATGGTCGCGCTGCAATTCCAGCTGGGCGGCCAGATCCAGCAGCACCGGCACCGAGGGCAGGAAGACGCTCGCGGTCTCACCGGTCTTGCGGGCACGCACGAAACGGCCGATGGCCTGCGCGAAGTACAGCGGGGTCGAGGCGCTGGTGGCATACACGCCGACCGCGAGGCGCGGTACGTCGACGCCCTCGGACACCATGCGCACCGCGACCATCCACGGGTCGGTGTTCTCGCTGAACTCGCCGATGCGATCGGAGGAGTCCGGATCGTCGGACAGCACGATGGTCGGCTTGGTGCCCGAAATGTGTTCCAGCAGTTCGGCGTAGTCGCGCGCCTTCTCCTGGTCGGTGGCGATCACCAGGCCGCCCGCGTCGGGCATGCCGGTGGCGCGCAGCTGGCGCAGGCGGGTGTCGGCGGCGGTGAGCACCTTCGACATCCAGTCGCCGGCCGGATCGAGGGCGGTGCGCCAGGCGCGGGCGGTCTGTTCGGCATTGAGGGGCTCGCCCAGGCGGGCCGAGTACTCCTCGCCCGCGCTGTCCCGCCAGTGCGCCTCACCGGAGTAGGCGAGGAAGACCACGGGCCTGACCACGCCGTCGGCGAGCGCCTCGGAGTAGCCGTAGGTGTGGTCGGCGCGCGACTTCTCGAAACCGGACTCGTCGGCTTCGTAGGTGATGAACGGGATCTTGGAGTCGTCGCTGCGGAACGGGGTACCGGTCAGCGCCAGCCGGCGGGTGGCGTCACCGAACGCCTCCTCGACCGCCTCACCCCAGCTCTTGGCGTCACCGGCGTGATGGATCTCGTCCATGATCACCAGCGTGCGGCGGTTCTCGGTGCGCACCCGGTGCTTGAACGGATGCGACGCGATCTGCGCGTAGGTGACCACCACGCCGTGGTAGTCCGACGAGGTGGAACCGGTCGAATTGGAGAAGTTCGAATCCAGCTGAATCCCGTTGCGCGCGGCCGACGCAGCCCACTGATGCTTGAGGTGCTCGGTGGGTGCGACCACCGTCACCTGGTCGACAGTGCGGTCGTTGAGCAACTCGGCCGCCACGCGCAGCGCGAACGTGGTCTTACCCGCGCCGGGGGTGGCGACGGCAAGGAAGTCGCGTGGCTTGGTCGTCAGATACTTCGTGAGTGCCCTGCGCTGCCATGCACGTAACGAACCGCCACCACCCGAAGTCACTCGGTAGAGAGTAGCGATCGAACCCGACAGCTTTCCAATCCGACACAGCCCCGCGGAGTGCCGCACGCCACATCGCGGGTCCGGTCCCATTCGAAGCGCTGGTAGGCGATGCTTAGGCCACGATGAACGCGCACGACGAATCTCCGCAACACGCCGACGCGTCAGTGCCGACGGCGTCCGTTGTGCTCGCCGCCACCCGCTGGGGCCGCATCCGGCAACTCGTCGTCCACGTCGCGGCGAAGGCGTGGAACGACGCGATCTTCGCCAAATCCGCGGCGGCCGCCTTCTGGCAGACGCTCTCGCTGGCCCCGCTGCTGCTGGGACTGCTCGGCAGCCTCGGCTATGTCGGGCACTGGTTCGGCCCGAACACGCTGAACATCGTGCAGTCCAAGATCGTCAGCTTCGCGCGGAAGGCGTTCAGCCCCAGCGTGGTCGACAGTCTGGTGCAGCCGACCGTCAACGACGTGCTGCAGCGCGGCCACGGCGGGGTGGTGTCCGTCGGGTTCGTGCTGTCGCTGTGGGCCGGCTCCTCGGCCATGGCCACCTTCGTCGACGCCATCACCGCCGCGCACGGCCAGGCCACCGCGCGCCATCCGGTCTGGCAGCGAATCTTCGCGCTGCTGCTCTACGTCGGCTTCCTCGTGATCGCGGTGCTCATCCTGCCGCTGATCGCCCTGGGGCCCACCCTCATCGGACGGATCCTCCCGCACACCTGGCGCGAGCCGGGCCTGCGGCTCATCGAAGCCTTCTACTACCCGGGCACCGGCCTGCTGCTGATCGTCGGCCTCACCTTCCTCTACAAGACCGCCCTGCACCGCACCCTCCCCTGGCATCGGCTCTTCGGCGGCGCGCTGGTCGCCGGCGTGTTCTTCATGGCGGCCAGCGAGGGCCTGCGCCGCTACCTGGCGTGGGTGACCCGGACCGGCATCTCCTACGGCGCGCTGGCGACCCCCATCGCCTTCCTGCTGTTCACGTTCTTCCTGGGTTTCGCCATCATCCTCGGCGCCGAATTCAATGCCAGCGTCGAGGAATTCTGGCCCGCCCGCGCCACCCGGCTGGCGCAGTTCCGCCACTGGTGGAACGCCCGCAAACGGTCCCGGCCCGCGGACCCGGCGCCCACCGCACCGAAACCGGAGGACCCGCCGCCCGCGCCCGAGTCGCGGTCGCTGCGCTCCAGCCCGTAGGCCTACATCACCGTGTGCCGAGATGCGCCTCGATCGCTTCGACCGCTGCGCTCGCACCGTCTTCCCCGGCGATGTGGGCCGCCAGCCGAGCGGCATTCTCACGGTAGGAGTTGTCACCGGTCAGTGCCCGCAGGGCGCCGACCAAGCCGTCCACCGACAGCTTCTGGAGTGGGATGGTCGCCGGACTGACATCGACCCGGCCGCCAGTCCACCGGACGTGGCGAAACGGCCGGTGAATATCCGTGCAGCACAGGCCATTCCGACGCGGTGCGGCGGCGGCGCAATTCCCTGGCGGACACCTTCGGCAGGCCCAGGTCGCGCCGGAAGCCCGCGACGGGTTCACGATAGACGGTGTCGAACAACCACGCCCCGAACTCTCGGCCGAGCGCCACCGTTAGAGCTACATCATGTAACAGATACCATCTGCTTCGTGGCTAAGCTGAAGGTCTCCGTAGACGTCCCGATCCCGCCCGAGCGGGCCTGGTCGCACGCCTCCGACCTGCCCGAACTCGACAAGTGGCTCACCCTCCACGAGGGTTGGCGCGGCCCTGTCCCCGACGCGCTCACCCCCGGCACCCGCCTCATCGGCGTAGCCACCGTCAAAGGCTTCCGCAATCGCGTCACCTGGATCGTCGAAACCGCCGAACCCCCGAACCGCCTGGTCCTCAACGGTTCCGGCATCGGCGGCACCAAATTCGGCCTCGAACTCCGCGTCTCCCCCAGCCCCACCGGCTCCAAGGTCACCGCCGACTTCACTCTCGGCGGCGCACCCCTCTTCGGTCCCATCGGCTCGGCCGTCGCCCGCGCCCTCCGCGGCGACGTCGAACGCTCCCTCGACCGCTTTGTCCAGCTCTACGGCTGACCCCGCGCAAAAGAGCGCCGTTTCGATGTGGGAGGTCGGATCACTTCGTGCGATTCCGCTCCATGGCGTCGCGGCGGACCGCCGTGACGGCTTTGCGGGCGGCGACCTGGACGGGGTCCCACACCGGGGAGAAGGGTGGGGCGTAGCCGAGGTCGAGGGCGACGATCTGGTCGACGGTGAGGCGGGCGGTGAGAGCCACGGCGGCGATGTCGATGCGCTTGCCCGCCCCTTCGCGGCCGACGATCTGGACACCGAGCAGGCGGCCGGTGCGGCGTTCGGCGAGCATTTTCACCGTCATGGGTGCCGTGCCGGGGAAATAGCCGGAGCGGCTGGTGGATTCGATGGTGACGGTGACGAATTGCAGTCCGACCGCGCGGGCGTCGCGTTCCCGCAGGCCGGTGCGGGCGACCTCCAGGTCGCACACCTTGCTGACCGCGGTGCCCACCACGCCGGGGAAGATGGCGTAGTCGCCGCCGACGCCGGAACCGATGATCTGGCCGTGCTTGTTGGCGTGCGTACCGAGGGGGATGTGGCGCTCGGAGCCGGAGACGAGGTCGAGCACCTCGACGCAATCGCCTCCGGCCCAGATGTTCTCGTGTCCGCGCACCCGCATGGCGAGATCGGTCAGCAGACCACCGGACTCCCCCAGCGGGAGACCGGCCGCACGGGCGAGGTCGGTGGCGGGGCGGACGCCGATACCGAGAACCACCACATCGGCGGGGTATTCGGCATCAGCCGTGGCGACGCCGGTGACCCGGCCCCGCGCATCGGTGTGGACGGCCGTCAGCTCCGCGTTGTCGATGACCTGAATCCCCATGCCCTGCATGGCCTTCCGGATCAGCACACCCATATCCGGATCGAGGGTGGACATCGGCTCGGCGCTGCGATTGAGCATGGTGACCTGGAATCCCCGCCGGAGTAGCGCCTCCGCCATCTCCACACCGATGTACCCCGCACCGACCACCACCGCCCGCCGGCCCGCGATCGACTCGAGGGTGGCGATGAGGGCTTGTCCATCGTCGAGCGTCTGCACCCCGTGCACACCGGCCGCGTCGATGCCGGGCAGCGCGGGCCGGATCGGCGTCGCACCGGTGGCGATCACGAGTTTGTCGTAGCCGATCCAGCTCTCCCGGCCGGTGTCGGGCTCGCGAGACCGCACCCGCCGCCCGGCGACATCGATCTCCACGACCTCGGTTCCCAGCCGCAGATCGATGTCCCGCGCCCGATGTTCGGCGGGCGTGCGCGCGATCAGATCGTCCGGCCCACCGACGTCCCCGCCCACCCAGTACGGGATCCCGCACGCCGAGTACGAGGTGAAGTGCCCCCGCTCGAAAACGACGATCTCGAGCTCCCCCACTCCCTTCAACCTGCGCGCCTGTGACGCCGCCGCCATACCCGCAGCATCCCCGCCGATGATCACCACGCGTTCGCCCATGCCTCACACGGTACGAGCGTTACGGCACTGCCGGCCGATGCCCCGGCATCATGCACAGCCAACTGACAGTCTCATCACATTTGAATGAAGAGATCAGGACATGAGGTGGCATGCGAGCCGCCCCAGGCCGTCGAGGGACCCGATCAGACTTCGAAGGCGGTGGCCGGCAACGGACTTGCGGCGATCCGGCGCGCCTCGTCGTGCGAAACCCCCAGGGCGCACAGGATGAGTTCGGCGGCCCCCGCCGCCGCGTCGCGCCACGACTGGTGGCCCTCCAGCACCATCCACATGGCGCTGACCACGGTGCCCATCAGCATGGAGGCGACACTCAGCTCCATTCCGGGTGCGACGACATAACGGCCGGAGGCGATTCCGGCGGCCACGTCCCGCATCGGCGGGCCGGTCAGCATCTCGCGCAACGACTCGTCGGTCAGCGCGAACCGGACGACGAAGCGGCCCGCCGCGGGGTTCTCGTGCGCCATCCGCACGATCATGCGGGTACCGGTGGACAGCCGCAGCGGCGGGTCGAGGTCACCGTGAGCATCCATCGCCTGCGCGTTGGCACTGTGCAGTTCGAAGGCGAGCTGGGCGCGGACCTGCTCGAAGAGCTGCTCGATGGACTCGACATTGCGGTAGAGCGTGCCCCGGGCGACACCCGCTTCGGTCGCCAGCTCGCTCATGGTCAGGTCCACGCTGCCGCGCTCGGCGAACAGCCGCATTGCCGCCGCGTTGATCCGCCGCTGAGTCGCACTCATCACCCCTCCTTCGCCAACTCGACAGTACAGAACCGTCCCAGGCGGGCCAAACCCCAAACTCTTGAGACGCTCTTGACTCAAATTGAACACTGTTGTTCAATCTACAGCTATGACCGAAACCACATCGGTGCTCGTGGTCGGCGCGGGGCCGGTAGGCCTGACACTGGCCCTGGAGCTCGACTTTCACGGCGTGGAAACCCTTCTGGTAGAGCGCAATTCGACCACCACGCGGCATCCGAAAATGGACATCACCAACAGCCGCAGCATGGAGTTGTACCGGCGGCTCGGCATTGCCGACGACCTGCGCAAGGTGGCGACGCCGCCCGATCACCGGACCACCGTGGTCTGGGCCAGCAATGCGGTCGGATGGGAACTGGCGAAGTTCGAGTACCCGAGCGTCGAGGAGTCCTTCGAGGCGATCGGCCGACGCGCCGACGGCGCTCTCCCACTGGAACCGGCCATGCGCGTGTCCCAGATCATCCTCGAGCCCGCGCTCCGGGACCAGCTGCAGGGCAGGTCCCAGCACGTCGAGGTGCAATATGGTTGGGCGCTGGACAGTTTCACCGAGGACACGGAGGGCGTCACGGCCCAGCTGGTGTCCGGGACCGGCGAACACCGCACCGTGCGCGCCCGCTATCTGGTGGGATGCGACGGCGGGGGCAGCCGGGTCCGGCGGCACCTCGGGATCGGTCTCGACGAGATCGATCTGCGCCGGCTGCTGGTGCGGGAGCTCGGAATTCCCCGGCTCGCAAGGACTTTCACGCGGACATTCCTGGCCGGTGGGCAGCGGCCCCCGGACGGCCGGTTCTACCTGGTGCACTTGACGACTCCCGATCGCGAGATCGCCGCTCGCTTCGGCACCGTGTGGCATCTGCAGTCACCGGAGGGCTGGACCGTCATCTCCCAGAACGACGGCGACACCTGGACCCTGCACGCTCCCCTGAGCATGGGCGCCGACGCCGACAGCATCGACCCGCGCGAATTCGTATTCCGCTGTCTCGGATACCGGTTCGAGATGACCGTGCTGGTCGCCAATGCCTGGACGCCCCGGCTCACCGTCGCCGAGTCCTACGGCCGCGGCCGGGTCTGGCTGGCCGGTGATGCCGCCCACCAGGTGACGCCCGCGGGCGGCTACGGCATGAACACCGGCGTCGGCGATGCGGTCGGGCTGGGCTGGGCGCTCGCGGCCCGGTTGCAGGGATGGGGCGGACCAGGCCTGCTCGAGGCGTATGAGCGGGAACGCCGCCCCGTCGCCCTCCGTAACCGCGAGGCGTCCGCCCGGCACACCGTCGTCCGCGGCGCCATCATGGCCACCTCCCGCGCCACCATGCACAGCGAACGCTGGTTCGGCACGCGTACCCGCCGGCGGATCGGCCGCGAGATCAGCGATCTGGGCAATCTCGAAAACGAAGCGCTGGGAATCGAACTCGGCTACCGCTACGACCACTCCCCCATCGTGTGCCGAGACACCGAGGAGCGGGCCCCGCGGCAGCGGATGGACGAATACCTGCCCGGCACCTGGCCCGGAGCGCGGCCGCCCAGCGTGCGGCTCGCCGACGGCACCGCCATCTTCGACCTGTTCGGCCGGGGCTTCACCCTGCTGTGCTTCGCGGATCACGATGTCGACGGCTTTCGGATCGCGGCCGCTGAACGAAAGGTGCCGCTCGACATCGTCGATATCCGCGACCCGCACGCCCGCGCCCTCTACGAACGCGACCTTGTACTCATTCGTCCCGACCAGCACGTGGCCTGGCGCGGCAACGCCGCACCCGCCGGGCCACTGGCAGTCATCGACCGCGTACGCGGCGCTTGAAATCCCCCGACAACAACGGAGAAGATGACAGTGGACACCCCTGAAAAAGCCGGTTCGAGAAGGGCTTTCATGGTCTGTGCGACGGCAGCTCGACCAAGGAGCACGTCATGATCGGTCAGCCGCGTCCCGATCAGTTGGTAACCACCCGCGGCGTTTCGGTTTCGGTGTCCGCCAAGCGGCGTTCGAGTTCGGCGCCTTCGATGTCGAAGTCGGGCACGTAGCGGGCGAACCACCGCGGGTGGTACCACATGCGATCGCCGATCAGGGCCATGACCGCGGGCACCAGGGTCAGCCGGACGATGAAGGCGTCCAGCAGCACACCGACCGCGAGCGTGAACGCCAACGGTTTGACGATCGGGTTGTCGACGGTGGCGAAGGCGACGAAGACGCCGAACATGATCAGCGCCGCGGCCGTGACGACGCGCGCCGAATGCGCGATCCCATTGCGCACCGCGGCGGTCGCGTCCGCGGTGCGGGTGTGCTCCTCCTTGATGCGGGACACCACGAAGATCTGGTAATCGCTCGACAGCCCGAAGATGATGGCCAGGGTGATGATCGGCAGGAAGCTCAGCGTCTCCGCCTTGGTGATATGCAAAAGGCTTGCGCCCCATCCCCATTGGAAGACCGCGACCTGCGCGCCGAGCGCCGCGAACACCGAGAGGATGAACCCGACGATCGAGGACAGCGGTACCAGGACGGTCCGGAAGGCGATGGTCAGCAGCACCAGCGCCAGACCCACGACGACAACGAGGAAGACCGGCAGCGCCTCACCCAAGCGGCGTGAGGTATCGATGTTCGCCGCGGTGGTGCCGCCCACCAGATACGTTGCCCCGGAGCCGCTCTCGATGGTCGCGCGGTCATCGCGCAGGCGGTTGACCAGATCGGCGGTCGCGCTGTCGTCGGGACCGGTCTTGGGCACGACCTGGATCAGGACCAGGTTGTCGCCCGTGCCCGCGGGCTGCACCACCGCGACGCCGGGCTCCTGCTGCAGCCGGCCCATCACGGTCTGCGCCGCGTCCGGGCCGGTGGCCTGCGAGAGGTCGGTCACCACCAGCAGCGCCCCGTTGAACCCGGGGCCGAACGACCGGCTCACCAGGTCATATGCCCTGCGGGCGGTGCTGGACTCCGATTGCGTTGCGCCACTGGGCAATCCGAGATCCATACGGGTGGCGGGCAACGCGATCACCACCAGCACCGCGATACCCAGCACCAGCAATGGAATCCGGAAGCGGGTGACGAACCGTCCCCAGGCGTGGCCCGCGGTGCGCTCGGGCTCGTAGGCGGCGATGCGCGCGACCTCCTCCGGCTTTCCCGGGTGCAGCGGCGGCGAGATGAATTTGGCGACGGTGCCACCGGCGAGGCTGAGCAGCGCGGGCAGCAGGGTCAGCGCAACGAGCATGGCCACCAGGACCGCGCCGGCGGCGGTCAGGCCCATGACGGTGAGGAACGGGATGTTCGCGACCGCCAGCCCGCACAGCGCGATGATCACGGTCACCGCCGCGAACACCACCGAACTGCCCGCGGTCCCGACCGCCAGCGGAATCGACTCCGCCACAGCCATTCCCAGCACCACCTGGTGGCGATGCCGGGAGAGGACGAACAGCGCGTAGTCGATCCCGCAGGACAGACCCAGCATCAGTGCCAGCGAGGTCGCCGCCGACGGCACGTCGGTGTAGGCCGCGATGCCCAGGATGCCGGTGAGACCGATACCCACGCCGACGGCCGCCGTGATGATCGGCAGTCCCGCCGCCACCACCGCGCCGAAGGTGATCAGCAGAATGACGAAGGCCGCGATGACACCGAGCATTTCGGGCGTGTGCGGGACCTCCGCGGTGAAGCCCGGATAGACGGCACCGGAGAACTCGACCTGCAGACCGGTGTCGCGCGCCCGGTCGGCGACCCGGGTCACCTGGTCGAGGGTGGACTGCTCGACCTCGCCGGCCGAGACGGAGAACTGCACGCTGCCCAGGGCGACGTGTTGATCCGGTGAGACCGCTTTGGCCTGGAACGGGTCGACCACCGCGGCGACCTGCGGCAGCCCCTTCAACTCGGCCATCATCTGCTCGATCTCGCCGGTCACCGGTTGATCGGTCACCTTGGCCAGGTTCGACGTCGCGAACACGACCTGCATCTGCGCACCCGAGAAAGCGGGCATCCGCTGCTGCAGCAAGGAGACCGCGTCCTGCGATTCCGTGCCCGGAACCGTGAAATTGTCGTTGGTCTTTCCGCCCGTCGCGGCGGCGAATCCGATGGCGGCGGCCAGCAGCACGATCCATATCGCCAGCACCCACCAGCGGCGGCGGACGGCGACCTGGCCGAGTGCGTACAGATAGCGGGACATGCGGGTCCTCTCGTGGAGACACCATCCGACCAGCAATCACAGACCTATCGGTACGGTAACACGTCAGATGATGATTTCCTCATAAACGTCGCAATGGTCAGCAACCGGCTCGCCACCGTCGCGCCGGTGCGCCCGGATGGAAAGAAGGCGATGCCGCGCACAATGACCGCACATCTCCGCAGGACTGGACGGTGCCGTCCGGTCGGACCAGAGCCGCGACGGCGCGACCCTGCCGCACCCAACGATGCAGCTCGGTGCCCGGCTCCGCGACGACGATGAACCCGCCGCGCTGCTCGAAACCCGGCCCGTCAGCCGCCGGCGCAGGCGCGGGTGCGCGAGCAACGTGGCCGCGGTGATACCGGCCGGGCTCGCGCCGACGATCACCACCGGGATCGTCGCGGTGCTCACGGCGAAACCCCGGACAGTGCAGCCAGATAGCCGAGCGTGACCAGTCCGGTGACCACCGCGGGCGCGTACTCGGCCACACCGTCGCCGTTGCGGACATGTGCGACCACGGCGCCGGTCATCAACAGTGCCAGGCCGATTCCCGCGGCGATCCCGATCGGCGGGCGGGCCAGACCGATCAGCAGCCCACTCGCGCCGGCGATTTCGAGCGCTCCGATGCCCCGGTAGGCGGCGGTGGAGTAGCCCAGACGCGCGGCGCGTTCCCGCATCGGCGCGAGGGCGAGCGTCTTGGCCGCACCGAACGACAGGAACTCCACGGTGAGCATCGCGGCCAGCATGGTCGACAGGATCTTCATCGGTGCACCTCGACCTTCCAGGTGATCGCGTAGCGACCGAGAATCGCCTCGACGGCCCCTTCGACGGCCTCGGGGCCGAGCTCGACGACGGTCACGATCGCGCCGTCCTCGACCTGCGCGGTGACACCGAGTACGGCCTCGACTCCGGCCAGCGCATCCTGTACCTCGCGACGAGTGGCGTCGGCGCGCAGGGCGAGCTTGTACGGCTTGCCGACGTCGGTCACCGGCAGGACATCCAGCACCGTCACCGTTTTCGGCGTGGCGGCGCGTTCGGGCACCCGCTCCCCCGCCCAGGCGGCGAGCTCCGCCTCGCTCACCTCCGCGCCGGGCGCCAGGGTCACATAGGCCACGGGTACCTCCCCGGCGTGGACGTCCGGGCGGCCGACCGCGCCCGCCGAGGTCACCTGCGGGTGGGACAGGAGCGCGTCCTCGATGACCGCCGGATCGAGATTGTGCCCGCCGCGAATGATGAGATCCTTTGCGCGACCGTGCAGATGAACGAATCCGTCGGCGTCGACATGCGCGAGATCGCCGGTGCTCAGCCACCCGTCGACCACCGCACCGAGCCCGTCCAGCAGGTGCCCGTGCTCGCTGCGGCCGGTCACGTAACCGGCGAAGACCGTGGGCCCGCCGATCACCAAAATGCCGGTCTCACCGGCGGGGAGTTCCGTCCAGACGCCGTCCTCGGACGTGCGAACGACCTTGACCTGCTGGTAGGGCATGCGCTGCCCGACCGAGCCGGGACGCGGCAGATCCGGGAAACTGCGGGCGGTCGCGCACGTCGCCTCGGTGAGGCCATAACCCTCGACCAGCGTGACCCCGGTGTGCGCCTGGAAGTTCTCGCGCACGGCGGCCGGCAGCGGGGACGCACCGACCATCGCGTAGCGCAGGCTCGAGATGTCCGCGCCGATCGGGCACTGCGCCAGCACCGCGTACACCGTCGGCACCGCGCTCATGGCCGCGATCCGGTAGTGCGCCACGATATTCCAGAACTCGCCGTAGAGAGCGAAGTCCCGGTATCCGAGCGGCCCGGCCCAGACCACCGACTGACCGCGGAACAAGGGCGCGAGCAGCGTCACGACGAGCGCGTTGACATGGAACAGCGGCAGCGCGGCGAAGACCACCGCATCCTCGTCGAGCAGGGAGTTGGCCGCGATCATCCACGCATTGGCGACCTCAGCGGACTGCCGGTGCGCGGCCAGTTTCGGCACACCGGTGGTGCCGCCGGTGTGGAACAGGGCCGCCAGATGCGTTGCGGCGGGCGGCTCCCCGGCGAAAGCGGCCCAATCATGTTCGGCTGCAAGGGTATCGAGATAGCCGATGCGCACACCGTCGATGACAGGCAGCGGCACGGTCTCCGTTGCGGCAGCGGTCGGCCGTAGCATCAGCACCGCATCCAGCAGACCCTGGGACGCGAGTTCGGATGCCGACTCCCAGATGTCCGCGGCGAGTTCGGGGCCGGCGGCGATCAGTACCCGAGCGCCGGAGCGGTGCAGGAGCTCCGCGATGTGCGCCCGCGACAGGCCGCCATTGATCGGCGCGGCGATGCCCGCCAGCTGTGCGGCCAGGGTGGCGGGAATCGACTCGGCGCAGTTGGGCGCGATCAGGGCGACCGCGTCGCCGCGGCGCACGCCGAGTGCGTGCAGCAGATTGGCACAGCGGTGCACATCGGCGAGCAACTGGGAGTAGGTGCGCTGCACCGGTTCCCGCCAAGTCGAGGCATCGGGCAGCACGGTGACGGCCGTACGGTCCGGCCACCGCCGCGCGGCGCGCACCAGCAGTGCGTAGGTCGACTCGGGCAGCCCGCGCTCGGCCAGGGGCACCGATTCGATGACGCTCAGGTCCTCCGGACCGCTGTAGCGCGGCCACAGCAGGGCTTCGGCGTCGGACTCGAGGGGCGGGTTACCGGTCACCGCGCGTACCTCACGACCGTGCGCTGGCGGCCCAGGTCGAGGACACCATCATCGGTGCCGATGGTCGCCTCGACCACATCGCCGTCCTGGAGGTACTTCGGATTCTTGGCCTGGCCCTCGAAGAACAGCTTCCACTTCATCTTGGGCGGCAGCAGCGACGCGATGATCTCGACCGGCTTCGGTGGAGCGCTGAGCGCGGTGCCGATCGGAGTTCCGGTCAGCAGCAGGTCTCCGGCGTCCATGCGCTGGAACCGGCTCAAGGCCCGCAGCGTCTCGACCGGCCGGTAGATCATGTCGGCGACCGTCATGTCCTGGCGTACTCGGCCGTTCACCCAC
Organism: Nocardia sp. NPDC004123; assembly: GCF_053603795.1. Taxonomy (NCBI): domain Bacteria; kingdom Bacillati; phylum Actinomycetota; class Actinomycetes; order Mycobacteriales; family Nocardiaceae; genus Nocardia; species Nocardia sp. NPDC004123. Next base: position 42,380 of record NZ_JBSGGG010000017.1, read on the forward strand.
AGCCGGAGGCGTAGATCGGTGAACCGCTTCGGCTCGTCGGCGTCCAGCAGCACCAGTGCGGGGCCGACGGGCGTGAAGGTCGGATACGACTTCGCCTCGTAGAATTGGGTTTTCGGCAGCTGCACGTCCCGGGCCGACACGTCGTTCGTCACGACCAGACCCGCGATGTAGTCGCCGAGGGAGTCATCGTCGATCTCGGCGCCGACCGGCATCTCGCGGCCGAACACCAGGCCGATCTCCACCTCGTAGTCCAGCAGCTTCACATGCGCGGGCCGGATCACGTCGTCGTAGGGACCGCTGATCGATCCGGAGCTCTTGCGGAAGAAGGTCAGCGGCACGGTCTCGGGGTTCAGCCCCGAGTCCTTCACGTGGGATGCGAAGTTCGTCATCTGCGCGACGACTCGACACGGTGCGGTCACCGGAGAGATCAGCGAAAGACCTTCGACCGGAACAAGATCCGGGCTAGCGGCGGCCGCGGCGATCGCCGCCCGATCCGCCAGCAGTTCGCGCGTCGTGGTCGCGGCGGTATCGATGCGCGCCGCACCGGCGGGTGTCCGGACCCACCAGGCGTCCGCGGTACGGAGAACGGAAATGCTCATGAGTTGGCTACTTTCAGCAGGCCGCGCAGGCGGCGGAGATCGAATTCGTTGTCCTCGCGCAGCGCGTCGAGGATCGAGCGCACTTCTCTGAGCGATTCCCGCCCAGGGGAGAGACCCAGGAAATCCTTGGTGGCGGGCGGCCCCCACTGCGCCAGCCCCGACGCGCTCATCGGCGCCCAGCCCGGTTCGAGGGTGCAGTCGAACATGTCGCCGTCACTGAAATGCTCGACCATGAAACCGTCGGGATCCCGCCAGTAGTCGAAGATCTGGCTGCCCTGAATGTGGCGTCCGATTCCCCACGACCGCTGATAACCGTGGTCGAGGAGGTACTCGCCGCCGGCGGCGAGCGCATCCAGATCGGCGACCTGATAGGCGGAGTGCACATACCGGTTCGACGGCCCGAGGGTGAGCGCCAGTGTGTGATGGTCGGCCGGAGTCGCGCCACGGTCGCAGCGAATGAAGCTCATCACCGGCCCGCGTTCCCGCTGTCCTGGGTAGAAGAGGAAGTCGCTGACGATCAGGCCCAGATAGCGCAGGTACCAGTCGAGAGTCTCCCGGTACCTGGTGGTCTGCACGACGACATGGCCGAGGCGCTGCACCTGCGCCGGAACCCGGGGCGGCCGCTGGGTGGCATTGACACGCAGTACCTCGTGCCCGCGGTTGAATACCTGCGTCCGCTGCGCGGGCAGCCCGGGCAGTTCGTGGGTTTCGGCGACGACTCGGACCCGCAGCCCGCTCGGATCCACCAGATCGAGACCCAGTCCGCCGAGCGACTCCGGCAGCGGCTGCGGCCGCCGACCGGTTTCCTCGCCCAGGCGCAGCAGATCGCCGGTCTCGGCGGCCCGGAAAGCCGGGCCGACGAACCGGGAACGATCACCGCGCCGCACCAGCACACAGGGCGACCCGGCGTCGGTTCCGCGCAGGTGCAATTCCTCGGATGTCCGCGTGGCGGTGGTGAAACCGAAAGCGCCAGAAAAGATCTCGGCGCGCTCCAGGTCGGGCTTCTCGAATTCCAGCCAGGCCAGATCGAGCACCTTCACCACCGGATTGCGGGCGCGGCCGGGGTGCTCACCCCGCACTGCGCCCTGCGCACTGTGCAGGCCGCTGTGCACGTCGTGATGTCCGCTCATCGACCGCTCCCTTCATGTTCTGACGATATCGTCACTCACGAACCAAAAGTCAGTCAAGACCTTCTGAGAATTTCGTCAGAACTGACCCGGGGCGCTATGCTGGGCGGCCTACGGTGTCAGGGAAGAGGTGGACAGCGATGGTCACGCAATCCGGGCAACCCAATCGCCTGGAGCGCCGGAAGGCGCGTACTCGCGCGGCGCTCGTCAAGGCGGCGCAATCGTTCCTCGCGGCGGGCAGGCTCAGCGTGCCGATCTTGGAGATCACCCAGGCCGCCGACGTCGGGATGGGGTCGTTCTACAACCACTTCCAAACCCGCGAAGAACTGTTCGAGGCCGCCGTCGAGGAAGCGCTCGACCTGTACGGCGTCGTGCTCGACACCCTCTGCGAAAACCTCGACGACCCGGCGCAGGTCTTCGCCCAGAGCTTCCGGCTCACCGGGCGCCTGCACCGCCGCAACCCGATGCTCAGCAAGGTCCTGATCAACAACGGCCTGCAGCTGGCGCGCTCCGAGCAGGGCCTCGCCCCCCGCGCCCGCCGCGATATCGAGGCCGGTGTCCGCGCCGGACGATTCGACGTCCGCGATACCGAGCTGGCGATGACCATCGTCACCGGCGCGGCCATCTGCCTCGGCCAGCTCCTGCACGAGCAGCCCGAACGCGACGACGCCGAAGCGACCGATCAGGTCACCGAAGACCTGCTGCGCATGTTCGGACTCTCCGCGGACGACGCGCACGAGATCTGCGGGCGTCCCCTGCCGTCGCTCGACGCACTGCCGCACACCGACACCGCAGCCTGAACACGTCCGTCGGAATCGCGCGCCGCGCACGCGACGGTCTGGCTTCATGTGCAGCCCGGGGGCTCACTGCGGCTTGCGAACCAGGGGCACTCGCCGGCGCCGACGACGGCCCTCCACCGGTTTCGGCCGGCGCCGAGGGCGGCCGTAGCGCAGCAACTCCATCAACAAATCCTCGGCCGCGCGATACCGCGGTATATCGACCCAGAGCCGCCATACGACCTCCGGATCACCGCGCTCCAGCACGGTCGTGCGCACAGGCAGGACGTAGGCTGCGATCCCCGCGTCGATCAGCGCGAACAGCACTCGGTACACCTGCGACTCGGCCAAGTCGGCGAGGACTGCCCAGGATTGTGAGTTCAGCCCATTGGCCAATCCGCGGGCGGGAACCCAGTGCGGAGTGCTGCGCGAGCCTGACCACGGATCGGGAACCTCACGTGCCGTGGTCATCGCGCCCAGCCGTTCACGGGATGCCTGTCGACCAGACCGGTCAGTCCCGCTTCATCATTTCGTAGATTCGCTTGCAGTCCGGGCAGACCGGGGAACCCGGCTTGGCGGAACGGGTGACCGGGAAGACCTCGCCGCAGAGGGCGACCACGTGGGTGCCCATGACCGCGGACTCGGCGATCTTCTCCTTCTTGACGTAATGGAAGACCTTGGGAGTGTCGTTGTCGGTCGACTCGTCGGTGGTCTCGTCCGGACGGACCAGGGTGTCTGCGCTCACCGTTCAATCATGCCAGGTCGGCCTGTCGCAGGGCGGGCGGCGTGTGCATCCGACGCGCGGTAGTGGAAGACTCGGGGTATGCAGCGTGACGGCGAATCCCAGGCCGACGGCATGAGCGGTGAGGATCGCCCGGACGTCGAGTTCCATCCCGCCGGTTCCATCCCGAAACCACTGCGCCAGTCGCAGGGCTACTTCCCGGGCGAGGAGAAGCAGCATCCGGCGCTGATCACCGAGGCCGCGACCTCGCTCGAGCAGCAGCATCGCGACCGGGTGCGGCGGTACATCACCATCATGTCGTTGCGCATCCCGTGCCTGATCGGCGCGGCCGTCGCCTACAGCGTGTGGCACAGCTGGTGGCTCTCGCTGCTGATCATCGGCGTCTCCGTCCCGCTGCCGTGGATCGCGGTCCTCATCGCCAACGACCGCCCGCCCCGCACCAAGGACGAGCCCAGCCGCTGGGACGGACGACGCGATCAGACAGCGCTGGAATCACGGCCGCACCGGGCAATCGACGGTTAGCGCGGACGTATCCCCGCTGACAGCAGGGCCGCCAGCCCGCACAACCCGCCCGCGATGAACCAGGCCAAGGTGTAGCTGCCCTGCACGTCGCGGATGACGCCCGCGCCGAAAGCGGCCAGGGCGGCGCCGATCTGGTGGGAGGCGAAGACCCAGCCGAAGGCGACGGGTCCGTCCGCGCCGAAGTGGGCGCGGCACAGGGCGACCGTGGGCGGGACGGTGGCGATCCAGTCGAGGCCGTAGAAGATGATGAAGGCCCACATGCTGGGGTGTACGTCGGGTCCGAAGAGGATCGGCAGGAACAGCAGTGAGATGCCGCGCAGCGAGTAGTAGGCGACCAGCAGGTAGCGGGAGTCCACGCGGTCGGTGAGCCAGCCCGAGGCGATGGTGCCGGCGACATCGAAGATGCCCACCGTCGCCAGCAATCCGGCCGCGGTGGTGGCGGGCATGCCGTGATCGTGGGCGGCGCTCACGAAGTGGGTGCCGACCAGGCCGTTGGTGGATGCCCCGCAGATGGCGAAACCGCCTGCCAGCAGCCAGAACACGGGCTTGCGGACGATGGTCGCCAGCACCGTCACCGCGCGGGCCGCGCCGCCCGGCGCCGAGGTGCGCACTCCGACCCCGCTGTCCGGCTCGGCGCCGTAGGCCCGCACCCCGGCGTCGCTGGGGAAGTCGCGGATGAACAGCAGCACCAGCGGCACCACCGCCAGCGCCGTCGCCGACACCACGAGAGACGGTGTGCGCCAACCGTGATCGCGGGCCAGGCTCGCGATCAGCGGCAGGAAGACCAGCTGCCCGGTCGCGCCCGCGGCGGTGAGCACGCCGGTCACCAGGCCGCGATGCTTCACGAACCAGCGCCCGGTGATGGTGGCCACGAACGGCATGGACATCGAGCCCACGCCGACGCCCACCAGCAGGCCCCAGGTCGCCATGAGCTGCCACGGCCGGGTCATGAACACCGTCAGTCCGCTGCCCGCCGCGATCAGCACCAGCGCGCACGCCACCACCCGGCGAATACCGAAGCGATCCATGAGCGCCGCCGCGAACGGCGAGATCAGGCCGTACAGCAGCACATTCACCGACACCGCCGCGCCGATGGTGCCGTGCGACCAGCCGAACTCCTCGTGCAGCGGGTCCATGAGCACACCGGGCACCGAGCGGAAGCCGGCCGCGCCCAGCAGCGCGATGAAGCCCACCACCGCCACGATCCACGCCGGATGCGGCCCCGGCCGCCTGGTCGCGGGTGCGTCGGGCAGCGGTGTGCCGCTCGTGGCCGAGCCGTCCGCGCCGGCGTGCAACGGGGCTGTGCCACCCGATGATTCCCGGCCGAGATCGTCCTTCAGTTCGCTCACCCGATCGAGGGTGACCGAAAAGCCCTTCCGCCACGAGTGGCCAGAATGACACAATGCGTCAAGATCCAGCCATCACGAGAGGAGCATCGTGCCGACACCCCATCTGGTCGCCGTCCTCGTCCTGGAACCGACCGTCGGCTTCGACATGTCGATCCCGCCCGTGGTGCTCGGCGCCGCCGTCGACGAGGACGGCAACCCGCTCTACGAGGTGCACACCTGCGGCGTCGACACCGGCGGTGTGGTCGCCACCGGTGGATACACCGTCATCCCGGAATTCGGCCCCGAGCTGCTGGCCCGGGCCGACACCGTGATCGTGCCCGGCACCCGCATCACCCAGCCGCGGCAGGAGGGCACGCTGCCGCCCCGGGTGGCCGCGGCGCTGGCCACCATCCGGCCGGACGCCCGCATCGTCTCCATCTGCACCGGCGCGTTCGTGCTCGGCGCGGCGGGCCTGCTGGACGGCCGCCGCGCCACCACCCACTGGCAGTTCGCCGACCGGTTCCGCGCGCTCTACCCGAAGGTTCTCCTCGACGAGAACCTGCTGTTCGTGCAGGACGGAAACGTCTGGTCCTCAGCGGGATTGGCAGCCGGCATCGACCTGTGCCTGGATCTGATCCGCACCGATCACGGCAGCGCCGCCGCCAATGGCGCGGCCCGCTACTGCGTGGTGCCGCCCTGGCGTGACGGCGGGCAGTCGCAGTTCATCGAGCGGCAGGTCCCGGAGTCGGGCAGCGAGGGCACCGCGCCGACCCGCCGCTGGGCACTGGACCGCCTGGACCGGGAGCTGGACCTGAACTCCCTTGCCGCGCATGCTCATATGAGCGTGCGCACCTTCACCCGCCGGTTCAAGGCCGAAACCGGCATGGCGCCGGGGGCGTGGATCCTGCAGCAACGGGTCCGGCGCGCCCGACACCTGCTGGAGACCACCGACCTGACCGTCGACGAGGTGGCGCGCAGCGCGGGCATGGGCACCTCCGCCTCGCTGCGCCACCACATGCGCCTGGCGCTGGGCGTGCCGCCGCTGACCTACCGCAAGACCTTCCGCAAGCGCGAAACCCTGGAGACAGCATGACGATTCGCTGGATGTGGGCCTTCCTGGACCGTCCCGCCGCACAATTCGACGACAGCGCCCGGTTCTGGACCACGGTCACCGGCACCGAGCTCTCGGCGCCACGGGGCGAACGCGACGAATTCGTCACGCTGCTACCGGATTCCGGGGCCGCGACGGTCAAGATGCAGGCGATCGAGGGCCCCGCGCGCGTGCATCTGGACCTCGATGTCGACGATGTCGGCGCGGCCACCGAGCGCGCCCAGCAGCTGGGCGCCACCCTCGCCGCGGACTACATCCTCACTTCGCGCATCGGCTACGCCGTCCTGCACTCTCCCGCCGGAATGCCCTTCTGCTTCACACCTTTCCGCGATTCCGCGGGCCCGCTCACCCCGACCGTGACCGGACCCGCCGGCGACCGCAGCCGGCTCGACCAGATCTGCCTCGACATCGGCGCGAGCGACTACGAGACCGAGGCCCGCTTCTGGACCGACCTGACCGAATGGTCCTGGCGCCCCAGCACCCTGCCGGAATTCGCCCGCCTCTCCGCGCGTCCCGGCCTTCCGATCGACCTGCTGCTGCAACGCCTCGGCGATGACCGACCCACGTCGGCGCACCCGGATATCGCCTGCACCGATATCGAGGCCACGGCGACCTGGCACGAGCGGCTGGGCGCACACCGCGCCGAACTCGGCAAGCACTGGATCGTCATGACGGACCCCGCCGGCCAGCCCTACTGCCTGACCGGCCGCCGGCCGGCCTGAGGCGCGGGATCGTCGAAGCCCCCGCGTGCTTCGAGGCTCCTCGGAGCCGGGAAGCACGCAGGGGCTTCGACGTAGCCGGTCCTGCTACTTGCGCTCGGTCTGCGGCTGGCGGCGTGCCGCTTCGCCGGAGTTGGCCAGCGCCTCGAGATCCTCGAGGAACTTCTCGATGCTGTCGGCCCGTGCCTGGGGCGAACCGATCTGCTCGCGCACCTTCTCCTCGGTGAGAGCGAGCATGGCGGCGGCCAGATCCTGCTCCAGGTCACGGATCATCTGCCTGCGGTACTGCAGGATCTGATCGCGGCCCTGCTTGCGCACCCGCTCCACCTCGGCCGCGGCGGCCTCACGCATCTGCTGGATGATGCGGTCGGCGTCGGCCCGGGCCTCTTCGCGCATGCGGTCGAGCTCGGCCTGTGCCTCGGCGACGGCATTGTCGTAGGCAGCCTTGGCGGTGGCCAGTCGCTGCGCCGCCGCCTCGCTCTCCTCGAGTTGCCGCCGGATCTGGTCCTGAGCGTTGTTCATGATCCTCTTCACGGGTGGCACAACGTATTTCACGAAGAACCACACGATGACAGCGAAGCCGAACAGCTGGCTGAAGAAGACGGGCCAATCGAAGGTGATGTTGTAAATACCCTCGGCGAGATGGGTATCGGTGAGGATCATGCAGACCCCCGTCCTCTCTGCTGGCCCGCGCTGGTCCGGGCACGATCGTTCCCGCCCAGGACCCGGGCGGCCAGGTCCTGAGCGAGTGGTTCGACGGCTTCGCGTAGTTCGGCGGCGACCTGGTCGGCCTCGGCGCGGAGGTGCGCCGTGGACTCGGCCACGATCTGGTCGGCCTCTTTCTGTGCCTCGCCGCGCATTTCCTCGAGGATCGCGCGCCCTTGGGCCCGGGCCTGGTTGCGGATGTCGGCCGCTTCCGTACGGGCTTTCTCGAGCGCGGACTCGTAGCGCGCCTCGGCTTCGGCGAAGGTTTCGCTGGCTTCCTTGGCGGTCGCCGTCGTGACCTCGACGCGTGCCTCCCGCTCCGCCAGCACCTTTCGTATCGGCGGAACCACGAAGAACCAGATGACTCCGAGCACGATCAGGAAGATCAATAACTCAGCGAAGAAGGTGCCGTTGGGAACCAGGAAGTTCCCGGCGGCCTCCACATCCGTTCTGGGAGACATGATGACGTCTACTTACCGGGAGTAGCGAATACGAACAATGCCATGAACGCTAGATTGATGAAGTATGCCGCTTCGACCAGACCCACGGTCAGGAAGAAGTTCACGCGCAGGCGGCCCTCCGCCTCCGGCTGCCGGGTGACGCCGTTGATCAGAGCGGCGCCGGCCAGACCGTCACCGATACCCGCGCCGATGGCACCGCCCGCCAGAATGATGCCGCCGCCGATGAGAGCGCCCTGGACGATACTCGCGGTTGCTGGGTCTGCCATTTTTCACTTCCTTTGACAAAGGGTTATAGCGCTGAACAGCTGAAGCCGCTCAGTGGTTTTCACTCTCCAGCGACATCGACTGGCTGAAGTAGAGGATGGTCAGCAGGGCGAAGATGAATGCCTGAATGGCTCCGACGAACAGGTCGAAGACCTTCCAGATGGCATTCGGTCCCCAGCTGATCCAGAAGGGGAACAACGTGATCACCGAAACCATGACGCCGCCCGCGAACATGTTGCCGAAAAGTCGCAACGAGAGCGACAGCGGTTTGGCGATTTCCTCGACCACATTGATGAAAACCATGGGGCCCCAGCCGGTGTGGCCCTTCAGCAACTGTTTCACGTGCCCGCCCGGGCCGCGCCGCCACGCGCCCGCGGCGTGATAGAGCAGGAACACGAACAACGCGAGCGACAGCGTGAAATTGAAATCGGACGCCGGCGGCGCGATCAATTCCCCCGAACCGTACTGAACGGGCAAGACGGACAACCAGTTCGAGAGCAGGATGAAGGTGAACAGCGTGACCGCCAGCGGCAGCACGAACGGCGCGACCCTCATGCCGATGGCCGTCTCCACCTGGCTGCGCATCTGGACCGTGACGGTCTCGAAGAACAGCTGCACCCCGTTGGGCACCCCGGAGGTGATCTTCACCCGCAGGTAGAAGGCCAGGGCCAGTACGATCAGCGCGGCCACCCCCGTGGACACGATGGTGTCCACATTGAAGGTCATGCCCAGCAGATGCGCCTGGGCGTGGTCGCCGACATGGATCTTGGACTCCCCCGAGGAATCCTCGGCGGCCAGCAGCGCCGGCGCCGACGAATGGGCGAGGGAAGCGACGGGAATGCTCATGACTGCTGTCGAAGCCCTTTCACCTCGGGCAGAGCGGTATGGAGTACCAGAATCAGCTGAAAGGCCGCCAGCCCGAAGAAGATTCCGACGCCGTAGGGCCGGGTCAGGAATGCCACCACAATCGACAAAGCGGTCAGAATGAGCAGCCGCGACGCCGAGGACAGCGCCAATTTCTGTTTGCTGGGTGTTTCCGCATCCGTGATACGGACGATGGACATCCAGGTAAGCCGGGCGTTCACCCAGCCGAGCGTCAGCCCGGTGGCCATGAAAACACCCAGCAACAATCGATCGAACGCCCCTGTGACCATCAATGCCAGTACGCCGAAAGCGATTGCAATAGCACTCGCCCTACGCATCCGTAGCCTGTTGAGGTCCAATACGACACCGCCTCGCCGTCATCCCACCTCGTAGTGGGGCCGTGCATGATCAATAGCATACACAGCCCAACCTCGTTGCGGGGCAGTATTTTTGATCTTCAAATTGTTGATCTTGAAATTCTGAAACGCTTTTCAGCGAACTTTCCGCCACTTTATTCGGACATCAGTGTTGCACAGCCTTTTCCGCTCCGGTGCCGGTCAGCGACCGCACCTGCATCTCGGCGTACTTGGCGTCGTCACGTTCCCTCGACAGCACGGTTCCCAGCCAGCCCAGAGCGAACGAAACCGGGATGGACACCAACCCCGGGTTGGCGAGCGGGAACCAGTGGAAGTCATGGGATTTGATCATGGCGGTGGGCGCTCCGGAGACCGCCGGCGAGAACACGATCAACACGATCGTGACGGCCAGTCCGCCATAGATGCTCCACAGTGCGCCGGCGGTGTTGAAGCGCCGCCAGCACAACGAATACAGAATGGTCGGTAGGTTTGCCGAGGCCGCCACCGCGAAGGCCAGCGCCACCAGGAACGCCACATTCTGATTCTTTGCCAGAATGCCGCCCACGATGGCCAGCGCCCCGATCACCACCGCGGTGATCCGCGCGACCCGCACCTCGCCGTCCCGGCTGTCGCCGTTCCCGCGCTTGATGACATTGGCGTACACGTCATGGGCGAAGGACGCCGACGCCGTGATGGTCAGGCCCGCGACCACCGCCAGAATCGTCGCGAACGCCACGGCCGCAACGAATCCCAGCAGCACCGGCCCACCCAGTTCCAGGGCCAGCAGCGGCGCGGCCGCGTTCTCCTTGCCCGGCGCCTTGGCGATCTTCTCCGGCCCCACCAGCGCGCCCGCGCCGTACCCGAGCACCAGCGTGAACAGATAGAAGACCCCGATCAGGCCGATCGCCCACACCACCGACCGGCGCGCCTCCTTGGCCGTCGGCACCGTGTAGAACCGCATCAGCACGTGCGGCAGCCCGGCCGTCCCCAGCACAAGAGCCAGTGCCAGGGAAAGGAAGTCGAGCTTGCTGGTGCCGTTCTTGCCGTACTTGAAGCCCGGCTCGAGCAGCTTCGCACCGGTCTTGCCGCCATGGTTCACCGCATCGTGCAGCAGGCTCGAGAAGTTGAAGTCGTAGCGCCCCAGCACCCACACCGTCATGGCCGCGGCCGCGCCGATCAGCAGCACCGCCTTGACGATCTGCACCCAGGTGGTGCCCTTCATGCCGCCGACGAGCACGTAGACGATCATGATCGCGCCGACGACGGCGATCACCAGATTCTGCCCCGCCGAGCCGGATACGCCCAGCAGCAGCGAGATCAGCACGCCCGCTCCGGCCATCTGCGCGAGCAGATAGAACAGGCTCACCGCCAGCGTGGAGGTGGCCGCCGCCGCCCGCACCGGCCGCTGCCGCATCCGGAAGGCCAGCACATCACCGAGGGTGAATTTGCCGGTATTGCGGAGTAACTCGGCGACCAGCAGCAGCGCCAGCAGCCAGGCCACCAGGAACCCGATGGAATAGAGGAAGCCGTCGTAGCCGTATACCGCGATGGCCCCGGCGATGCCCAGGAAGCTGGCGGCCGACAGATAGTCGCCGGAGATGGCGATGCCGTTCTGCGGCCCGGAGAAGGCGCGCCCGGCGGCGTAATAGTCTGCAGCCGTGCGGTTGTCGCGGCTGGCCCATACCACGATGCCCAGCGTGATGACCACGAAGATCGCGAAGATGGTGATGTTGAGCCCGGGCCGGCTGCCCTCCACGGCCGCTGCCAGATCCACGGTCATCGGGTCGGTCCTTCCAGTTCGGCGCGGATCTGCTCGGCCATCGGGTCGAGGGTGCGGTCGGCGTAACGCACGTAGAGACCGGTGATGACGAAGGTGGAAAGGAACTGCAGCAGGCCGAAGATCAGCCCGACGGTGATGTTCCCGCCCACCTTGTGCGACATGAAGTCGTGCGCGTAGTCGGCGAGCAGCACGTACAGCGCGTACCAGGCCAGGAACAGAGCGGTCATGGGGAAGACGAAGCGCCGGAAGCGATGCCGCAGGCGCTGGAACTCGGGGCTGTCGTAGACCTCGGTCCATTCGAGATCCGGACGGCCGGTCTTGGATTCAGTTGTCAACTGCGATACCTCCTGGTGATCCCGGTCACAGTAGCAACGAAGGTGGTCGCGAGCGGGTCGAATAACCGCAGGTGAGATCGCAAATTCATCGATAAGTGAGCCGAAATTAATGGCGTCCGGCGGCCAGCTACCAACCGGTTTCCCCGCGATCCGATCGGGCGAACCGGGCCCGCCGCCGGATGCCCATCGGTAGCGGTGGCAGAGTTCGATGTCATGCCGACGGATCAGACGACCACCTCGTCCCTGCTCGCCGACCTCGCGCCCGACCTACGCGCGGCGCTGACCCGCGTCCGCTACGACGCGGACACCCTGCTCGAGGCGCTGGGCGACGCCGCCCACGCCGCCCTCGGCCGCGGCGAACCGGTCCCCGTCCGCCGCGCCGCCGCCGATCTCGGCGAGCTCGGCACCCTGGTGCGCCTGCTGCTGCTCGGCGATCCGGTCCCCGAACGTGAAGCGGCAGCGGCCCTTTCGCCGGTGAGCATCGACCGCGCCACCGCGGCGGGGCTGCTGGAGCGCGACGGCGACGAGGTCCGCGCCGCCCTGGATCTGCGTCCCCTCGATCTCGGCGAGGGCACCCGCTGGGTGCTATCCGACCTCGACGACTCCATGCGCCGCCGCAGCCTCGACGCCGACCACGTGCTCGGCGTCGGCCATGCCTCGCTGTCGCTGCTGCGCGCCACCCCGACCCGCCCGGTCGGCACCGTCCTGGATCTGGGCACCGGCTGCGGCGTGCAGGCCGTGCACGCCGCCGCCTACGGCCGCACCGTCACCGGCACCGACGTGAACAAGCGCGCCCTCTGGCTGGCCGGGGCCACCGCGGCGCTCAACGACCTCGATATCGAACTGCTGGAAGGCTCCTGGTTCGAACCGGTGGCCGGCCGCCGCTTCGACCAGGTGGTGGCCAATCCCCCGTTCGTGGTGGGCCCGGCCCGCGTCGAGCACACCTACCGCGACTCCGGCCTCGCCCTCGACGGCGCGAGCGAACTTGTCATCTCCGGCATCCCGGACCTGCTGAACCCGGGCGGCACCGCGGCACTGCTCGCCTCCTGGGTGCACCTCGACGGCCAGGACTGGCGCAGCCGCGTCGCGAGCTGGCTGCCCGACCATGGTATCGACGCCTGGATCGTGCAGCGCGACATCGCCGATCCGGCCCTCTATGTCGGTACCTGGCTGCGCGACGCCGGGTTGGATCCGCGCGAGGGCGCCGCCCAGGCCCGCGCCGAACGCTGGCTCGACGCCTTCCGTGAGGCCGACGTCGAGGGCATCGGCTTCGGTTTCGTCTACCTGCGCGCCACCGACGGCCCGACCGAACTGCTCGCCGAGGATCTGACCCACAGCTTCGACGACCCGCTCGGCCCCGAGGCCATCGCCTACTTCGAGCGCTCGGCCTGGCTGCGCGCCGCGGCCGCCGATCCCGACCTCATCCTCGACTCGCGCTACCAGGTCGATCCGGCCACCGCGCTCGAACGCGTCTATCTCCCCGGCGACGCGGGCTGGACGCAGGCGGTGGCGCGGCTGCACCGCGGCGACGGCCCGCGCTGGCAGCACGAGGTCGACGACACCACCGCCGCGCTGCTGGCCGGGATGCGCCCCGACGGCCTCCCCCTGCGCGAACTCCTCGAACTGCTGGCCTTCAGCGAAACCGGCGACGCCGCGACCCCCGACTTCGAGAGCGCGGCGATGACCGTGGTGGCCGGACTGGTCCGGCACGGTCTCGTCCACCCGCGCTGAGCGAGGGCTCTCCCCCGCCGACGGCCGCCGGGTCTGCCCCGGCGGCCGTCGGTATTTCCGCTGGAAACCGCCGCTGACGGGCGGTGAGGTCCGTCACGATCACATGTCGCCCAGATACCGATCCGGGCGGCCGCGGGAATGCGCCCGAGCCGCGATTCGTTCAACTACGTGCTCGAATCACGACGTCCGGGCAAGGCCCGTACACACGTATTCGCTTGTCGCGTCAGGAAGTTCGGGCGCGGCGGTGGGCAACCACCCGGTCACCGAGGGTCGTCCGCCGGTGGCGCGTGTTCCCGGCGATGCGCGCTTCTCAGGAACTTCTCAGCCGTGCGCCGTAAAAACCGCAGATCAAGCGCGGTTTACCGGTGGTCTGGCGGGGAACTTTCCTGAAGTCGGGTCCGTTGAACGGAGCGAGACACCACCGACAGGAGGCAAGTCATGACAAGCCCCGCCACCACTGACGTGCGCACCAGCGAACAAGACCTCGACGCCCAGAGCCCCGCCGCCGACCTGGTACGTGTGTACCTGAACGGGATCGGTAAGACGGCGCTGCTGACGGCGGCCGACGAGGTCGAGCTGGCCAAGCGCATCGAGGCGGGCCTCTACGCTCAGCACCTGCTGGAGACGAGCAAGCGTCTGTCCGCCGCGAAGAAGAAGGATCTGGCGATCCTGGTTCGCGAGGGTCAGGCCGCCCGCCAGCACCTGCTGGAAGCGAACCTCCGCCTCGTGGTCTCCCTCGCCAAGCGCTACACCGGTCGTGGCATGCCGCTGCTGGACCTGATCCAGGAGGGCAACCTGGGTCTCATCCGCGCCATGGAGAAGTTCGATTACACCAAGGGCTTCAAGTTCTCGACTTACGCCACCTGGTGGATCCGCCAGGCCATCACCCGTGGCATGGCCGACCAGTCCCGCACCATCCGCCTCCCCGTCCACCTGGTCGAGCAGGTGAACAAGCTGGCCCGCATCAAGCGGGAACTGCACCAGCAGCTCGGGCGGGAGGCCACCGACGCGGAACTGGCCAACGAGTCGGGCATCCCGGTCGACAAGATCGCCGACCTGCTCGACCACAGCCGCGACCCGGTATCCCTGGACATGCCGGTCGGCAATGACGAAGAGGCCCCGCTGGGCGACTTCATCGAGGACTCCGAGGCCACCTCCGCCGAGAGCGCCGTCATCGCCGGTCTGCTGCACCGCGACGTGCGCAGCGTGCTGGCCACCCTCGACGAGCGCGAACAGCAGGTCATCCGCCTGCGCTACGGCCTCGACGACGGCCAGCCGCGCACCCTCGACCAGATCGGCAAGCTCTTCGGCCTGTCCCGCGAGCGCGTCCGCCAGATCGAGCGCGAGGTCATGTCCAAGCTCCGCAAGGGCGAGCGCGCCGACCGCCTGCGCGCCTACGCCAGCTAGTTCACACCCGCGGAGCCGGTCCCCCTGCCCGGCTCCGCACTCTCCGATCGTCGGGCCACTTTCGAGGCGCTGGCCCGACTCCCGCCGGCCGATTCCGCTGCCCGAACGTCCCCTCCGGGCGCGCAGAGTCGGCCGGCGTTTCCATGCGCCGGGTCCTCCGATGCGAATGTGGTTGCCGGGCAGCGGCGTCCGCACCCCTGCGGCCCAGGGTCAGAGCCGGGTCAGGGATTGGCAGGGGCTGGGGGCCGGGATATCGCCGCGGAAGTAGGCGGTGGGCGGAACGCCCATGAGGGAGCGGAAGTCTGCGGTCATATGGGATTGGTCGTAGTAGCCGGAGGCCGTGGCCACGTGTGACCACGGCGTATTGCCCGCGGCGGCCAGGACCTGACGAACCCGGGTGATGCGGGCATAGTGCTTGGGCGACACGCCGATTCCGGCGGCGAACAGATTGCGCAGCTGGCGTTCGGAGACGGCCAGGTCCGCGGCCAGCGCGGTGACCGGGCCGGCGGTGTCCATGGCGGCGACCGCCGAATCCAGTAGCCGGCGGTGGTCGCGGCGAACCGAATCCTCCGAGAGGCGGTGCGGGAGCACGGCTTCCAGGAAGGGGGCGACCTCGTCGGGATCGAGCTCGAGCAGCCGGTCGGCCAGATCGGCGACCGGGCCGGGCAGGTCCGACAGCACGGCGATCCGGTCGGTCAGCTCGGCGGCCGCGATGCCCAGCAGGGACTGGGACGCACCGGGAGCCAGGCGGATTCGGGTGCAGCCCGCGGCCGTGTCCGGGCTGGAGTAGGTGGCGCGGGTGCGCGGGCCCAGCACCCACGCGTCCCGGCTGCCGGATTCCTCGGTGCGCAGCACGATCGAGGTGACCGCCTGGGGAATGTGGGTGAAGGCGGCGGACCCGGGGTGGACGGTCGGAATGCAGGCGATCTCGGTGATCCACGGACGCAGCGCGGCAGGCGGGGTCAGGCGGCGTTCGAGATCCTCGGCGGTCACGACGGGAGCCAGGGTTTGCGCAGTGGTCACCCGATCAACTCTAGGCAGCTTCGGCGGTCACGGGTGTGCCGGTTTTTCCTATAGCCGGACGGGGGTGGGTCGGCAGGGTGATTCCCATGATCGTTATCACCGGTGCCACGGGCACCATCGGAAGTGAAGTCGTCCGGCAGCTGGCGGCGCGCGGGGTGAAAGTGCGCGCGGTGACCCGGAATCCGGAGAGCGCCCAGGTCCCCGACGGCGTCGAGGTGGTGCGCGGCGACTACGCCGACACCGCGTCGATGGCCGCGGCCTTCAGCGGGGCCGAAGCCGCATTCCTGGTCGGGCTGCTCGGACCCGACTATGTCGAACTGGATCGCGCGCTGATCGAGGCGGCCCGCGACGCCGGCGTCCAGCGCCTGGTGAAGCTGTCCGCCATCGGCACCGGCGACCCCGATCTGGGCCGGGTCGGCACCTGGCACGCGCCCGGCGAGCGGGCGGTCCGGGACAGCGGCGTGGCGTGGACCATCCTGCGGCCCAGCAGTTTCGCGTCGAACACCCTGAGCTGGAGCGCAGCGATCAAGGCGGGGCAGCCGGTGCCGAATATGACCGGCACCGGCGCGCAGGGCGTGGTCGATCCGCGTGATGTCGCGGCGGTGGCGGTGGAAGCGCTGCTCTCCGACGCGCATTCGGGCCGGGTGCTCACGCTCACCGGCCCGGCCTGGCTGACCACGCGCGAGCAGGCCGACGTCCTCGCCGCCGCGCTCGGCAGCCCGATCGAGGTCACCGATATCCCGCACGACGCGGCACGCGAGTTCATGCTGGGGGCGGGCATGTCCGAGGAATTCGCGGCCGGCGCACTGGCCGGTCAGGCCTACGTGGCCGCGGGCGCGAACGCCATCATCACCGGCGATGTCGAGCGGGTGCTCGGCCGCGCGCCGCGCGGCTACGCCGACTGGGTGCGCGACCACACCGACTCCTTCACGGCCTGACGTCCCCGCCCCGGCCGTTCCCGGGCCTACTCCGGGGTCTGCCGGACCGGCTCGGCGTCCGCGAGGACGGACTCCAGCCGGTCCAGCATGCCCTTCCAGCCGCCGCCCATGATGCTGCGCGCCCGCTGCATGACCGGATCCTCCGGATCGAAACCACGGTGGCTGAACAGGATTCGGGTGCCGCGCCCCTCCGGCCGCAGGGTCCAGCTGATCACCCAGCCACTGTCCCGATCGGACTTCGCGTCGTTCCAGCTGACGCTGAGCAGCTGCGGCGCAACGACTTCCAGCACCTCGCCGCGAATCTCGCCGGAAAAGTTCTGACCTGGCATCGGCTGGGTCCTCATCTCGAAGACCGTGCCCACCACCGGTTCGAAACCGATGGGCCGCATCATCCACTGCCCCATGAGT
The DNA here is from genome assembly GCF_053603795.1 of Nocardia sp. NPDC004123. Classification (NCBI taxonomy): domain Bacteria; kingdom Bacillati; phylum Actinomycetota; class Actinomycetes; order Mycobacteriales; family Nocardiaceae; genus Nocardia; species Nocardia sp. NPDC004123. The sequence goes on from NZ_JBSGGG010000017.1 coordinate 59,576, forward strand.
TCCGGCGTGGTGAGCGCGCGCCACACCTTCTCCGGCGGATGCGGGTAGTAGTGATCGAGTTCGATCGTGGTGATGTCGTCGGTCATCATCGGTCCTTCTCCTCGGGATCGTCGGGCATGGCATCCAGCACCGCGCCCAGGTCGCGCAGCCGGGCCCGCCAGAACCGTTCGAACGGATCGAGCCAGGACTGCAAGTCGTGCAACGGTTCGGGTTCCACCCGGTAGAACCGCTGCCTGCCGCGCTTGTCCTCGGCCACCAGCCCCGCATCCCGCAGCACCTTCAAATGCTCCGACACACTGGGCCGCGCCATATCGAAGCGCTCCGCGATCACCTGCACCGACTGCTCTCCCTCGAGCAGCAGCTCGAGAATGTCGCGCCGGGTGGGATTGGCCAGCGCCCCGAACACCCGATCGGCGGTCCCGGACTTCAAGCGGTAGGGCATGACCACACGATAGGTAGGAAATCACCTACCCGTCAACCGTAGGATTACTCCTACCCAATTGACCGAAAGACGGCCACGGAGTCGGACACCGTGGCCATCGAAACGAAACGACGGAGCTCAGAACCCGAGACTGCCGGTGCCGATGCTGCCGCCACCACCGCCGCAACCCGTGGTCGAGGGAGTCGGGACCGGGGCACCGGCGGGCGCCGGAGCGACCGCCACGGTCTGCGTCACCGAATCCGAACCCTGCGAGAGCGTGACCGTGTGAGTGCCCGCGGTCGTCGGCGTCCACTCGGCGCCGAACCCGGCCTCGTCCATCCCGGGATAGAAGGCATAGAAGCAAACCCCGTTGTCGCGGAAGATCACCCGCGAGCTCGCGGTCGGGAACAGCGAACCACCGGCCATCGCCTGGATGCCCGCGGTCGCGCCGACCACGAAGCCACCGGAGGGCGGGATGATCTTCATCTGCAGCAGGCCGTCCGCCGAAGCGGTCGCCGCGGTCATTGCGACCACAGCAGCCCCGGCCATCAAACTCGTTGCACCCCAGCCGATTCGGCGACGGAGCGTTCTACTCACACGCATTTGAAACTCCTGTTCGTCGACCCCGCCGACGGGGTCGACGAACACTAACGTTCGCAGAGTGTGAAATATCGAGATTCCACTTATCTGGGCTGCCCACGCTTTCCGGGGCAGCCGAGTCCCTTCGGGGGCAGCCGAGTCGGGGCCGAGTGCGGCTAGCCGGAGTTGCGGAGTGCGGTGGCCAGTCCGTTCATCGTGAGCAGGATGCCACGCTCGACCAGTTCGGAGGTGTCGCCGGCCCGGCGGCGGCGTAGCAGTTCGACCTGGAGCTGGTTGAGGGGTTCGAGGTACGGGAAACGGTTGTGGATGGACTCGGCCAGGGCCGGGTTGTCGGCGAGGAGTTCGTCGGTGCCGGTGATGGCGGCGTGCATGCGGGCGGTACGGGTGAACTCGTCGCAGATCATGTGGAAGACGGTGTCGCGCAAGGCTTTATCGGGGACCAGGCCGGCGTAGGAGGCGGCGATGTCCATGTCCGCCTTGGCCATCACCTGGGCCAGATTGGACAGGACGGTGCGGAAGAAGGGCCAGCGGCGGTAGAGGTCGGAGAGGGTGGCCAGGCGGGCCGGGTCGTCGCCGATCCACTGTTCGAACGCGGTGCCGGTGCCGTACCAGCCGGGGAGCATGACGCGGGACTGGCTCCAGGCCATGACCCACGGGATGGCACGCAGGTCGTAGACGGAGTTTGTGGGCTTGCGGGAGGCGGGGCGGCTGCCCAGGTTCAGGTCGGCGACCTCCGCGATCGGGGTGGAGGCCCGGAAGTAGTCGACGAAACCGGGGGTCTCGTGGACCAGCTTCGAGTACGCCGCGCGGGCCGATTCGGCCAGCTCGTCCAGCATTTCGTAGGCGGGTTCGGCATCCGCGCCCAGGCCCTCGACATCGAGCAGGGTGGACTCCAGGGTGCCCGCGACGAGCGCCTCCAGATTGCGGTAGGCGGTGCCGGGATCGGCATACTTGGTGGAGATGACCTCGCCCTGCTCGGTCAGGCGCAGCGCACCGCGCACCGCACCGGCGGGCTGGGCCAGGATGGCGTCGTAGCTGCGGCCGCCGCCGCGGCCGACGGTGCCGCCGCGACCGTGGAAGAGCCGCAGGCGGATTCCGGTCTTGCGGGCCACCTCCACCAGGTTCAGCTCGGCGCGATACAGCGCCCAGTTGGCAGCCAGGTACCCGCCGTCCTTGTTGGAGTCGGAGTACCCGAGCATGACCTCCTGCTGCATGCCGCGCGCGGCCACCAGCCGCTGATAGGCGGGCACTTCCAGTGCGGCGCCGAGGATTTCGGCGCCGTCGCGCAGGTCGTCGATGGTCTCGAACAGCGGCACCACCCCGACCGGACTGGACGGTGGAGTGTCCGCGTCGCCCGGATCGAGAATGCCCGCCTCCTTCAGGAGCAGGGCGGCTTCGAGTATGTCGCTCACCGAGGTGCACATGCTGATGATGTAGTTGGGCACGGTGTCCGGGCCCAGATCGTCGAGCGCGGCCCTGGCGGCGCGCACCACTCCGAGTTCCTTGGCGGCGAGCTCGCTCAGCGCCGCGTTCGGTCCGACCAGCGGCCGGCGCGTGGTCAATTCGGCGGACAGCAGCTCGACCCGCCGCGCCTCGTCGAGGGAGGCGTAATCGGAATGCACTCCGGCCCAGGCGAACAGCTCGGCCACGACCTGCTCGTGGGTTTCGGAATTCTGGCGCATGTCCAGGCCCTGCAGATGAAACCCGAAGGTCTGCACCGCGGCCCGCAGCGTGGCCAGCTGGTCATCGGCCAGCAGCCCGTCGCCGGATGCGCGCATGGAGGCGTCGACCACGCCCAGATCGGCCAGCAGCTCGGCGGGCCCGGCGTACGGTTGCGCGCCGACATCGATACCGTCCGTGGGGATCTCCCCCAGCGCCCGGCACGCGGTGGCGCTCAGCCGCGCACGGATACCGCGAACGGCACGGCGGTACGGCTCGTCGGCGCGCTGCGGTGAATCGTCGAATCCGGCGTCGGCGAGAGCCGACAGCTCCGGGGTCACCGGCACCAGTCGCGCCGACTGCGACAGCGTCTTCTCCAGTTCCAGCAGCGATTTCAGGTACCGGTCGAAGGCGACCGCACCCGCGCGGTGGGTGGCCCGCTGCACCACGTCGGCGGTGACGAAGGGATTGCCGTCCCGGTCGCCGCCGATCCACGAGCCGGGCCGCAGGATCGGGCGCGCCAGCAGTTCGTGTCCGGGCCACCGCGATCGCAGCGCGGCCCGCACCTGATCGTTGATGCGCGGGATGACATCGAACAGCGTCAGGTCGTAGTAGCGCAGCCCGACCTCGATCTCGTCCTGAATCCGCAGGCGCGCCAGCCGGATCAGCGCCGCCCGCCACAGCTGCAGTACCTGCCGGCGGATGTCGACCTCGAGCTCGGCGAACTCCGGCTCGTATTTGTTGTAGCGCTGCCGCTGCCGCATGAGCTCGGTGATCCGGGCCTGCACATCGAAGATGGTGCGGCGCCGGGTCTCGGTCGGATGCGCGGTGATGACCGGCGACACCAGGGCGTCGGTGAGCAGGTCTGCCACCATGTCCCCGTCCGGTCCGGTGGCGTCGAGCTTGCGGTAGGTGGCGGCCAGGCTGGAATCCTGGGGCGGCTCCCCCGCCGCCTCGTGCACCGCACGCCGCCGATCCCGCTGCAGGTCCTCGGCCAGATTGGCCAGCAGCAGGAAGTGGCTGAAGGCGCGGATCACCGGGATGGCGGTGCGGATGTCGACATCGCGCAGCATGTCTGCCACCGCGCTGCGCTCCACCTCGGAGCGGCGAATCCGGAAGGCCTCCACCCGGACCCGCTCGATCAGGTCGAAGATCTCCGCACCCTCGTGGTCGCGAATGGTGTCACCGAGGATCCCGCCGAGGAACCGGATGTCGTCGCGCAGTGGCGCGGTCGCTGTCTCGATCTGGTTTGCCTGCACTACGTTCACCTCTCCGAAGCACTGCTTCTGGTGTCCCGGGCCGCTCGTCCTTGTCATAGTCGGGGTCGGGGCGGCTGCTCAACCCATCCGGCGCGGACCGATGTCGAACCTGTTGGGTTCCGGCCCGATCCGCACCCGTCCGTACAGCACGGCCGCGCCCTCCGGCGAGGCCAGTACCGGTTCGCATTGCAGCTCCCGCACCTCCGGCAGGTCGTCGCACAGCGCCGAGATCCGTTGCGCCAGTTCGGCCAGCGCGCCCTTGTCCACCGGTTTGCCGATATCGCGGCCGCCCACGGTGCCCGACAGCAGCGGGGCGGCGCGGGGCGCGTCGATGAGTTCGGCCGACTCCGCCTCGGTCAGCGGCAGCGCCCGGTAGACGCGGTCGCCGAGCAGATCGATGATGGTGCCCGAGAGCCCGAAACTGATGACCGAGCCGAACGACGGGTCGTCCTGCACCCGGAAGGTACAGCCCACGCCCTTGGTCGCCATGCGCTGAATGTGTACCGGATTGCCCGAGATCTCGCGCAGGTCGGTGAACGCGCGCCGCACCGCGTCCGGGCGCCACAGATCCAGCCGCACCCCGGTGAGATCCGGCCGATTGCGCCACATTTCGCCGGTCGCCTTGGCCGCCACCGGAAAACCCAGCTCTTCGGCCGCGTCCACCGCGGCGTCCGCATCGAGCACCTCCCGGAACTCCACCACGCGAATTCCGTAGCAGCCCAGCAGTTCCGCGGCCTGCAGGTCGGTGAGCCAGTGCGCCGAGTCCGCGTTCATCCACTCCGCCACCAGTTCCCGTGCCCGCGCGGTGTCGACGCCGCCCGGACGGACCACCGGCGACAGCGGTCGGGTACGCCAGTCGGCGTAGCGGCGCGCCCGGGCCAGCGCCCGCGCGGCCCGTTCCGGATCCCCGTAGGAGGGAATGGAACCGCGCTCGAGAATTCCGCCCAGCCCGCGCGTGGCGAGCAGGTTGGGCATGCCCTGATCGGCGACGAAGGTGGTGAGAACCGGTGTGGCGGGATCGGATTGGGCGCCGGAGCGAATGGCCTCGGCAAAGGAGGCGACCGCCGCCGGCACCGGCGGCGAATAGATGACGATGACCGCGTCCACCGCCCGGTCGGTGACCGCCGCGGCGACCGCGGTCAGGTAGTCCGCCGGACTCGCCTGCGGCCCGAGGTCGGTGGGCTCATCGACCTCGAGTCCCTCCCCGCGTGCCGCGTCGACCGCCAGCCAGCTCAGCGCGGCGCTGTTGCCGATCACCGCCAGGCGCGGCCCGGCCGGCAGCGGCTGATAGGCCAGCAGCATGGCGCAGTCGAAAAGCTCGGTGATGGAATCGACCTGGATGATCCCGGCCTGCGCGAACAGATTACGCACCAGCGACCGGTCCAGGTCCCGGTCCCCCTCCACCCGTGCGGCATTGCGGCCGCTGTTCACGGCCACAATGGGTTTGGTGTGCGCGACCCGCCGCGCGATGCGGGAGAACTTGCGCGGATTGCCGAAGGTCTCCAGGTACAGCAGCACCACATCGGTGTCCGGATCGCTGTCCCAGTACTGGAGCAGGTCGTTGCCGGAGACGTCGGCGCGGTTGCCGGCGGAGACGAAGGTGGACAGTCCCAGCTGCCGCGCCGCCGCCTCACCGAGAATGGCCGCGCCCAACGGTCCGGACTGACAGAAGAATCCGATGCGCCCGCGCCCGGGCAGCACCGGTGCGAGGGTGGCGTTCAGGGCGATCCGCGGATCGGTATTGGCGATACCGAGCGCGCTCGGCCCCACCACCCGCATACCGTGCGCCCGCGCGGCGTCGACCAGCTCCCGCTCGGCCTGATAGCCGTACGGACCGGTCTCGGAGAATCCGGCGGTCAACACCACCAGCCCCTTGACGCCCTTGGCCATGCAATCGTCGAGTACCGACCCGATCTCGGTGGCGGGCACCGCGATCACCGCCAGATCGACCTCGTCGGGAATGTCGCGCACCGTCGGATACGCCCGCACCCCGCGCACGGCCGTGCGATTGCGGTTCACCGGGAACACCGGCCCCTGGTAGGCCCCCGACAGCAGGTTGGCCAGCACCGCGCCACCCACCCGGCTGGTCGACGGGGTGGCCCCGATCACCGCGATGGACTTGGGCGACAACAGGTTCCCGACACTGCGCGCCTCCGAGGCTCGCTCCCGCGAATCCCGCACCGACAGCAGCGCCTCGGTGGGGTCGATGGCGAACTCCAGATGCAGCACCGACCCGTCGCGGCTGCGCTGCACCTGATATCCGGCGTCCCGGAACACCTGCACCATGGCATTGTTCTCGGCCAGCACCTCGGCCACGAAGGTCTCGAAATCGTTCTCGGCCGCCGCGCCCGCCAGATGCTCGAGCAGAATCGAACCCAGCCCACGCCCCTGATGGCCGTCGGCGACCACGAAGGCCACCTCGGCCGCACGGGGTCCCGGCCGATCGGCCAGGTACTCGTAGCGGCCCACCGCGATGATCTCGTCGCCGAGCTCGGTCACCAGCCCGACCCGGTCCCGATAGTCGACGTGCGTGGTCCGGTACAGATCCTTCGGCGTCATGCGCGGGTACGGACCGAAGTACCGCAGATACCGGGTGCGGTCCGACAACCCCTCGTGGAAACGCTCCAGCGCCTCCGCGTCGTCGGGGGTGATCGGCCGCAATCCCACCACGCCACCGTCGGAGGCCAGCACGTCGGCGAACCAATGCTCCGGCGGCGGAGGCGGATTCACGGGTGTGCCGGGCGTGTCCGAGGGCAGGGGCGGGGCGGCGGAGTCAGTCACGGGGATCCTCCGGATCCAGGCCGAGCAGGCCGAAACTCGCCCGGCGCGTAGCCAATACGGATATGTCGAGAGCCCGGCGGGCGCGGTCGGCGCGCTCGTCGCCGGTTTCGCGGCCGCCCCCGGGGCCGTCCCAGCGCGCGAAGCCGATATCCGCGCCGTCGCCCATGCTCTCGGGCACGGCGACCATGGGCGCGTAGGCGCCGACCTGCTCACGCCACTGCAGCGGCGTCGGGGTGGCGGGATCGATGGTGCGGTCCAGAGCCGTTGCCAGCAGATGGGTCCAGGCCCGGGGCACCACCCGGATCAGCCCGTACCCGCCGCCGCCGACCGCCAGCCAGCGGCCCTCCGCATATCGGTCGGCCAGATCGCGCATGGCGATGAAGGCGGCGCGCTGACCGTCCACCGTGAGTTCCAGATCCGCCAGCGGATCCTCGCGATGGGTGTCGACCCCACACTGGCTGATCACGATCTGCGGCCGGAACGCCGCCAGCGCACCCGGCACCACGGCATGGAAACCGCGCAGCCACAACGGGTCCCGGGTGCCGGGCATGATGGGCAGATTGATGGCTGTCCCCTCGGCCGGACCCGAGCCCGTCTCCTCCGGCCATCCGGTGTTGGGCCACAGCGTCGCCGGGTGCTGATGCACCGAAATGGTCAGCACGCGCGGGTCACCGTAGAACACCCGCTGCACACCGTCACCGTGGTGCACATCCACATCGACATAGGCGATGCGGTCGAACCCGTTGTCCAGCAACCACGAAATCGCCACCGCTACATCGTTGTACACACAGAACCCCGCTGCCGAGGCCGGCATGGCGTGATGCATACCACCACCGATGCTCACCGCCCGCCGGGTGCGCCCGGCCGCGATCTCCTGCGCCGCGGCCAGGGTGCCGCCCACGATCACCGAGGCCGCCTCGTGCATGTGCGGGAAGACCGGATTGTCGGCCGAGCCGAGTCCGTAGGGAGGTGCGGTCGGAACGGGTCCGGGCGGTTGCTGAGCGTGCTTGACCGCCTCGATGTAGTCGTGGGTGTGCACCCGCAGCAGTTCCGATTCCGCGGCCGCCCCGGGTGTGATCAGCTCCACTCCGTCGAGTAGTCCGAGCCCCTCGGCGAGCGCCATGGTGAACTGCAGCCGCACCGGCCGCATGGGATGCTCCGGGGTCCAGGTGTAATCGAGGAACCGATCGGACCAGACGACGGTTCCATCGCCGGCAACGGTTCCGTCGCCGATGGGGGTTCCGTCACCACGAACTCGGCCAGGCATACCTGCCACGCTAATGCGTCGCACGAGTTCGTAGGCTTTGGACACCGCAATGCTGTCGTACCGGGATGGCAGGGTATCGCCGACGCTGTGTGCGCACGGAGAACCCGCAGGGAACACGCTGCCCGTCCTGGGTGTTGACAATGAGTTCGCGAAATAAGCTGTCGCCCGGTGCAGCCGCCGTGCATGGGTAGAATTCGTGCCGACGAAGGGGTTTAACAGGTGAAGGATCTGGTCGACACCACGGAGATGTATCTCCGTACCATCTACGACCTCGAGGAGGAGGGTGTCACGCCGCTGCGCGCGCGCATCGCCGAACGTCTCGAGCAGAGCGGCCCGACGGTGAGCCAGACGGTCGCGCGGATGGAGCGCGACGGCCTGCTGACCGTCGCCGGTGATCGCCACCTCGAACTGACCGAGAAGGGCCGCGCCATGGCGGTCGCCGTGATGCGCAAGCACCGGCTCGCCGAGCGATTGCTGGTCGACATCATCGGGCTGGAGTGGGAGAACGTGCACGCCGAGGCGTGCCGCTGGGAGCACGTGATGAGCGAGGAGGTCGAGCGCCGCCTGGTCGAGGTGCTCAACCACCCCACCACCTCCCCCTACGGCAATCCCATTCCGGGCCTGGACGAACTGGGCCTGCAGGCCAATGCCTCCGCCGACGAGAAGCTGGTCCGGCTCAGCGATCTGCCGACCGGGCAGGCGCAGGCCGTGGTGGTGCGCCGGCTCTCGGAGCACATCCAGACCGATCCGGAGACCATCAATCAGCTCCGGGAGGCGGGCGTGGTGCCCGACGCCCGCGTGACCGTGGAGACCAAACCGGGTGCGGTGATCATCTCGGTGCCCGGCCATGAGGGATTCGAACTGTCCGACGAGATGGCGCACGCCGTCCAAGTGAAGTTGGTCTGATACGTGAAGCTTCTGGTTACCGGAGGCGCCGGCTACGTCGGTGGCGTCTGCGCGCAGGTTCTGCTCGAGGACGGCCACGAGGTCGTGGTCGTCGACGATCTGTCCACCGGCAACGCCGACGGTGTCCCGGCCGGGGCCAAGTTCGTCGAGGGCGATATCGCCACCGCGGGCGCCGAGCTCATCGCGGCCGAATCCTTCGACGGTGTGCTGCATTTCGCGGCCCAGTCGCTGGTCGGCGAGTCGGTGGTGGCGCCGGAGAAGTACTGGCACGGCAATGTGGTGAAGACCCTCGCCCTGCTCGAGGCCATGCGCGACGCGGGCACCCCGCGGCTGGTGTTCTCCTCCACCGCGGCCGTGTACGGCGAGCCGGAGCAGGTGCCGATCGTCGAGGACGCGCCCAAGCAGCCGACCAACCCCTACGGCGCGTCGAAGCTGTCCATCGACTACGCCATCACCTCGTACGCGGCGGCGCACGGTCTGGCCGCGACCAGCCTGCGCTACTTCAATGTGGCCGGCGCGTACGCCGGGCTCGGCGAGAACCGTGTGGTGGAAACCCATCTCATCCCCCTGGTGTTGCAGACCGCACTCGGTCATCGTGAGTCGATCTCGGTGTTCGGCACCGACTACCCGACGCCGGACGGCACCGCGGTGCGCGACTACATCCACATTCGCGATCTGGCGCAGGCGCACCTGCGGGCGCTGGCGCAGTCGCAGCCGGGCGTGCACCGCATCTTCAATCTGGGCAGCGGCACCGGTTTCTCGGTGCGCGAGGTCATTTCGGCGTGCGCGCGGGTGACGGGCCTGCCGATCAATTCGGTGGACGCACCACGCCGTGCCGGTGACCCCGCCGTGCTGATCGCCTCCAGCGCCAAGGCCATCGCCGAACTCGGCTGGCGACCCGAGCACACCGATCTCGACGAGATCGTCTCCGACGCCTGGGATTTCCTGCGCTCGCTGGGCGACCGCGCGCACAGCGCGCGCTGAGTCCGCGGCGACGGCCGTATTGTCATCGCGGCTCCGGCCCGAGGTGGATGCCGAGTTCGGCCGCCGTCTCCCGGCCGGAGTCCGCGAGGCGGCCCAGCCGCTCCGGTCGCAGACCCGTCTGTAAGCCGAGGTCCAGCAGCATCGCCATGCGGTGCTTCGGATCGGCGGCCAGCGCGGCGTCCAGTGCCACGCCCGCGAGCGGGCCGTCCCCGCGCGTGTAGGCGCAATAGCCCAGCAGTGCCGCCGCTTCGGCGCGATCCGGATCCGGCAGCGCCCGCGCCAGCTGCAGCCACAACGCCTCCGCACCGTCGGCGCGCGGGCCCGGGGCGAGCCCGAACATGATGTCGCGCAGCGCCGAATCCCGCAGGGCCACGGCCACCTCCGCCACCTCGGCCGGCGTGAGCCGGGCACCGGCCTCGACGCGTTCCAGGTAGCGCAGCACCCGGCACACCTCGAGCCGCAGCTGCAGGCGCGGATCGCCGTGCTGCACAACCCGGGCCGGCCGCCGGGCCGCGGCGGCGACCGCCACCTCCAGGGCGGCGGCGGTGGCGTCGCGTGCCGCCGGGTCGACAGCGAGGATATCGGTCAGCTCCCGCCGGGAACCGCGCAGCGGCCGGCCCTCCAGCACATGCCGCAACGTCACCATCGAGGCCGCCGGATCCGGTTGCAATCCGCGCGACCACGGTCCGGACAGCGTCCACCACGGCAGTTCGGCGCCGATGGCCTGCACCGCCCAGGCCCCCGCCAGCGGCACGGCGTCGACATCGAGCCGATGTTCCAGCGCCGCAACGAGATCGTGGTGCTTGCGCGCCCGCACACCGCGATGCTTGCGGGTCGGCACCGTGGCCCGGTCGTCGACGACGAGGGCCAGCGCCGCGACGGCCCGGTGCCGTACGCAGATGCCCGCGACCCGCTCGACCAGCATCCCCATCGCGCTCCGCCCGGGATTGTCGAGATCCATGCGGGTCACCACCTCGACCGCCGCGATATCCGGCGACGCCTGATCCGCTCGCAGCACCGTCACCACCAGCGACCGTGCGGGCATGAATCCGAGCATGGCCGGGACGGCCGCGATCAGATCGCCGGGCGCCCGCAGCCGCGCCCCGGGCTCGCCGGGATCTTCGAAGGGCGGGTCGGCGGCAGGTTCGGGGCGATCGGGTGGCTCGGGCTCGACGGCCGACTTCGGCTCGACGGGTGGCGTGGGCTCGCTGGGTGCGTTCATGCCGTCGAGAGTGCGCCGCGCCGCAGACCGCTCCGGGCGGCCGACCTCGGGTTTCGCTGAGGCTGTGGATGTTTCGGCGCGCCGTGGACTACTCGGCGAGCCCCGGGCGGATACGGCCGCGAGCTGTCGGTGCCCGCTGCTACCGTGCGCCCGGACCGCCGGACCCGAACTTGAAATGGATTCGTTTCATTTTGACCGAGCGGGCGCGGTCACGCTGTTACAGTCCGCCTCGGCACTGGTCCTGCACAGTGCTGGAAGGAGTGCCCTGCACAGTGCCGGAAGGAGTATCGCGCCATGCCGAGCACGATTCATCACGGCCGGGACTCACCGAGGATCTCCAGGTAGTGCGGATTGGACATGATGCCCAGGACATTGCCGAACGGGTCCACCACCGAGGCCGTCACGAACCCGGTCCCCTCGCCGCGTTCGATGATCGGCTCGTAGACGGTGGCTCCCATGTCGAGCAGCCGCCCGAAGGTGGCCGCCACATCGTCGACGTGCCAGTTCACGATCTGGCCGCCCGGGACATCCGGGTGGGAGGGCGCGAACTTCCTGTTGATGATCCCGAGCTCGGCCTGGTAGTCGCCGATGCGGAACTCGTAGTACCCGCCCGGCACGGTGAAATACGGTGCGACACCGAGCAGTTCGCTGTACCAGTCCTTGGCCGCCTCCAGATCGTCGGCGAAGTAGTTGACGGTGGCCATTCCACGCAGCATGGTCGTCCTCCTGGGTCGGGGGTGGTTCTCGATCTGAATCCATCATCGCGCTCAAAGTGCTCACCGAATGAGCACTTTTCCGGGCAGAATTCCGGATATGCGCGCGGATCGACTGGTGGCGACCCTGCTGTTCCTGCAGGCCCGGGGCCGGGTGACCGCGGCGGAGGTCGCGGCCGAGCTCGAGGTGTCGGTGGCCACCGCGCGCCGGGACCTGGAGGCCTTGTCCACGACCGGGATTCCGATCTACCCGCAGCCCGGACGCGGCGGCGGCTGGGCCCTGGTGGGCGGCGCGCGCACGGATCTCAGCGGCCTCACCGCCGCCGAGGCCCAGGCCCTGTTCCTGCTGCTGGGCCCGGTGGCGACGGCCACACCCGCCACCAAGTCGGCCCTGCGGAAATTGTTGCGCGCCTTGCCGCAGCCCTTCCGCACCGAGGCCGAGGCGGCGGCGGGCGCGATCGTGGTGGACCCGGCCCGCTGGGGCGAATCGGACCAGCGGCCGCCCGCGCTGGTGGACGAGTTGCAGCGAGCGGTGGTGCGCCGCCGCCGGATCCGGTTCGCCTACGACCGGGCCGGGCGGCGGACCGAGCGGGTGGTCGATCCGTGGGGCCTGGTGGACAAGGACGGCAACTGGTACCTGGTGGCCGGAACCGAGCACGGGCAGCGGACCTTCCGCGTGGACCGGATCGCCACCCTGGCGATCACCGACGAGGTCGCCCACCGGCCGGAGGATTTCGACCTGTCGACGGCCTGGTCGGAGGTGGTCGAGGAGGTCGAACGGCAGCGCTCCGCCCTCTCGGCCACCGTGCTGATCCCAGCCGAGCTCGCGCCGGTGCTGTGCAAACAGCAAGGGCGGCACTGCGTTCTGGACGGCGCGACCGCCGACGGGCGGGTCCGGGCCCGGGTCACCGCGCCGACGCCGCTCATGATCGCTCAGCAGCTGGCGGGCTGGGGCGCGGCCCTCGAGGTGATCGAGCCGGAGTCGGTGCGCGCCGAACTCGCCCGGCTGGGAGCCGAGTTGGCACAGCGCTACCGGACTACCGGGCAGTAAGCGACGGCCGGTCATGCAATTACTGAATCATATTGCAGCACAAGCGATTTCGCGATATTTGATGTTCTTCACTGTTACAGTCCGCTCGGCGCGACCCCATCAACGCGCCGAAAGGATCCTCCTGATGAGAAATAAGCTCCACCGAGACCTCCGACGGCCCGCCGCCGGTGCGGGCGCGGCTGTCGCGCTCGCCGTCGTCGCCGGCTCGATGCTGGCCGGCCCGGCCAACGCGTCCATCGACAATGTCAGCGTCGCCGGCCTCGCCAGCGGCAAGTCGTGCTCTGTCGCCGACGGTTGCACCATCCAGGCGCGGCTGACAGGCAACGACCAGCTGACCCCGGTCGACTTCCTGGTGAACGGCACGGTCATCGGGACCGTCACGCCGACCCTCACCTGGGCCGGCGCCGTCGCGAACATGCCCTGGCACCCGGACGCCGACGCTACCTACACCATCGGCGTCCGCCAGGGGTTCTCCAGCGTGACCACCTTCTACGTCGTGGGCGCGGGCGGCGGCGGCTGCCCGTCGATCTCCTCGCTCTTCCCGGGTTCGTCGAGCAGCGGTTCGGCGGGCTCCGGTTCCGCGGGCAGCGGCTCCGGCGGAAGCGGTTCGGCCGGAACGGGTTCGGCGGGCAGCGGTTCCGCATCGGGGTCGGCCACCCCGCTTCCCATCTGCTGATCGGGCCCGGGAGCCGAAACAAGGCAGGGGTCGGCTCCCTTTCCCGGGTTCCGCAGCTCGCCTTCGGGTTCTCAGCCCTTGCGGACCTTGCGTACCGCGGTGGTGAACAGGCCGTCGAGGGCCTCGCTGTCGGAGGTGGACCCGGAGGTCATGTAGGTCACGGCGATTCGCACATCGCCGATCTGCCCCACCAGCGTCTGCATGGTCCTGGTGAGGCCGGTCGCACTCTTGTCGGTGCCGACCGTGCGGCGCAGCGCGAGTGAGTCGTCGGCATCGATCGGCGGTGGCGGATCCAGCTGCGTGGTCACCACCGAGGTGACACCGGAGTGCCCGACGCGCACGGTTCCGCAGCGCTGCAACTGATCTCGCAGTGCCGACAGCGGTCGACCCGACCGGGTGAGCGCCACGGTGAGGGTGGCGCGGGTGGTGTCGTCGGTGCCGACCGCCACGGCCGGGCCCGCGGTGGGCGTGGCCGGTGCGCAGGTGTTCGGATCCACTTGTGCCCCCGGCAGGTAGCCCTCGAGATCATTGGCGGCCTGGCTCGCGGCCGCGGCGGGCAGCACGATCGCGGGGTACCGCGACGGGAACTGCGAGGGATCCGGCAGCAGTTTGGTCAGACCGGTGTCGGAGCCGGCCGCCGGCACCGGATTGCGGGCGGCGATCGGATGACCGGATACCGTGGTCCCACAGGCGGCGAGCAACCCGCCCAGCGCCATGATCCCCACGGTGCGCGCGGTCCTGAGGCTGCTGCGTGCGGGAGTGCGGAAGGGCGCGATCACTCCGCCCACTATGCCGAAAATCGGCTGTTCACACCGAATGCCACGCCGCGTCACACCGAATGCCACGCCGCGCGGCGCACGGCCGGGAATGCGTGTCCGGGCCCGGCGCGTTGCACACCCAATGCGGGTGGTGCACACCTGTCATGCGCATGAGGGACAATGTGGGTTGGTCGCGAAAGTGGGCCACGCAGGAAGGAGTACGCGATGGACTACGAGTCGCGAATGTACGAGCTGGAGTTCCCGGCTCCGCAGCTGTCGTCCGCTGACGGCTCGGGTCCGGTGCTGGTGCACGGTCTCGAGGGTTTCACCGATGCCGGGCACGCGGTACGCCTCGCCACCACGCATCTGAAGGAAAGCCTCGAGCACGAACTGGTCGCCTCGTTCGACATGGACGAACTGCTCGACTACCGCTCGCGGCGGCCGCTGATGACCTTCAAGACCGACCACTTCTCCGACTACACCGAGCCGGAACTCAGCCTGTGGGCGCTCAAGGACACCGCCGGTACGCCGTTCCTGCTGCTGGCCGGGCTGGAACCGGACCTGCGCTGGGAGCGGTTCGTCACCGCGGTGCGCCTGCTCGCCGAGCAGCTGGGCGTGCGCCGGACCATCGGTCTGAGCGCGATTCCCATGGCGATTCCGCACACCCGTCCCCTCGGCGTCACCGCGCACGCCTCCGACTCCGATCTGATCGGCGATCACCAGCGCTGGCCGGGTGAGCTGCAGGTACCGGGCAGCGCGTCCTCGCTGCTGGAGTTCCGGATGGCCCAGCACGGGCACGAGTCGGTCGGTTTCTCGGTCCATGTGCCGCACTACCTGACCCAGACCGCCTACCCGGAGGCCGCGCAGACGCTGCTGGAGAACGTCGCCGAGAACGCGGGCCTCGAACTACCGCTGGCCGCGCTCACCGATGCTGCCGCGCGGGTGCGCGAACAGGTCAACGAGCAGATCGCCGGCAACTCCGAGGTGGAGACCGTGGTGGCGGCGCTGGAACGCCAGTACGACAGCTTCGTCACCGCCCAGGAACGCCAGTCCAGCCTGCTGGCCAGCGAGAACGACCTGCCCACCGGCGACGAGCTGGGCGCGGAGTTCGAGCGCTTCCTGGCCGAGCAGGCCGGCTACGCCGACGGCGACGGACCGGAGAACCCGCCGCTGCGGTAGTGGTCGCTACCGACGCCCGCGGCGGCGACCGGTAACGTTGGGCGGCGTGCAGCTGTCCGAATTGGTTCCCGACCGTGCCGTATCCGACGTGGACCCGGACTGGTTGTACGAGACCTTCGCCGACTGGGCGAGCTCGGCCGGCCTGAATCTGTACCCGGCGCAGGAAGAAGCGCTGCTGGAGCTGGTCACCGGGTCGAACGTCATCCTGAACACCCCGACCGGGTCCGGGAAGTCGCTGGTCGCGCTGGGCGCGCACTTCGCCGCGCTCAACCGGGGCCAGCGCAGCTACTACACCGCGCCGATCAAGGCGCTGGTGAGCGAGAAGTTCTTCGCGCTGTGCGACGTCTTCGGGGCCGACCGGGTGGGCATGGTGACCGGCGACGCGGCGGTGAACCCGGAGGCGCCGATCATCTGCGCCACCGCGGAGATCCTGGCGAATCTGGCACTGCGCGAGGGCGCTTCCGCCGATATCGGACAGGTGATCATGGACGAGTTCCACTACTACGCCGACCCCGATCGCGGCTGGGCGTGGCAGGTGCCGCTGATCGAGCTGCCCGGCGCGCAGTTCCTGCTCATGTCGGCCACGCTCGGCGAGGTCGACTTCTTCGCCGAGGATCTGACCCGGCGCACCGGCCGCGAGACCGCCGTGGTGTCCGGTTCGGAACGGCCGGTGCCGCTGAGCTTCTCGTATGTGCGCACACCCATCACCGAGACGCTCGAGGATCTGGTGACCACCAGCCTCGCGCCGGTGTACGTCGTGCACTTCACCCAGGCCGCGGCCATGGAGCGGGCGCAGGCGCTGATGAGCGTCAATGTCTCGTCCAAGGCCGAGAAGGAGGCCATCGCCGCGGCCATCGGCGAATTCCGCTTCGCCACCGGCTTCGGCAAGACGCTGTCGCGGTTCATCCGCCACGGCATCGGCGTGCACCACGCGGGCATGCTGCCCAAGTACCGGCGACTGGTCGAGAAGCTCGCTCAGGACGGGTTGCTGAAAGTGGTGTGCGGCACCGACACCCTCGGTGTCGGCATCAACGTGCCGATCCGCACCGTGATGCTGACCGGACTCACCAAGTTCGACGGCGTGCGCACGCGCCGGCTCAATGCCCGCGAGTTCCATCAGATCGCGGGCCGGGCGGGGCGCGCGGGCTACGACACCCTGGGCACGGTCGTCGTGCAGGCTCCCGAGCACGAGGTGGAGAACGCGCGACTCATCGCCAAGGCGGGCGACGACCCCAAGAAGCTGAAGAAGGTCCAGAAGAAGAAGCCGCCCGAGGGTTTCGTGTCCTGGTCGGAGGACACCTTCGACCGGCTGGTGGCGGCCTCGCCCGAGCCCATGGTGTCGAGGTTCAATGTGACCAACTCCATGCTGCTGAATGTGATTGCGCGCAAAGGCAATTGCTTCTACGCCATGCGACACCTGCTGGAGGAGAACCATGAGCCGCGGGCCGCGCAGCGCAAGCACATCCTCAAGGCGATCCGCCTGTACCGGGCGCTGCGGGACGCGGGCGTGGTCCAGCAGCTCGACGAACCCGACCGGTACGGACGACATGCCCGGCTCATGGTCGACCTGCAGCGCGATTTCGCGCTCGACCAACCGCTCTCGCCGTTCGCGCTGGCGGCACTGGAACTGCTCGACAAGCAATCGCCGACCTACACCCTCGATGTGATCTCACTGATCGAGTCCACCCTCGAGGATCCGCGCCAGCTGCTCATGGCCCAGCAGCACCGGGCACGCGGCGAGGCGGTCGCGGAGATGAAGGCAGACGGGATCGAATACGAGGAGCGCATGGAACTCCTCGAAGAAGTCACCTGGCCCAAGCCCCTGGCCGCCGAACTCATCGAGCCCGCGTTCGAGACCTACAAGGCCGGCCACCCCTGGGTGTCGGAGTTCGAGCCCTCCCCCAAATCCGTGGTGCGCGAGATGGTCGAGCGGTCCATGACCTTCGCCGAATTGGTGTCGGGTTACGAGCTGGCCCGCTCCGAGGGCGTGGTACTGCGGTATCTGGCCGACGCGTATCGCGCGCTGCGGCGGACCGTGCCCGAGCAGGCGCGCACCGAGGAACTCGACGACATCACCGAATGGCTCGGCGAACTCATCCGGCAGGTCGACTCCAGCCTGCTCGACGAGTGGGAGCAGCTCACCAATCCCGGTGCGGAGTCCGACGATCAGCAGGTGGCGTTCGGGGCCGAGACCGTACGGCCGATCACCGCCAATGAGCGCGCGTTCCGGGTGCTGGTGCGCAATGCCATGTTCCGGCGGGTGGACCTGGCCGCGCTGCGGCGCTGGGACGCGCTGGCCGAGCTGGGCGACGAACTGGACTGGGCGGCCGAACTCGGCCCCTATTTCGACGAATACGAGACCATCGGGACCGGTCCGAACGCCCGTGGACCACAGCTGTTCCGGGTCGAGCAGCGGCCGGGATTCTGGGATGTCCGGCAGGTGCTCGACGACCCCAACGGCGACCACGGCTGGTCCATCGGCGCCATCGTGGATCTGGCCGAGTCCGATGCCGCGGGTGAAGTGGTATTCGACGACCTTTCGGTCACCGCGGGCTGACTCCCGGTGACCTGGGGAAGAGCGGCGGGCCGCTCCTGGTGGTCCGAGGTCACACTCCCGTAAGACGTCGCGCGGGGCAGCCGAACGAATCCCGGCGTTAGAGTGACGTAATCGATCGTCCACCGGTTCGTTTTTCGAGGCTCAACGCGTGTATCGTCTCGCAGGTTGCCTGAGTCCCTGCCGTTGCGGCCGACAGAAAAGAGTTCCCTTAGATTGCCCGGTCGAAACCTGCCCGAGTCACCCTGTCTGGTCATCGACCTCGACAAGGTCCGCGCGAACTACCGCGCACTGCACGCCGCACTTCCCGCGGCACGAATTCGCTTCGCCGTCAAGGCGAGTCCCGTGCCGGAGATCATCCGGCTGCTGAACGACGAGGGCGCGGAGTTCGACGTCGCCAGCGTCGGTGAGATCGAGCTCTGCCTGGCGGAAGGTGTCGATCCGGCCGTCATGTGCTACGGCAACCCGATCAAGAAGGCTTCCCAGATCGCCACCGCATACGCGGCGGGCGTGCGGCGCTACGCCTTCGACACCGAGGACGACCTGGAACGCATCGCCGAGCACGCGCCGGGTTCCGAGGTCGAGTGCCGGTTCCTGTCGTCGGCTCCGCAGTCGCAGACGCCGTTCGGGACCAAGTTCGGCTGCGCGCCGGGTGAGGCCAAGCGGCTGCTGGTGCGGGCGCACGATCTCGGCCTGACCGTGGTCGGCCCCTATTTCCACGTCGGCTCGCAGCAGCTGGACCCGAAGGCCTGGGGCATCGGGATCGAGCAGGCAGGCGCCATCGCGGAAGCGTTGGCGGTCAAGGACATTCCAGTCACGGCGGTGAATATCGGTGGGGGACTTCCGATTTCGTACGCCGATCCGGCTCCCGGACTCGCGGAGCTGGGCGCGGCCATCGCCGAGGCGGCGAGCCGCTTTCTCCCGGAACACACCGAACTCGTCGTGGAACCCGGTCGCGCCCTGGTGGGCAACACCGGTGTGATCCACGCCGAAGTGGTGAATGTTCGCGTAGCGCCGGACGGGCGGCGCTGGGTATACCTCGACATCGGCCGCTACAACGGCATGGCCGAGACCGAGAACGAGTACATCGCCTACCGATTCCAAACCGATCGGGACGCGGATCCGAAGGACGAAGCTGTGGTAGCCGGTCCTACGTGTGATGGCGACGATGTACTCTATCAACGCACGCGTGTCCTCCTTCCGACCACGTTGCGAGCCGGTGATCCCGTTCGGATCCTCGAGACCGGCGCCTATACGGCGAGCTATTCGTCGGTGTCCTTCAACGGTTTTCCGCCTTTGACTGTCCATGTCACTGGCGCTGAGCGAGAGTGAGTTTTAGCCATGATCACGGCAGAATTCACCGGCTGGCACGTGCTGGCCGAGTTCGGTGGTGTCGACGCCAGCCTCTGCGACGACCTCGAACGACTCGAAACCGCGCTTCGAAAATCGTTGGTCGCCGCGGGGGTGACCATCTGCGATGTCGTGAGCAAGAAGTTCGAGCCGCAGGGTGTCACCATCCTGGCCCTCCTGGCCGAGTCGCATGCCTCGATCCACACCTACCCTGAGTCCGGCGACATCTTCGTCGACGTGTTCACTTGCGGCAGTATCGGTTCCGGCGCCACCAAGGCCGTCGAACTGCTGCAGCAGGAGCTGTCTCCGGGTTCGGTGAACATCGAGGTCATCCAGCGCGGCCACACCGCCCGCCGGATCCACGAGCCGGTCGGCGAGGGCTTGACCCGGGTGTGGAACACCACGGAAACCATCGTGGACACCAACACCCCGTTCCAGCACATGGTGATCGCGCGCACCGAGCAGGGCATCTCCCTGTTCTCCGACGACGACCGCCAGTCCACCGAGTTCTCGCAGCTCACCTACCACGAGGCCATGCTGGTCCCGGGTTACGCGCTGGCCGAGAAGCTGGACAAGGTGCTGATCATCGGTTCCGGTGAGGGTGTCGCCTCGCAGATGTCGGTGGCCGCGGGCGCCTCGCTCGTCGACCACGTCGACATCGACCAGCTGGAGGTGGAGCTGTGCGCCGAGCACCTCCCCTACGGCTACAGCCAGGCCGATCTGGCCGAGGCGGTCGCGCAGACCGGCCCGATCAAGATGCATTACGCCGACGGCTGGGACTTCCTGGCCAAGGCCGAGGCCGCGGGCGTGCGCTACGACATGATCTGCATCGACCTGCCGGACGAGCGGGTCGAGGACGCGCAGCACAACCGCCTCTACGAGGACGACTTCCTCAACCGCTGTAAGGCGCTGCTGGCCGAGGGCGGCGTGCTCGCCGCGCAGGCCGGCTGTCAGACCATGTGGCGCAACGAGACCCTGAAGCGCTCGTGGACCCGGTTCCACAACCTGTTCGAGACCGTCGTGCCCTACGTCAGCGACGAGCACGAGTGGACCTTCATCTTCGGCACCCCGAAGGCGATCGCGGATCCGGTGGCCAAGATGACCGCCACCCTGGCGACCCTGCCCTACCGGGCCGAGACCATCGACGCGCAGGCCCTGGTCCGCGGCGCGATCGAGCCGCACGCGCTGCGTGTGGGCGTGAGCGTCTAGTCGATCAGCCCCACCCAGGAGCGCCCCCGTACGGACTTCCGTGCGGGGGCGCTTCTCATTGCTACGGTTTCCGTCGCTTCACACAACGGATTTCGTTGTCTGCTGGCCGATCGTCAGGCGATGGCGGGGAGTTTGACCACCTGACCGGCGTAGGCCAGGCCCGCACCGAAACCCAGCAGCAGCGCGGTGTCGCCCGGCCGGGACACACCGGAGCGCAGCAGCTGCTCCATGGCCATCGGGATCGAGGCGGCGCTGGTGTTACCGGTCTCAGCGATATCCCTTGCGACAGAGATGCTTTCGGGCATGTGCAGGGTGCGCACCAGCGCATCGGTGATGCGGCTGTTGGCCTGATGCGGCACGAACGCGTCCAGATCCTCGACGGTGACGCCCGCCTGATCCAGCGCGTCGCGGCACGCCTTCTCCAAGAACGTGACGGCCCAACGGAATACGGCCGTACCATTCATCCGGATGTACGGCCGCACAGTGGTGCCGCCGGTCGCCTCGGCCTCGGCCACCTCGGCGAAGTACTGCTGAAAGTCCTTGTCCTGCTTGATCGCCGCGGTCTGACTGCCGTCCGAACCCCAGGCCACCGGCCCGATGCCCTCGGCCTCCGACGGTCCCACCACGACCGCGCCCGCGCCGTCGGCGAAGATGAACGCGCAGGTCCGGTCCTCCTGGTCGAGCAGGTCCGAGAGCCGTTCCACCCCGATCACCAGCACATGCCGGGCCTGTCCGGCACGCACCAGGTTGGCGGCATTGGCCAGCGCGTAGCAGAAGCCCGCGCAGCCGGCCGAGACGTCGAAGGCGGCGGTGTCGTGCATGCCGAGTTCGGTGGCGACCACGGCGCCGGCCGACGGTCCCAGCACCATCTGGGAGGACGTGGCCAGGATGACCGCGTCGATCTGCTGCGCGGTGACGCCCGCGGCCTCGAGCGCGTCGACGGCGGCGGCGGTGCTCATGCTCACGATGGTCTCGTCCGCTTCGGCCCAGTGGCGGGCCTCGATACCGGAGCGGGTCCGGATCCATTCGTCCGAGGAGTTGATGCGGTCGACGATCTCGGCGTTGGGGACCACCCGGCGTGGTCGGTACACGCCCAGGCCGAGCAGCGCGGCGTGGGCGACCGGGGTGGCGGTGGCGATCTGGGCTGACATGCGCGGAATTCCTCTTTTCCCATATGAACCGATCGGTCCACATGGGAAAGGTTTAACATGGACCGATCGGTTCACACAAGGGCTGGAGGGATTTGCAATGACGGCGGGACCGCGCGCCCGATTGATCGCGAGCACCATCACCACGGTCCAGGAGCACGGCGTGCACGCGGCCGGGCTGAACGAGCTGCTCAAGCGCAGCAACGCCTCCCGAAACTCGCTCTACCAGCACTTCCCGTCCGGCAAGGGTGAATTGGTGGCGACCGCCGCCCGCATCGTGTCCCGCATGGTCTACTCGCACGTGAGCCGCATGTCCGACGCGCTGCCGGGCGCGCCCTCACTGGCGGCGTGGGTGGACGAACTACTCGGCTTCTGGCGCGGCCAGCTGGAGACCAGCGAGTTCCGGGCGGGCTCGTTCATGATGGCCGCCGCTCTCGACGAACTCGACCCGACGCTGCAGTCGGCCGCCGGGCAGGCGTTCTCCGAGTGGACCGCGCGGCTGGCCGACGGCTTGGTGGCGGCCGGGGTCGAGCGGGCGACGGCGTGCTCGCTGTCGGGTTTCGCACTGTCGGTGATCGAGGGCGCGATCGTGCAGAGCCGGGCGCTGAAATCCGCCCTGCCCTTCACCGACGCGGGCACCCAGCTCACCGTCCTGCTCCACCACCACATGCCGAACCGCCGGTGAGTGTGCGACTCCGCGGTTTCCGGGTTGACCTGGAGCACACTCCAGGTCGTAGCGTCGTGTCCGTGCGCGGCTCCCGCCGCGAATTCCAGTCCCACCGAGGAGGATTCACCGCATGATCGCGACCAGGAAGCTCGGCGAACTGACCGTCGGCGCGCAGGGCCTCGGCTGCATGGGCATGAGCCACGCCTACGGCGTGCACGACAATGACACCGAGTCCATCGCCACCATCCATCGCGCTCTGGACCTCGGCGTCACCCTGCTCGACACCGCCGATGTCTACGGCCCCGAAACCAATGAGCGCCTGGTGGGCCGCGCCATCGCCGACCGCCGCGACAAGGTGGTCCTCGCAACCAAGTTCGGCATCGTCTGGGGCGACCAGGGCGCGATGGGCGCCCGCGGCGACGCCGCCTACGTGAAGCAGTCCTGCGACGAATCCCTCGCACGGCTCGGCGTCGACCACATCGACCTCTACTACCAGCACCGCGTCGACCCGAACGTGCCGATCGAGGAGACCTGGGGCGCCCTGGCGGAGCTGGTCCAGGCGGGCAAGGTCCGCTACCTCGGCATCTCCGAAGCCTCGGTGGACAGCATCCGCCGCGCCCACGCCGTCCACCCGGTGACCGCGCTCCAGAGCGAATGGTCCCTCTGGACCCGCGATATCGAGGCCGAGATCCTCCCCGCCTGCCGCGAACTCGGCATCGGCATCGTCCCCTTCTCCCCGCTGGGTCGGGGCTTCCTCACCGGCGCGATCACCTCGACCGCCGACCTCCCGGCCGACGACATGCGCCGCCGGTTGCCCCGTTTCGCCGACGGCAACTTCGACGCCAACCTCGCCATCGTCGCGGCACTGCGCAGCCTCGCCGACGAAAAGGGCGTCACCCCCGGTCAATTGGCGCTGGCCTGGGTCCAGTCCCGGGGTCTGGACGTGGTCCCCATCCCCGGCACCAAGCGCCGCACCTACCTCGAGCAGAACGTCGCGGCCACCGAGATCACGCTGACGGCCGAGGACCTGGCCCGGATCGAGGCCGCCGCCCCCTCCGGCGCCGTCGCGGGCGCCCGATACCCCGAGGAACTGGCGCGCGCGGCCGGTCGATGACCGTCCGCTCGCCGCAGCGGCGATACTGCATCCATGAGGATTTCGGTTGCCGCTGACGAGGACACCGGCGTGGCCGCGGCCGTGGTCGAGGAGCTGCGGGCGCGCGGGCACGAGGTGACCGTGCACGGCGCGCTGGAGCCCGCGGAACGCGACGACTGGGCCTGGGCCAGTGAGTCCGCGGCGCGGGATGTCGCGGAAGGACGGGCCGAGCAGGCGGTGGTGTGCTGCTGGACCGGGACCGGCGCTTCGATTGCGGCGAACAAGGTGCCGGGGGTGCGGGCGGCGCTGTGCGTGGACGCGTATACCGCCGAGGGAGCACGGAAGTGGAACGACGCCAACGTGCTGGCATTGAGTCTGCGGCTCACCTCACGGGCGCAGCTGGCCGAGATTCTGGATGCCTGGTTCGCCGGGGCCCCGAGTGCGGACCCCGGCGATCGCGCGAATATCGCGCACCTGGACGGGATCGCGGTATCAGGCCTCGGTGGCGAGATGGGCGTGGGCGGTGCGTAGTTCGCGTTTGAGGATCTTGCCGCTCGGGTTCTTGGGCAGCGCCTCGACGAACGTCACGTACTTGGGGACCTTGTAGCCGGCGAGCCGCTGCTTGCAGTGCGCGATGACGGTGGCGGCGTCGGGGTCGGTTCCATTGCGGGCCACCACGATCGCGGTGACGGCTTCGATCCAGTGCGGGTGCGGGATGCCCACCACGGCGGCCTCGGAGATCTCGGGGTGCTCGTAGAGGACCTCTTCGACCTCGCGGCTGGCGACGTTCTCACCGCCGGTCTTGATCATGTCCTTCTTGCGGTCGACGACGCTGAGGTAGCCGTCGGCGTCCAGGACGCCGAGGTCGCCGCTGTGGAACCAGCCGTTGCGGAAGGCTTCCGCGGTTTTCGCGGGGTCGTTCCAGTAGCCGAGCATGGCCTGCGGAGAGCGGTGCACGATCTCGCCTACCACGCCGACACCCACCGGAATGTCGTCGTCATCGACCACGCGGGTCTCGACATTGAGGGCCGGGCGGCCCGCCGAACCGGGCTTGGTCAGCTGGTCCTCGGGTGCGAGGACCGTGGCCAGCGGCGCGAGTTCGGTCTGGCCGTAGAAGTTGGTGAGCCCCACCCCGGGTAGCCGCTCGGAGAGTTCGACCAGCACCTCGACGGGCATGATGCTGGCGCCGTAGTAGCCCTTGCGCAGGGACGACAGGTCGTAGCGGTCGAAGTCGGGATGCCGCAGCAGCGACACCCACACGGTCGGCGGGCAGAACAGTTTGGTGGCGCGCTCGGTTTGGATGGTGCGCAGGATCGTCGCGGCATCGGGGCCCGGCAGCAGGATGCTGGTCGCGCCGAGCCACAGATCGGGCGTGAGGAAGCAGTGCAGCTGGGCGCAGTGATACAGCGGCAGCGCGTGCACCTCGATGTCGTCGGCGCTCATGCGCCCGTCCACCACCACACTGGTGTACTGCGCGATGAGCCCGCGGCTGGACAGCACCGCGCCCTTGGGGCGGGCCTCGGTGCCGGAGGTGTACATGATCTGGATGGGATCGTCGTCGCCGACGAACACCTGCGGCGCCGAGGCGTCGGGATGGTGTTCCCACGCGCTCACGTCCTCCCACCCGGCCGTCGCGGGCAGCCCGCCCAGCCCGATCCAGCCGAACAGCCGGATCTCGCTGTCACCCAACTGTTTCACCGCGGCCTCGGCCTCCCCGGCCAGTCCGTCCTCGGTGATCAGCGCGACAGCCCCGGAGTGTTCGAGGATGAAGGCCACCTCGTCGGCGGTGAGCATGAAGTTGATCGGGACCGAGATCGCGCCCAGCCGCGCCAGCGCGAAGTACACGAGCACGAACTCACGGCAGTTGTGCGAATAGATCGCGACCCGATCGCCCTGCGTCACACCGCGATCGGCCAGGCTGTGCGCGACCCGGTTCACCGCCGCGTCGAGATCGGCGTAGCTCTCCCGCCGATCCCGCCAGACCAGCGCGGTCTTGTCCGGGACCCGGGCGGCGCTGCGCCGCAGGAGATCTCCGAGCGCCTGCGACCGCGCGCCCGCCACTGTTGGCTCAGTGCCCTCTGCATCCATGCGATCAACTTCTACCGCACGAGTGTGTCCGGCGTCATACAGTCTCGCTGAGCAGGATCAGATTCCGCCGCCACGCAGCGCATTTCCCGACGTAACGCGGCAGGTGCTCGGAGGCGAAGGCCGTCGGCGACCACTCGAAGTCCTCGACCTCGGCGGTCCAGGCATAGGTCCACGCGTAGCCGACCCGCTCCCCCGCGTGCACGGACACCGGCAGCAGATCGTATTCGTCGTCCTCGAAAGCGTCGAGCACCCGCCACTCGTCGGCGGTCAGCCCGGTGAGCAGGTATCCCTCGGTCACGGAGCCGGTCGCGGTCACCAGTCCCGGATACGCGCGGCCGGGCAGCGCGGCCGCCCGCCGCCCGATCGACCGCGCGGGTTCCATGGCCGGTACCCGACCGATCAATTCGGTCAGCACCGGGCCGAATTGTAGAGTCCCGTAGACGAACAGGGGCTCACCCGCCGCCGGTAACCGCGATCGCCTCCACCGCGAACCGCGGGGCGGCGGAGCGGGGAGTTCCCGCGAGCCGGGGCTGGTCATCTGCCGGCCGTACGGGCGAAAATGCCCGCGTCGTGCGAGTTGATGATGGTCACCTGGTGACCGTGCAGCTTCCTGAGTTCCCGCAGCCGCCGCTGATTGGCCCGATACGCCTCGCCCGCAATGGCTCCGGTCTCGTACACCTTCCACCAGAACGGCGTGAAGGGCTCCTCGGGATGGATGGTGGACTCCGCGAAGAACGAGTCACCCGCGTGCAGCAGCCACCCGTTGCCGTGGTCGATCGCGACCCCGGCGTGCCCGCGGGTGTGCCCGGCCAGCGGCACCACCAGGATTTCCGGCGGCAGCCCGGGCAGGTCGCGCACCGCGGTGAACCCGAACCAGTCCTCGCCGCCCTCGACCTCGTTCACCATCCACTTGGGCCCGTGCGCCCACTGCGCGGCCCGGTAGCGCAACCGCTCGGACAGGGTCGGTGTGGCGGTGGCTGCACGGAATTCGGGTCCGTGCACGTGCACGGTGGCCTCGGGAAAGTCCGACAGCCCGCCGGAGTGGTCCAGGTCGAGATGGGTCAGGATGACGTGGCGGACATCGCGCGGGTCATAGCCCAGGCGCTGGATCTGGCGCACCGCCGTCTCGGCCTCGGCCGGCTTCGCCCCCAGCAGGAAACGGCCGGCACCCACCATCTTGCCGGGCTGCCGCACGGCCTCCAGCCCGAACCCGGTGTCGACGAGCACGAGCGCGTCCCGGGTCTCGATGAGCAGGCAGTGATCGATCAGGCCGAATCCCATGGTGCCGCAGTTCAGGTGGTGAATCCGCATAGGCCCGAGCGTTTCAGACACCCTGTGGTGACGCAACCGCGCAGGTTGCCGGAATTGTCGGGGTCGCCGGCCGGCACTGCACGAGGGGTCAGCGCCGTGCACCGCACGAGGGGTCAGCGCGGCCGGCATTCCCGGATGATCTCGGCGAGCTGGTCGTAGTCGTCGCCCCGGGCGGTGGAGGAGCGGAACGCCAGTCCGACCGTGCGGCCCGGCGCGGGCGCGGCGAAGGTCGCGATGTCCAAAGTGCCGCGCGCGGTTTCGGCGGCCACCGCCATGGCCGGGATCAGCGTGACGCCTAGATCGCCCGCGACGCACTGCACCACGGTGGCCAGCGAGGCCGCGCGGGTGTCGCCGACCGCACCCGGCTGCGCGTCGTGCGCCCGGCACAGTTCCAGGGTCTGGTCGCGCAGGCAGTGGCCCTCGTCGAGGAGCAGCAGCGGCTGCGCGTCCAGGTCGGCCGGTGTCAGGTCGGTGCGCCCGGCCAGTTCGTGCTCGCGCGGCAGCACCAGCACGAACTCCTCGGTGTAGAGCGGTATCTCGACCAGTCCGGCGACATCGGTGGGCAGCGCCAGCAGCGCCACATCCAGGACGCCCGAGCGCAGCCCGTCCAGCAACCGGGCGGTCCGGTCCTCGATGACGTGCGGCACCAGAGCGGGCACCCGCGTACGCAATTCGGGCAGCAGCCGGGGCAGCACGTACGGCGCGATGGTCGGGATGATGCCGAGCCGCAGGGTGCCGCGCAGCCCCTCACCTGCAGCGGAGGCGACAAATCGGTCAGCGGCCTCGAGGGTGGCAATGGCTTGCGGCAGTAGCCGTTTGCCGTCGGCGGTGACCAGGACCCGCCGCGTACTGCGCTCGATCAGCTGGAGCCCCAGTCCGTTTTCCAATGATGCCAGTGCCTGCGATAGCGTGGGCTGGCTCACGCCGAGCCGCGTCGCCGCGGTGCCGAAGTGCCGGTATTCCGCGATGGCAGCGAACGCACGCAGCTGTGACAGGGTGGGCTGATAAGTTTGATCAGTCACGCCTATCAGTGTAGTGCGACCGATCACGTTTACCTCTCACCGCAGTTCGGCAATGATCGTATACACGTCTCGACACAATCGGTACGACTACATATGAGGAGAGCAAGCATGGCACTGCTGACCATCGGCGATCAGTTCCCCGCCTACAACCTGACGGCTGTCATCGGCGGCGATCTCTCGAAGGTGAACGCTCAGCAGCCCGACGACTACTTCACCCAGATCTCGAGCGACGACTACGCCGGCAAGTGGCGCATCGTCTTCTTCTGGCCCAAGGACTTCACCTTCGTGTGCCCGACCGAGATCGCCGCCTTCGGCAAGCTGAACGAGGAGTTCGCCGACCGCGACGCGCAGGTGCTGGGCGCCTCTGTCGACAACGAGTTCGTCCACTTCCAGTGGCGCGCCCAGCACGAGGACCTCAAGACCCTCCCGTTCCCGATGCTGAGCGACCTCAAGCGCGAACTGTCCACCGCCACCGGCGTTCTCAATGCCGACGGCGTCGCCGACCGCGCCACCTTCATCGTCGACCCGAACAACGAGATCCAGTTCGTGTCCGTCACCGCCGGTTCGGTGGGCCGCAATGTCGAGGAGGTGCTGCGGGTGCTGGACGCGCTGCAGTCCGACGAGCTGTGCGCCTGCAACTGGAAGAAGGGCGACCCGACCATCCAGGCCGGCGAGCTCATGACCGCGTCGGTGTAACAAGGCTCACAAGGGAATTCGTCGTGACCATCGAAAATCTCAAGAACTCGCTACCCGAGTACGCCAAGGATCTGAAGCTCAACCTGTCCTCGCTGGCGCGCACCACCGTGCTCAACGAGCAGCAGCTGTGGGGCATCCTGCTGGCGTCGGCCGCGGCCACCCGCTCGGCGACCACGCTGCGCGAGATCGCCGAGGAGGCGGCCGACGTGCTGTCCGCCGAGGCGTACAACGCCGCACTCGGCGCCGCGTCGATCATGGGCATGAACAACGTGTTCTACCGCGGCAAGGCATTCCTGGAGGGCCGCTACGACGATCTGCGCGCGGGCCTGCGCATGCAGATCATCGGCACGCCGGGCGTGGACAAGGCCGATTTCGAGCTGTGGTCGTTCGCGGTCTCCTCGATCAACGGCTGCCAGCACTGCCTGGAGGCGCACGAGCACACACTGCGCGAGGCGGGCGTCTCGCGCGAGGTGATCTTCGAGGCGCTGCGCGCCGCCGCGATCGTGGCGGGCGTGGGCCAGGCCGTGGCATCGACCGAGGCGCTGGCCACCGCCACCGTCTAGTCGAGTCCGGCCGAAAGGGCTGTACACCTGCGGGTGTACAGCCCTTTTCTGCATTTGCTCGTCGATTGCCGCAATACGGTCGCCGGTCGGATCGGAAAGCGCCCTGGCCAACGAGCCGGCCATATGCGGGCCTCCCGCGAATCGATAACTGTCGGTAAGCTCGCTTGACATGACCGTTCCGGAAAGTGATGGCGCTCAAATCGAAGTCGTGCGCGTGTTCACCGACGCGGCCGGGCGTTTCGGCAATCCGCTCGGCATCGTCCGCCGCTCCGCCGTCGAGAATGCCGACCATCAGGCGCTGGCGGCCCGCGTGGGCTACAGCGAGACCGTGGTGGTCGACGACCCGGTCGACGGGCGAGTGAAAATGCGTATCTACACCCCCGCCACCGAGCTGCCCTTCGCCGGGCACCCCACGGTCGGCACCGCGTGGTGGCTCAATGACCAGCGGCAACCCGTGGAGATCATCGACGTGCCCGCCGGGCCGGTCGAGGTGACCCTCTCCGAGGGCCTGACCTGGGCCCGGGCCCGGGCCGAATGGGCCCCGGCCTTCGAATTCCACCAGTTCGAGGATCCGGCCGAGATCGCCACCCTGGATCCGGCCGACTTCCCGGCAGGCCAGCACTACTGCTGGGCCTGGACCGACGAGCCGCGCGGCGCGGTCCGCGCGCGAATGTTCGCCCCCGCCATGGGAGTTCCCGAGGACCAGGCCACGGGCGCGGCCGCCATCGCGCTGACCGCCCTGCTCACCCGCGGGCTGAACATCACGCAGGGCGAGGGCTCCCAGATCTTCACCGAATGGGATTCCGACGGCTGGGCCCGGGTCGGCGGCCGCGTGGTCGCCGATCACCCGATCCTCATCTAACGGCAAATCCTTTTCGGCACACCGTGACCCGATCGGCCCGGACGGCCTAGGCCGCCGGGCCGATGCGCTGCCCGAAGGCAAGCCGATGGCCGCCCGGAATGCGCAGCACGAAATCCCGCAGCCCCCACGGGTGTTCGGTGAGCTCGCTGGTGATCTCGCCGCCGTGGCGCACGCAGTGCGCGTAGAGCGCGTCCACATCGTCCACGCCGACGTATCCGGCGGTGGTCTCGTTGACGGCCGGCCGGGGCGTCCGCACGATGCCCAGTCCCACTCCGCCGCGGCGCAGCAGCGCCAGCCCCATCGCGGGCTCGTCGACCTCGACGACGAACCCCAGCACATCGCGCAGGAAGTCGACGGTGGGCGTGAGGTCGGCCACCTCGAGGTTGGCGCGGTAGCTCTCGAACTCGGCCATTGCCGCAGCATACCGGCGGTGCCGCGGCAAAATTCGGTTGCGCGGCTGTCGGTGGGCGGTGAGATGGTTGGGACGCGCCGCAGTCATCGGCCGCAGTTGATCACCCCAGGAAAGGACTTTCGCCGTGGACACCTCCGTCGAGTCACCGACCGTGCCCGAGCGGTCCGACCGGGCGGGACGGCGCGAGTGGATCGGCCTCGGGGTGCTGGCGCTGGCCTGCCTGGTCTACGCCATGGATCTGACCGTGCTGCACCTGGCCGTGCCACAGATCAGCGCGACACTGCATCCGAGCAGCACCGCACTGCTGTGGATCATCGACGTCTACGGGTTCATGCTGGCCGGTCTGCTCATCACCATGGGCACGCTCGGCGACCGCATCGGACGACGGCGGTTACTGCTGCTCGGTGGGGCGCTGTTCGGCGTGGTGTCGGTGGTCGCGGCCTTCTCCCCCACCGCCGAATTCCTGATCGGCTGCCGGGCGCTGCTGGGCATCGCGGGCGCGACCATCGCGCCGTCGACACTGTCGTTGATCTTCAACATGTTTCGCGATCCCCGGCAGCGGTCGCTGGCCGTGGGCACCTGGGTGAGCGCGTTCTCCGCGGGCGGCGTGGTCGGCCCGCTGCTGGGCGGCATACTGCTGGAGCATTTCTGGTGGGGTTCGGTGTTCCTGCTGGCCGTACCGGTCATGGCGCTGCTGCTGGTGCTCGGGCCGCGGGTGCTGCCGGAGTTCCGTGATCCGGAGGCCGGGCGGCTCGATCTGACCAGTGCCGCACTCAGTGTGGTCACCATGGTGGCGCTGGTGCTGGCCATGAAGAAGGTCGCGCAGGATGGACCGGGGACGGTGCCGCTGGTGGCCGCGGTGGCCGGGCTGCTCGCGGGCGCGCTGTTCGTGCGCCGTCAGCTCACCAGTCCCGATCCCATGCTGGATCTGCGGCTGTTCCGGCTGGGCGCGTTCCGCACCGCGTTGGGCATCAATGTCATCGCCATCTTCGTGGCGTTCGGCTATTTCCTGTTCGTGGCCCAGTACTTCCAGCTGGTTCTGGACATGACGCCCATGCAGGCCGGTGCGGCCATGGCGCCGTCCAGTGTCGGCTTCATCATCGGTTCGCAGGCGGCCCCGCGTATCGTGCGGGTCGTGCGGCCCGCCTACCTGATCGGCGCCGGAATGGTGCTGGCCGCACTGGGATTGGTCATGCTCACCGAGCTTTCGGCGCACGGCGGCCCGGTCCTGGCGGTGATCGCCTCGCTGCTCATCGCCCTGGGGCTGGCCCCGGTCTTCGGCATCACCACCGAGCTCATCGTCGGCTCCGCCCCGCCGGAGCAGGCGGGGGCCGCCTCCGGGGTGTCCGAGACCGGCGCGGAACTCGGTGGCGCCCTGGGCATCTCGATCCTGGGCAGCATCAGCCTGGCCATCTACCGCGCCGATCTGGCCGACGCGCTGCCGCGCGAGCTGCCGGGCGCGGACGCGGTGCGCGAAACGCTGGGCGAGGCGGTCCAGGTGGCCGCGACCCTCCCCGGCGATATGGGTGCCGCGGTCCTGACCGCGGCCCGCACGGCGTTCATCCACGGTGTGCACATCACGGCGGGAGTCGCGGCGGTGGGCGCGCTCCTCGTGGGTGTGCTGGCCGTGGCCAAGCTACGCCACGTGCCCGCCGGTGAACTCTCCGGCGGGCACGGGCACTAGCGTTCGGGCACTGCCCCCGGTCCGGTTCAGCCCAGGGCGCGGGC
Source organism: Nocardia sp. NPDC004123 (assembly GCF_053603795.1). Lineage (NCBI taxonomy): Bacteria > Bacillati > Actinomycetota > Actinomycetes > Mycobacteriales > Nocardiaceae > Nocardia > Nocardia sp. NPDC004123. The sequence goes on from NZ_JBSGGG010000017.1 coordinate 91,755, forward strand.
GAAGCGGTCGGCCATCTCCGCGACCTGGGCCTCGGTGATGACGAACGACGGCGAGATCTGCAGGGCGCCCTGACCGGCGGCGCGGGTCGAGACACCGTGGGCGCGCAGGGTTTTCACCATGGCGAGGGCCTCGGCCGGGTCGGCCAGCTGGACCGCGGCGACCGCACCCAGGCCGCTGCGCACCTCGGCGACCCGCGGGTGCTCGGCCAGCGGCGAGAAGTACTGGTGCAGCAGGGATTCCAGGTTCTTGCTGGCATCGAGCAGGTGCTCGCGCTCGACGATGTCGAGGTTGGCCATGGCCGCGGCGGCCGCGCCGGCGTGACCGCCGTAGGTGTAGCCGTGCCGCCACCAGACGCCGCCGGCGAAGAACGGCTCGGCGACGCGGGGCGCGACGAAGACCGCGCCCATGGGGACGTACCCGGAGGTGAGGCCCTTGGCGGTGGTCATGAGGTCGGGTTCCAGGCCGAAACGCGAGGAGGCGAACCAGGATCCGCCGATGCGGCCGAAGCCGGTGACGACCTCGTCGGCGACGAAGAGGATGTCGTTGTCGCGGCAGATCCGCCGGACCTCGGTGAGGTAGCCCTCCGGCGGCAGGTACACCCCGCCCGCGCCGATGATGGGCTCGGCGAAGAACGCCGCGATCCGGTCCGCGCCGACCTCCTCGATGAGGGCGGTCAGTGCCTTGGCCTGATCCCATTCGATGGTGCGGGTGTCGGGCATGAGGACACCGGTGTAACCCTCGGCATTGACCGGGATGCCGGACAGCGCGGTGCCGCCGACATGCATGCCGTGGTACGCCTTCTGACGGCCGACCAGGATGGTCTTCTCCGGGCGGCCCAGCTCCTGCCAGTACCGGCGGGCCAGCTTGGCGGCGGTGTCGACGCCGTCGGATCCGCCGGAGGTGAAGAAGATCTTGCTGCCGGGCACCGGCGCCAGGGCCGAGAGCCGCTCGGCCAGATCACGGGTCACCGGTGAGGCCAGATCGCCGAAGTTGGAGTAGTGCGCGACCTGGGTCAGCTGGGCGGCGACCGCGTCGGCGATCTCGCGGCGGCCGTGCCCGATATTGGCGAACCAGAGACCGCCGGTGGCGTCGAGGTACTGTGTCCCACCCTCGTCCCAGATGTACGCGCCCTCGCCGCGCGCCACCACGAACGCCCCGTCCCGCTCGACCGCACCCATATCGGCGAAGCCATGCCACAGCGAACCCATCCAGAGCACCTCCATCACCCGATATCGGCCACGCCCATCCGGGCGAACCGACCTTTCTTCACCATCTCACCATCACGACGGTGAACAGGTCGAACGGCCCCCGGGTCACCCGGCAGCGACGGCGACGAGCATGTAGGCGGTGCCGAGATCCATGACCAGGTGCGGCACCACGGCCAGCGATCCGGTCATGCCCATCGGATGCGGGAACACCCGTGGCAACCGGTGGCGCAGCGCCGGCACCGCCATGACCGCCGCGTCCGCCGCGAACAGTGCCGCCAGCATCAGCACCGGACCGGGCGCGGGCCCCGCGTGCCCGTGCCCACCGTGTTCGTGCGGCCCGTGCCCGCTCATCGCGTACAGCATCGCCGCGGCCCCCAGCACGTGATACGCGAACGCGCCGACCGTGCCGCCCCCGGTGTCCGGGTCCGAAATCCCGCTGCGCCACCGCAGCATCCGATCTCCCAGCAACAGTGTGTACACGACCACCATGGCCGTCAGCACCCCGCGCACCGCGTGCGGATCGGCGACCGTCGGAAACACCAGCATTCCCAGCATGACCAGGCACATCACCAGGTGCGCGGTATCCGACTCCCGATCCGCGCGCATCCCGGCGCACAGCCCCGGGCGCGCCGTGCCCAGCCTGGCGGCCACCAGGGCGGCGGCCAGGCAGAAGGCGATCACCGCGACCCACCGCACCGCCCCGTACTGCTCCACGAATACCGCCACACCCCACCACCTCTCACCGCGGCGACCGGCTCCCCTTCCATGCTGACACCGTCCGGCCCCGGGGCCCCCGCCTTTCCCCTGCCGAATCACCCGCCCGGGCACCGCCACTGGGGTGACCGATTACCCGGCCGAGCGCGAACCCGAATCTGCTGCGCTATTCGGTCGAGCAGACGACCGAGGCAATGAAAGAGATCCTCCACGAGACGCGGAGCTTCGACGCACGACTGAGCACCATGGAGGCCGGTCTGGCGACCCCGCAGCGAACAAGAAGTAGTGCAGCTCGAAACCTTTTTCCGGCAATGTATTTCGTGGCGGGTATTTCCCGGCAGGCAGGAATTCCCCGGTCGACACGCCTTATCGCCGCGTTCGCTACCCGGCCCGATGTCTCCGATACGCTCTATTTGCCAGCCATTAGCGGCTGTTCCTGCGATATCGAACTCTGGAAGAAACGCTAGCGCACATCTTCGAGAAAGGATCCAGGTTTGCGGCGTCTACTAATCGTCGCCGCGGCGGGCACGGCCGTGGCAACCCTGGGGGTCCTGGGCGTGTGGGCCTGGGGTGCCGATGTGGGCAGAGCCCAGCCACCCGGCGCCGATGTAACCGGTTCAGGAGTTCATGTGACGGCATCGGTCGACAGCGTCGGGGTGAATCCGCCCGGCAACCGGACTCCGAACTATCTCATGACGTTCTCGCATGCCGCGCAGATGTCCGGCGATTACTCGGTCAATGTGGAGGGTGAACCGATCACGGCCGGTCAGGCCGTCGCAGGGTTCATCCTCGGCTGCGGGATCAGTGTGGCCGGCGGCTTCACCGTCGGAATCGAGCCCAATCAAGGCTGGGCCGGCGCCCTCGCCCCGACAGTGAGCCCTGCAACTCCTGCGAGCCCCGCGAGCGATGTCAGCGCGCCGATCGCGACGGTCACGCCCGTCCCGAGTACGCCCATCGCCTCTGTCACCACACCCAGCGCCATCACACCCACTACCAGCCCAGCCCGCGTTGCCTTACGCACTACCAGCCCAGCCCGCGCCGCCTTGACCACTACCAGCCCGGCCAGCGCCGCCCCAACCACTACCACCCCAACCACCCCGACCACCCCGACCACCCCAACCACCCCAACCACCCCAGCCAGCGCCAGCCAAACCACCCCGACCACCCCGACCACCCCAACGACCCCAACCACCCCGACCACTCCAACCACCACGACCACGACCACGACCACCAGTGCCACTCCACCCAGCATCGACCTCGGACCCAGTGTCGGCGGGGCGCTGGGCCTGACCGAAGTCTTGACGGCCACCTTGGGGCCCGGCCAGGTCACCATCGCGACAACGGCGACGTCGGCCCTGGACAACACCACCGTGTTCCCGTACCGCATCACGTTCAACAACGCCGCGTTGAACGTCGCCCAATGCGCCTCACCGGTGTCGGCCGTCCCCTTCGTCACGACCACGGTGAGTACCGTGCAGGGGGTGGTACAGACCACCGCCTACGGCGATCAGTTCACCTTCTGAGGCCCGGAGCCGATTCCAGAAGTGTTGGGGGTCAGCGGATCCGGAACACCGGTCCGCGGGGGCGGAACGGTAGCGCGGCGCCCGCGGGGATCAGGAAGGCGTGTTCGTGCCGGATGCGCAGGACATCGATCATGCCGTCGGTGATGACCAGAATCGGTCCGTCGGCCGGGAAGTCGTCGGCGCGTTCGAGCAGCCGGATGCCCGGTTGCAGCACGGTGCCGCCGCGACCGCGCACGCGAACGCGGGAGGCGATCTCGTCGACCGGCAGGTATCCGGCATCGTGGGCGGCCGCGTCGCAGAACACGACTCGGGCACGCGGCACGTCGCGAGCGAGGGCGTAGGACGCGATGGCGCCCAGCCCCTTGCCCATCAGCTCCTCCGACATCGAGCCCGAGGTATCGAGTACGACGCCGAAGGTGGGCAGCCGCACCGATTCATCCGGGCGCGCCCAGGCCGGGCGCGGAATGTCGGGGGTCGCGGACTGGCGGCGTGCGGCGCGGGCGTAGCTGCGGCGCTTCTCGACGGCCGGGACATGCTCGTCGAACCATTGCGCCAGTTGGGCATCCCAGGGCAGCGGCGGCTGATCGAGCGCGCGGATCTCCTGTTCCAGTCCGGCCGGAAGCAGTCCGCGGCCGCTGGACTGGTGGTAGGCCAGGCCGGTGTGCAGGGCATTGCGGTAGTACTCGTCCAGGTCCAGGTAGCGGCCCGGAGTGTGGCTGTGCGGCAGCGGTTCTCCGAGGATGTCGCTCTTGCCGCGCCCGCGCAGGGTGGCGATCTTGCGCAGGCGACGCAGATCGGTCGCGATGCGGTCGTAAACCTGTTCGGCCGAAAGACCCTCGAGCTGCGGGTCGTACAGCAGCCCCGCGGGCAGCTCCCCGACGCCCATCTCGACGAGCCAGCCGTTGATCACGTAATCACAGGCGACGTTGAACAGGTAGTGGTCACGCCAGCCGGCGCGGTCACTGTGCCGCAGCGCCGCGTGCAGCATTTCGTGCGCGAGGACGAAGCGCCACTCTTCAGCGGACAGCGCCGCGAACGGATTGATGTAGATCTCGGCCGCCTCGGCATTGACCGCGGCGATCGAAATGTCCCAGCCGCGCGCGAGATCCGCGTCGGCGACGATCGTCATGCCCGCGGCCAGCGCGCCCAGCAGTGGATAGGACGAGACGAACCAGTTGAGCGCCCGGTCCCAGACCCGAAGGGTCGCGGCCTGCCCGCGCGTGACATCGCGGCCGGCCGCGGCCAGCGCCTCCCGGGCCGCCTCGCCGATACCGGCGGCGAAGCGCGACTGATGATCGCGCTTGGCGGCCGTCTCGGGCGTGTCGACGAAGAAGTCCGGGAACTCGGTGCGGCGGTAGGGCTCCGGGACGCTCGACTGCCACCAGCGCTCGGCCAGGCCACGTTCATCCGACCCGCCGGGCGGGGGCGGCAACTCGTGCGGCGGGCGGCCGATCTTCAGGGTCAGCAGATACTGGTCGACCACCGTGCAGCAGGCGGCTCGATAGACCGGATGGGGCTGACTCGACGCCGTGATCCAGGTGCGCGCGTGGACATTCGGCTCCAGGGCGCGCTCCGGCAGGACGCGTGGATCGAGGTGGCCGAACCCCGCATGCAGCAGCAGATGCGCGAAGACCCACGCCCACTCCTCGGCGGAGCCACGCCGATTCGAGTCGTAATAGACAGTGCCCCAGGGTGATACGACCGCCCATACACCTTCGGGCAGGCGGCCGTCGATGTCGATGGACCCGTTCTGGATCCGCCGGAACATCGGATGCTGGCACACCTGCCGCCACCCGGTGTCGAGATTCTCCCGCCACGGGTCGATCACCCTGCCGCGCTGGCGATTCGAGCGTCCGGCCACGGGCTACCGCCGCGCCGCCAGCCGCGGCAGATCGCGGGTGACCTCGACCAGGAACCAGGACGGCAGCACCGGCAGCCCGTCGTCGTCGGCGGCGACGACCAGCTGCGCGCACTCGACCGAGATCTCGGCCAGTTCGGTGAGCATGGTCTTGGCGCGCAGCGAGAACCGTTTCACCCCGGGCGACGCGTGCTCGCGGGATGCGGGGAGTTCCTTGACGAGCCGGGCCCGGAACGCCTCCGACAGGAAGTACAGCAGGTCGCGGTCGGCGGGATTGCGAGGCCAGCCCGCCTCACCCTTGACGACCGCCTCCAGGTCGTAGGCGTGCCGGACGGTCTTCACGAAGGCACGGAAGCCGGAAGCGTGTGCGGCGGTGAGGATTCCGGACGACAGCACCGCCAGGGTGGTGTCGTCGATGTCGTCGCCGTAGGAGTGCAGGGCGTCGGAGAGCATGTGCCAGCCGCGCGGGGTCGAGAACGGCTGCTCGGTCTTGGGCGGCTGCGCCCACAGGTGGTCGGGGCGCTGCATGACGTACTCGATCACCCAGGCATGAATGTCATTGCCGGCGGCCCATTTCAGCCAGTCGTCGACGTCGGCGCGCAAGTGCACGTGCACCATGCGGTTGACCAGCGCGGAGGCCATGGGGCGGGCGAGGGCGTTGTCCGTGGCGCGGTTGCCCGCACCGATCACGACCGATCCGGCGGGCAGCTCGTAGGCGCCCACGCGCCGGTCGAGAATCAGTGAGTAGAACGACTTCTGGACTTCCGCGGGCGCGGCATTGAGTTCGTCGAGGAACAGGCAGTACGGCTGCTCGCGGGCGATCATCTCCGGCGGCGCGAACCGGCTGCGATTCTCGACGATCTGCGGCACGCCGATGAGGTCCTCGGGGGCCAGCTGCGTGCCCAGCAGGGTGACGCAGTCCAGGCCGAGGGCCTCGGCGAAACCGCGCACCAGCGAGCTCTTCCCGATTCCGGGCGCACCCCACAGAAATACCGGACGCACCACCGCGACGTGCAGCAGCAGCTCCGGCAACTGGTCCGGGGTCACCGTGACAGTCGCTTCCAAATCGTCCTTTCAGGTCGGATGTGGACCCAGGTTAGGAGCGCACACTCGAGGGCGGCCAATGATTTTCGGCGCGGGACGACGTCGATGGAGCAGCGGGGGCGAGTCAGTAGAGCAGCGGGCCCAGGCGGGCGGCGCAATCACGGGCCGGATCGCGGTGGGTCTCGAGCGCCGGAAGGCGGTTGCTGGGGCCGCTCAGGCACAGCGCGCCCGCGAGGCTGCCCAGGGCGTTGTAGATGGGCAGGGCCAGACAGGCGACGCCGGGCACGAGTTCGTCTGCGGCCCTGGCATATCCGGACTCGCGGACGGTCCGCAGATCCTCGGCGAGGGCGGCGTGATCGATCTTGGTGCGCGCCGCGATACGCACCGGGTGCGCGACCAGCGTGCGCCATTCGGTCCGTGCGGCGAGCAGTAGTTTGCCCGCGGCGGAGGCGTGCAGATGCCGTGACAACTCCCGCTCGCCCGGAATCGGATGGTCCGGGTCCTCGCTGAGCACCTGGACCGCGGCCGGTCGGAAGTTCATGAGGTGCACCGCGAATCGGGTGGACGCACGGAATTCGCCGAGCAGCCCGCTCGCTGCCGCAGGCACCACCGGCATCCGGATGGCGGCCGCGAATCCGTGCAGCCGCGCACCCAGCGCGAAGCCGCGCAGATCGGCAGTGCGTACCAGATACTCGTCGGCGACAAGGGAATTCAGCAGCCGGTAGGTGGTGGCGGGGGCGATGCCGAGGCGTTCGGCGATCTCCTTGGCGGTGACGCCCACGCCGCAGTCGGCGACCGCCTCGAGAATGGCGATGGAGTTGGAGACGGTGGTGGTGCGGCGGGAGTCCTTCATCGCGCCTACCGGAAGGTCGCGGTGGGCAGCAGGTCCGCGCGCTGCGGCTCGTCGTAGATGCCGAGGCCGCGCAATCGATCCGGCGCGCAGACCCGCAGCGCGACGGTGAAGAGCGCGGCGGCCGCAAGCACCGCGGCGTAGGCGATCACGACGGTGACATTGTCGTTGCGGGCCGATACCGCGGCGGCGACCATGAGGATTCCGAGCAGCGTCGCGGTGACCGTGCCGAGCAGCGCCATGCCACGGCTGGGTTCGCCGATGCGGCGCAGCAGCGCCGGAGTGGCCAGGCAGGCGGGCAGATACGAACCCAGATAGCCGAGCGCGCTCAGGGTGAGGAAGCTCCGAATCCCGTCCTGCGGTTCGGCTCCCGACAGCAGGTACCAGACCGCGCAGGCCGTCACCGCGCCGACCGCCGCGACGATCGCGGGCGCGGGCGTGTGGAAACGCGGGTGCGTGCGACCGGCCGCGGCCGGGGCGATGCCCTCGCGGCCCATGGTGAACAGGACACGGACCAGGGCATTGATCGAGGCGACCGTGCAGGCGAAGAACGATGCCGCCACCCCGAGATCCAGAACCGCGCTCAGGAATCGCGAATTGTCCTGCAACACCAGGTCCGTCACCGGTGTGGAACCGGCGGCCAGGCCCGGCGGCGCGGCGGCCAGCGCCACCGCCTGCGCGGACACCGTGAACAGATAGATCACCGCGGCGGCGACCGGCGTCCACGCCAGTGTGCGCGGCACCGACCGGAAGGGCCGGTAGGCCTCCGAGGACAGCGTTGTCGCACTCTCGAACCCGACGAAAGCGCTGATCGCCACCACCGCACTCATGGCGAGACCACCGGTGCCACCGTGCCATTCGAAGGCGCGGCCGGCCTGCGCGCCGACGCCGTCGCGGGTCAGCAGGTAGCCCATCAGAGCGAGGACCGTCACCACCGAGACGCATTCGATCAGCAGGGTCACCGAGGCGGACAGCCGGATCCCCCGCACCATGAGCACGGCCGCGGCCGAAGCCGCGATCAGCAGCAGTGCGACAATCGTTGCGGTCCCGCCGAATCCGGCGAGTCCGGCGGTCACCGCGACCTGGTCCAGATACGTGCCGACCGCGATCAGCCCCGCCACGCTGACGCTCGCGTACCCGGCGATCGCCGACCAGCCGACCGGTACGGCCATCGCGGGGCCGAGCCCCTTGGCCACATACGTGTACAGCCCGCCGGTCACCGCCAGCCGCTGCGCCATCGGCCGGATCACCAGCGCCACACCCCAGGCCAGCAGCGCCGCCGCCAGGAACGCGGCCACGCTCGCTCCGCCCCCGGCCGCGCCGATCACGAACGCCGGGGTGACCACGGCCGTTCCCGACGGGGCGATGGCCGCGACCGACTGCGCGAACACCGGCACGAAAGGCAGTTCGCGCCGGGTCAATCCGCGCACCGGCGAACGTCCGGACACCGGGGGCCGACTCGGCGCAGCCGATCTCATACGTGCGCCTCTCTCTGGACCGGTTCCCTGACCACGGGTTGCCACAGCGTCGCCGATCCGTATTGCACGGGCGTAAACACAGGTAACATCGGCTTGTCTCGAGGCGAGAGAAAAATCTTGCGCCTTTCCCGCCGACGGTCACCGTCGCACACCCGCCGCTGTTACAGACCGTCTATAGCGTTCCGCGCCATTGGAAAAGACCCCGCCACCCGGTGATTCCGGGGCGGGCGCAGCAGAGAGACGGATCCATGACGCAGCAGATCGAACGCGCCACCGCCGCGCCGCCCGGCGCCAATCCACCCGACGGGGTGCACCGCCTCAAAGCCAATGCCGTGGGTTTGCTCGGGGTGGTGTTCATGGCCATCGCCACCGCCGCGCCGATCACCGCCATGACCGGCAATGTGCCGTTCATGATCTCGGCCGGGACCGGGACGGGCACGCCCGCCGCGTTCCTGATCGCCATGGTGGTGCTCGCGGTGTTCTCGGTGGGCTTCACCACCATGTCCAAGCACATCACCGCGACCGGCGCGTTCTACGGGTTCATCTCGTTCGGACTGGGCCGCTCGGCCGGGCTGGCGGCGGGACTGCTGGCCACCTTCGCGTACATGGTGTTCGAGGGATCGCTGGTCGGGATCTTCTCCAGCTTCGGCACGAATACCGTTGCGGCACAGTTCGGCGTGCACGTGCCCTGGTGGGTGTTCGCGATCGTCATGCTGGCGATCAATGCTCTGGGCACCTGGTTCGGGGTGGCCGTCGCGGAGAAGTTCCTGGTCGTGCTGCTGGGCACCGAGTGTGCGGTGCTGGCCATCATGGGTATCGCGGTGGCGCTGCACGGCGGTGGGCCGCACGGATTCTCGTTCGCGCCGCTGAATCCGGTCAATGCCTTCACCGGGCCGTCGGCAGGGCTGGGCTTGTTCTTCGCGTTCTGGTCGTGGGTCGGATTCGAGTCGACGGCCATGTACGGCGAGGAATCCCGTGACCCCAAGCGGATCATCCCCAAGGCCACCATGATCGCGGTCATCGGCGTGGGCGTGTTCTACGTACTCGTGTCGTGGATGGCCATGTCCGGCAACGGCATCGGGGAATCGGCGGCGCTGGCGGCCTCGGACAACCCGATGGACCTGTTCTTCCACCCCACCCAGACCTACGTCGGGCATTGGGCGGTGAGCGCCATGCAGTGGCTCATGATGACCGGATCCCTGGCCTGCGGCATGGCATTCCACAACTGCGCCGCCCGCTACCTCTACGCGCTCGGCCGCGAGGGCGTCTTCCCCGTGCTCGAGCGCACCGTCGGCCGCACCCATCCTCGGCACGGGTCGCCGCACGTCGCGGGCGTGGTCCAGACGGTCATCGCCTGCGTGCTGGTCGCGGGCTTCGGAATCGCGGGCAAGGATCCCTATTCCGGCACCTACACGCTGCTGGCGATCCTCGGCACCATGGCCATCCTGGTGGTCCAGGCGGCCTGTTCCTTCGCGGTGCTCAACTATTTCCGCACCCATCACCCCGAGAGCCGGCACTGGTTCCGCACCGTACTGGCTCCGCTGCTGGGCGGACTCGCCATGGCCGCGGTGGTCGGTTTGCTGGTCCTCAATATGGGTACCGCCGCGGGCGCCGAATCCAGCTCCCTGGTCCTGAAGGCCACCCCGTGGCTGGTCGCCGCAATCGCCCTGGGCGGCTTCGGTTTCGCCGAATATCTGAAGCGTCTCTCCCCAGCCCGGTACGCGCGGGTCGGCCGGACCGTCCTGGAGGAAACCCACGAACGCTGACCCGCCCTGATCGGGGCCATTCCGGAACTCGCGGCATTCGAGGTCCGGCGGCGTGGAAACGGCCCGGAGCCTTGCGGCTTCCGGGCCGTCTTCAGCTTCGAGTCGGCGTGCACGTATCCGACGCCCCGCGGTAGCACCCTCGGAACCGTGCCATTGCGGTTCGCCCCACGACGGCCCGAACAGCCGAGCCGGATAACCCGAAATGATCACGAAACCCGGCCGACCACACCGAGTCTCACCGGTCGCAGGAGTACACACGCACCACACCGGAACGGACGGCACGGTAGGTCGGCGGGTTGGCGCGTGCGGTCAGTACCCGGAACCGGCGGCGCGGCCTGTGCAGTCATGGTCCCGAGCTCGGCGGATAGCCTGGCGGCATGCGCATTGTGATCGACGATCTGAGCGGGGACGAGGTGATCGGACTGCTCGAGGCCCACGTTGCCGAGATGCTGGCGAACTCGCCCGAGGACAGCATGCACGCGCTCGACGTGGCGGCGCTGCGCAAGCCGGAGATCACCTTCTGGTCGGCGTGGGAGGGCCCGGAACTGGCCGGGTGCGGAGCGCTCAAGGAGCTGGATCCGGTGCACGGTGAGATCAAGTCCATGCGGACCGCGGCGAGTCACCGGGGGCGCGGGGTGGCGTCACAGTTGTTGCGGCACATCCTCGCCGAGGCCGCCGCGCGCGGATACGCGCGGTTGAGCCTGGAGACCGGGGCGTCGGAGTTCTATCTGCCAGCGGTGCGGCTGTACGAACGCTACGGGTTCGAAGAGTGCGGGCCGTTCGCGAATTACGCGGCGGACCCGCACAGCGTCTTCATGACCCGGGCGCTCTGAACCGGAGTCAGCGGCCGACGGCCCTGGGTACCAGCCCCCGTTCAGCGCCACCGCGGTCACGCCCAGGATGGCGAAGATCACGGCCTGATCACCAGCCCGCCGGACGGCTGGGCGTAGCCCTGGTCGCGGGGGTCGATGAACGGGTAGGGGTACCAAATCGTCGAACGGCCCGCGCGACAGCGTGTAGGCGCCGTAGGCCAGCGGGTAGGCCAGGCGGCCCAGGATGAGCCAGCTGGTCGGCTTCAGGCCCGCGGCCACCAGCAACCAGTCCGCGATCAGCACGATCGGGATCACCAGGGCGCCACCAGGCCCACGATTCCGAAGACGATGCGCAGCACCCGGATCCACGCGGGCGTTCCGCCTCTGACGGCCAGGGCTCGATGGTCGCATGCCGAACCACCCGACCGCGGACGATACGCCGGTGCGGCACACTTGCGGCAAGCGCGAGATCGGGCCGCCGGACACCGCGCCGACCGGCCCGGACCGGCACTTCGCTATCGTTGACGATGCAATGACCAGGACCGCCGCCACCTCTCGCGAGCTTCGTACCCGCCTGGCCGATCTCTCGATCCGCGACGAGCACCGGTTGCGTCGCAGGCTCGACAAGGCCCGCGGCGGCGATCTCACCGACCTCGAAACAGATATCGACGCCGCGCAACGCCGGGTGGACGCCCGCCGCGCCGCCGTCCCGGCCATCAGGTATCCCGAGCAGCTACCGGTCTCCGCGCGCCGCGACGACATCGCCGGCGCCATCGCCGCGCACCAGGTCGTGATCGTGGCCGGTGAGACCGGCTCCGGCAAGACCACCCAGATCCCCAAGATCTGCCTCGAGCTCGGGCGCGGGATCCGCGGCACCATCGGCCACACCCAGCCGCGGCGACTGGCCGCCCGCACCGTGGCCGAGCGCATCGCCGAGGAACTCGGCACCGAACTGGGCGACGTGGTCGGCTACACGGTCCGCTTCACCGATCAGGCGTCGGACCGCACGCTGGTCAAACTCATGACCGACGGCATCCTGCTCGCCGAGATCCAGCGCGACCGGCTGCTGCGCCGCTACGACACGATCATCATCGACGAGGCGCACGAGCGCAGCCTCAATATCGACTTCCTGCTCGGGTATCTCAAGCAGCTGCTGCCCAAGCGGCCGGATCTGAAGATCATCATCACCTCCGCGACCATCGACCCGGAGCTGTTCGCGCGGCACTTCAGTGACGAGAACGGCACGCCCGCACCGATTGTCGAGGTGTCGGGACGATCGTATCCGGTGGAGGTCCGATACCGGCCGCTGTCGCTGGAGCTTCCGGTCACTTCCGAGGACCCCGACGACGAGGACACCCGGATCGTCGACCGCGACCCCACCGACGCCATCGGCGACGCGGTGCGGGAACTGCAGGCCGAGGGCGACGGCGACATTCTGGTCTTCCTCTCCGGCGAGCGCGAGATCCGCGATACCGCGGATTCGCTGCGGGACATGCGGCTGCCGCGCACCGAGATTCTGCCGCTGTACGCGCGGCTGTCCGCGGCCGAGCAGCACCGGGTGTTCGAATCGCACACCGGCCGGCGCGTGGTGCTCGCCACCAATGTGGCCGAGACCTCGCTCACGGTGCCGGGCATCCGCTACGTGATCGACCCTGGCACCGCACGCATTTCGCGTTACTCCATGCGCACGAAGGTGCAGCGGCTGCCCATCGAGTCCATCTCGCAGGCGTCGGCGCGACAGCGGTCCGGTCGCTGCGGCCGTGTCGCGGACGGTATCGCCATCCGGCTGTACTCCGAGGACGACTTCGAATCCCGGCCGCAGTTCACCGAACCCGAGATCCTGCGCACCAACCTGGCCGCCGTCATCCTCCAGATGACCGCGCTCGGACTCGGCGATATCGAGAGCTTCCCGTTCGTCGAGGCCCCCGACGCCCGTGCCATTCGCGACGGCATCGCGCTGCTCGAGGAACTCGGCGCGCTGGCCCGGGCGGAGGCCGAAGCCAGTGCGCGCAAGGACATTCCCGACGCCGGTCTGATCCTCACCCCCATCGGCCGCGAAATGGCGCAGATCCCGGTCGATCCGCGCATGGCCCGCATGCTGGTCGAGGCGAACCGCGGCGGCTGCCTCGCCGAGGTCCTCATCATCGTCGCGGCCCTGTCCATCCAGGATGTCCGCGAGCGACCCGTCGAACACCAGCAGGCCGCCGACACCAAACACGCGCGCTTCACCGTCGAGGGCTCCGACTTCCTGGCCTACCTGCGCCTCTGGGACTACCTGCGCGAACAGCGGAACGCCCTGTCCTCCAACCAGTTCCGCCGCCTGTGCCGCGACGAGTTCCTGCACTACCTCCGTATTCGCGAATGGCAGGACCTGCACGGCCAGCTCCGCACCATCACCCGCGGCCTCGGCTGGAACACCGCGGGCTCGGACGCCCAATTCGACCGCACCGCACCGTCTTCCGATGCCGACGGCACCCCGCGTAACCGCCGCGGCCGGAGCGCGAGCCGCACAGATCGCAGCGAGAGCAGATCCGAAACCGGACCCGGCGGCCACATGGCCACCACCGAGGCTCCCGACGGTCATACCGGACGAAACCGGCGCGGGAGCGACGTCGCGCACGCCAACGACTCGGGCCGTGCGGGGCGATCTCACGGCGGGCGCGGCAGAGGCGCGACATCGGACAGCGGCAGGGCGGAGTTGGCCGAGACCCTCGCGGCGAAAACGGGGCTGGACAACGACTCGCTGCCGTGGGATGTGACGTCGATCCACCAGGCGCTGCTGGCGGGCATGCTGTCGCATATCGGTGTGCGGGAGGCGGAGACCCGGGAGTTCCTGGGAGCCCGCAATGCCAAGTTCATGATCTTCCCGGGATCGTCGCTGGCCAAGAAGCCGCCGCGGTGGGTGATGGCGGCCGAGCTGGTGGAAACCTCGCGGTTGTGGGGCCGGACGGCGGCGCGGATCGAACCCGAGTGGGCCGAGCGGCTGGCCGGGGACCTGGTGAAACGCACGTACTCCGAACCGCACTGGTCGGCGAAACGGGGTGCGGCGGCAGCCTACGAGCGGGTGACGCTGTACGGCATTCCGCTGGTGACGCAGCGGCGGGTGGACTTCGGGCGGATCGATCCGGAGTTGTCGCGGGAGCTGTTCATCCGGCACGCGCTGGTGCAGGGCGAGTGGCAGACCAAGCACGACTTCTTCGCGCGGAACCGCGAATTGCTCGACGACGTCGCGGATCTCGAGCATCGGGCGCGACGGCGCGACATCCTGGTCGACGACCAGGTGCTGTTCGACTTCTACGACCAGCGCATCCCGTCGGACATCGTGTCGGTGCGGCACTTCGACAGCTGGTGGCGCAAGACCCAGCGCACCGATCCGAACCTGCTGGACTTCACCGCCTCCACGGTGGTGAACGAGGATGCGGCACTGCTGGATCCGACCGCCTACCCCGACAGCTGGCGGCAGGGCGAGCTGACCTTCCCGCTCACCTACCAGTTCGAGCCCGGTCAGGCCGACGACGGTGTCACCGTGCACATTCCGATCGCCCAGCTCGCGCACGTGCGCTCGGTCGGCTTCGACTGGCTGGTCCCCGGCATGCGTGAGGAGCTGGCCGCCGCTTTCATCAAGACGCTGCCGAAACAGCTGCGCCGCACCGTGGTTCCCGCACCCGACTTCGCCAAGGCCGCCCTGGACCGCCTCACCCCGCGCGCCGAACCACTGCGCACCGGACTGGCCCGGGAACTGTCCCAGCTCGGCTCGGTGACCATCGCCGCCACCATGCTCGATCCGGCGGGCCTGCCCGACCACCTGCGGATGACCTTCGCCGCCACCGACCCGACCGGCGCCGTCGTCGCCCGCAGCAAGAGCCTGGCCGAACTGAAATCCAGCCTGGCGGAACAGGTCTCGAAGTCGGTGGCGCGCGCCAACAACGCCGCCGAGCGGGCCCCGTCCACGGTGTGGACCTCCGAATCCCTGGGCACCCTGCCGTCCTCGGTGAAACGCCAGGTCAGCGGTCAGACCATTACCGGTTATCCGGCCCTGGTCGCGGAAGCGAACGGCGTGGCGGTACGCGTCCTCAGCTCCCCCGCCGCCCAGGCCACCGCCATGCGCACCGGCACCCGCGCCCTGCTGCTGGGCGCGATCACCACCAATACCCGCGCCGTCACCGCGGGCCTGCCGCCCACCGATCGCCTTGCGCTGAGCCAGAATCCGTACGGCACCCTCGACGCCCTGGTCGAGGACTGCCGCGCCTGCGCCGCCGATGAACTCATCGCCGCCAATGGCGGACCGGTGCGCAGCCCCGAGCAATTCCAGGCGCTGGTGGAGAAGGTCCGCCCGCAGTTCACCACGGCCGTCGCCACCATCGTCCGCTCCGTCGTCCCGGTCCTCGCCGAGGCGCACCGGCTGCGCGCCGCCCTCGCCGAATCCCGCGACCGGGACGCCACCGACGATGTCACGCACCAGCTCGACGACCTGATCTTCCCCGGTTTCATCGCCGAGTGGGGCAGCGCCCGGCTGCGGGAACTCCCCCGCTATCTGGAAGCCGCCCGCCTGCGCCTGGAGGCGCTCCCCGCCTCCGCCAACCGCGACCGCGCCGGCCTGGCCGAACTCGACCGCGTCCACGCCGCCTACGACCGGCTCGTCGGCAACCTCCCCGAGGCGCGCCGGGGCGGCCGCGACATCGTCGAAATCTGGTGGATGATCGAGGAACTCCGCGTCAGCCTCTTCGCCCAGCAGCTCGGCACCCCCTACCCGGTGTCGGCGAAGCGCATCGAGAAGGCGATCGACATCGCCCGCCGCCCACCCCAGCAAAAGCGCTGACGGGGCGCGATCTTCCGCGCAACACCACGGGCATGCACTGGCGCACATGCCTTCTCGGAAAGCGGTTGCGGGCCAGCGCATCGCGCCTCGGCCAGGACATGAGACGCCGGGAAATGAAGCGGTCCGGCTCCGAATTGCTCGGGGCCGGACCGGGAATCGATGTGGGGGTGACCGGTAGCGGTCGCCCGTTTACTGGGTTGCCGCGCCCACGGTGTGGTCGGCGCGGTGCTTGCGCAGGTCGGCGATCTCGCGTTCGAAATCCTCGGCGGAGCTGAAGGATCGGTAGACCGAGGCGAAGCGGAGGTAGGCGACCTCGTCGAGATCACGCAGCGGGCCGAGGATGGCGAGGCCGACCTCGTGGCTGGGCACCTCGGGGGAACCCTTGGCACGCACCGCATCCTCCACCTGCTGCGCGAGCAGGTTCAGCGCATCCGAATCGACCTCGCGGCCCTGGCAGGCGCGGCTGACGCCGCGGATGACCTTCTCGCGACTGAACGGCTCGGTGACACCGCTGCGCTTCACGACCGACAGGATCGCGGTTTCGACCGTGGTGAACCTGCGCCCACACTCCGGGCAGGCACGTCGCCTCCTGATGGCGGTACCTTCCTCGGCCTCACGCGAGTCGACCACCCTCGAATCGGGATGACGACAGTACGGGCAATGCATCCGGGATCCTTCGTCGATGCCTGGGCTTCCACAGCAACCTCGAGCAATCTCGAGGATACCGTGACGGACCCGATCGGCGGCGTCCGCCCGGGTCCGCAGGCCCGAATCAGGTGGTCACCTGCCACTGCGAGGTCAGGTCGGCGAGCAGATCCGGCAAGCGCTGCACCAGCCGCCCAGTAGTCAGCATGACCGGGAACGGCACGGCCAGAACCGGTCTCGCAGCGGCCGGATTCGCGCACAGTTCCAGATAGCGCGGCAGCAGATCGTGGGTGATGTAGTTCCACCGCGTGTCGCGGTCGGCCCAGTTGAAGTCGGGCAGCGGGGCGCGCAGCGACATCGCGCCCGTGGTGAGGGTGGTGGGCGCGAAGACGCCGGGCGCGCGGACGCCGGGAACAGCGGCCTTGCCCGCGATCGTGCTCACATAGGTCATGACCCGACCCATGTCGCCACGGCCGTGCGAGGTGACATCCCATTGGTCGGCGATGATCTGGTTCTGTTCCCGGTCGGTCATGCGCAGCGCGGCGTCGGCCAGGCCGTCGGGGGTGCCGGAATCGATCTCGCGCCAGGCGGTGATGGCGTTCTCGTCCAGCACGCCGGCCCGGTACATCTCCTCGACACCGGCCAGGCCCGCAGCCGCGTAGGCCTCGTGCATGGGCACCTGGTCGATGAAGATGTGCTTCTGCATGATCATCAGCCGGGTCTGGTACCAGGCCAGATCGTCGGCGGTGAGCCGCTCGCCCGCGGTGCCGAGGGTCCGGATGTCGGCGGGCAGGATGTCCAGCAGCTGCGGCGGGGTGCCGTGCAGCAGATCGGCCACCGAGTCACCGAGCTGATGGATGCCCGGCACGGTGAGAATGGCCGACACATCGCCCATGTCGAAGAAGCCCGACGCGAACGACCCGCCGGCCAGCCCGGCCAGACCGGTCCACCAGTAGTCCGGGTGAGCGTTGTCGAGCCGCAGGTAGTTCACATAGACCTGGGTGAAGGTGCGGGTATTCGCCGCGACGCCGCGCCCGGGATCCCAGGCCGCCAGGTCGATGTCGGCATTCCGGGTCGCGGTGACCAGCCAGTACTGATGCAGCAGCGTCGCGTAGCGCCGCGGCTCGACACCCGCGACGCGCGCGTCGTCGAGCGCGGCCCGCAGGGTGTCCGGATCCAGGGGCAGTGCGGGATTCAATCCGCCGCCGCCCGCGCCGTCACCATTGACCGACGGCAGATCCAGATACGCGGCATAGGCGGACTCCGGATGCGCGGCCGGTGCGGTCACCAGCCCGATCGTCAGGCAGGTGAGGACACCGGCCACCCGGATCAGCCCTCGAACTCTCGGCATTGACGCCCCCTGTCGCTGTGCGCGCGGGCCGGAGCACGGCCCGCGCGGATGTAGCCTCTGTCACATCCAGGGGGACGCTAGCAACACGTTTCAGTTTTCAATCTGCATTTTCGGCCACGCCGATGGCCGTCGAGCTCTATCCCGAATAACGGCTATGACCGGGCAACTATCGCAGCAGCGGGCTCGCTATCGCACCGGCGCCTGGACCAGCTGGACCGAGGACGGGGTGGTCTGCGAATCGAAGTCGCCGGAACGCAAGTGGGCCAGACCGATCAGACCGGCCACGGCCAGCGCGCTCATCAATGCGGTGATGGCGAGGGCCGCGAGACCGACCTGGGCGCGCTGCACCCGATCCAGCGGATGCGCGCCACGGGCGCGCCGGGCCGCGTGTCGCACCACGACATGGTCGCGTCGAACACCTGCGCCGGCGGCGGGCCGAACCCGTGCGCGGCAGGGGCGGCGGTCCAGGGCGGGACGGCCCGCAGCCGCGGGCGTCCCGGCCCGGAACCGATCCGAACGCAGCTCCCAGGGGATGCTGTCGAATCCCAGATCGCTTCCCAGAGTGTCGATTTCGCTGACCACGGTGCGCATCGAAGAAACCTCCAAAGTAGGGCGGACCGAATGATGCTGGACAACTGACTCGATCATGTGTTCGAAGAACTGATGTTCGAATTTTTACCACGGCCCACCGACAATGTCACTGATTTCCCCGACATGCGTCGAACAGATGTTTGATCACACGCGTCACACGGACTACAGTCGAGACACGAGTTCCCCGGACGCACGATGAACCGCATCCGGGAACGAATTCCGGTGAGCGACAGCAGTGAACGGAGGACGGCGGCGGTGAGCGAACACGGCGGCGCGGATGGTGAGAACGGACCCCTTGGTCCCGACGGTGACGGCCCCCTGTCCGAATCGTCCGGTGTCGGCGCCGATCTGACCATGCGCCAGCGCAAGGTACTGGAGGTCATCCGCACCTCGGTGCACGACCGCGGCTATCCGCCCAGCATCCGCGAGATCGGCGATGCCGTCGGCCTCACCTCGACTTCCTCGGTGGCACACCAGCTCCGGGCGCTCGAGCGCAAGGGCTATCTACGCCGCGACCCCAATCGCCCACGCGCCGTGGATGTCCGGGGCCTGGACGAGACGGCGATGCGCGCCACCGCCGGCGTGTCGCAGCTGCGCGCGGTCAATACCGAGGCCGACGCCTCCGACGGGCACCCCGCCCCGACCTACGTCCCGGTGCTGGGCCGGATCGCCGCCGGTGGCCCGATCCTGGCCGAGCAGGCGGTGGAGGACGTCTTCCCGCTGCCGCGCGAACTGGTCGGCGAGGGTTCGCTGTTCCTGCTGAAGGTCGTCGGCCAGTCCATGATCGACGCCGCCATCTGCGACGGCGACTGGGTGGTCGTGCGGCAGCAGAACGTGGCCGACAACGGGGACATCGTGGCCGCCATGATCGAGGGCGAGGCCACCGTGAAGACCTTCAAGCGCACCGGATCCCAGGTGTGGCTGATGCCGCACAACCCCCTGTTCGAGCCGATTCCGGGCAATGACGCCCAGATTCTCGGCAAGGTCGTCACGGTCATCCGCAAGATCTGACCGTGCCCGCACTGCCGTGGCCCGGCGACCGCCCCGCAGACCGGCCGCCGGGTCACGACAGTCGTCTCCGTCAGTGGTTGAGCACGCCGTTCCACACCGCGTGCGCCCCCGAGTCCCCGACCCGGTAGGTCTGCCACCCGGCCGCCGCGCCGCTCGCGATCACCAGCAGTGCGATCACCGCCGGCACCGCCCGGCCCAGCGGCTTCCCGCGGCCGCGCCGCAGGTGCACGAAGACCAGCAGTACGGTCGAAACCAGCAGCGGCGCAACGAAATACAGCATCTGATGGCCGAGCCGCGCGTGCTCGTCCACCACCGGGGGATTACCGAGCTGCCGCTGGAACCACTCCCCCGCCTCCACGGTCACCGGCGTCAATGCCGTCACCAGCACCGCCAGGACGGCCGTCGGCCAGATCAACCGGCTGCGGGCCGCGGGCCACAGCGCACACAGGATCAGCAGTCCCGCGGTGAGCGGGACCAGCACGACAATCACGTGCACCAGCAGGACATGGGCGGGCAGCCCATTGAATGTCGACATATATCGGCTCTTTCGAACTCGGCGAACGAAGCCCGGCGTATCAGAACAACGTAAGCCGGGCCCGGCCGGTTCGGTTCGGACCCACGGTCGTCCGGCGAGTTCGGATCGGGACCGTGGGTCGCGCGAGCAGTCAGTCGGTTTCGGTGGGCACCACGATGCGAGAGATGAGCTGGGTGGGCGCCTCGTCGCGTCCGGGCATCGGCTGGGCGGCGACCTTCGGGGCGACGGTCTCGGGCGCCGCGGACGCGGCCGGCTCGAGCGCCGCGGGCTCGGGGGCGGCGACCGCCTCCGGCGCGGGAACCGGTAGCACATCCACGATCTGGGGGGCCGGCTTGTCCTGGGCGGGCGTCGCGGGCAGGTCCGGCATGGAGGCCAGCGCAGCGGCCGGGTCCAGATCGCGGGCGGCGGGTGCGTCGGAGTTCAGCGCGGCCAGGCGGCGGGCCCGCAGGTCGCCGCTGAGCGCCGCGGTCACCTGATCCGGCGATCCGGCGGGGGTCTGGACGATACGGCGGGTCGGGACGTCCTCGACCGGCGCGGCCTCGGCCCCACTCGGCAGCCCGGAGCCGGCGGCGAAGCCGAGCACCTCGTACTGCGTGCCGATGGTCATGACGGCCGAGTTCTTATCGTGCGCAATGTATCCCTGGTTGGTGCCCATGACGCGACGCAGCGACTCCAGCCAGCGATGGTCGAGGACGCGGCAGTCGGCCCAGGGGAAGTACTCCAGCCCGGTCCGTAGATAGAAGCGGTCACCAATGCGCGCACCGCGCAACAGCTCCAGCAGCCAGGCATCGATGAGATTCGGCTGCGCATTGCGATAGATGCGGGACTGCGGGGGCACGGAACCGTTCGCGAATTCCCCGAAGGAGTTCAGCAACTCACCCGGAAACTCTTCTAACTTCCCAAAACCCACGACATCTAAACCAAGAAGTTGCTCTGGAAGTTGGGCGGCGATCCTGCGCTCGTCGTGCAGTTTGAACTTTCTATTGATGTTCTCAGTGCGCATTTGTCTCCGACTTCCCATTCCAACCTGACGGAACCCTAGCATGAACCAGACCGTTTCAAACCAGTTTGGTCGGCCGCCCAGAGCCGTGGTACGGCCACTCCCGCAACTAATCCGCAACCAGCAGTTACGGCTATCACGACGCAACGAACCGCCCGTTCGGGATCATTGGCCATAGCGTCCGGCGATGATTTCCCCTTGATGCCACAGACCCGGATTCGCAGGCTCCCAGTAGTTTCCGTGTGACACGACATCGAACGGCAGGGCCCGCAATACGGGAAGGTCGATAGTGGCTCCGGAAGAAGTGAAAGCCGTTGCGCGAAATTCGCGATCGACCGGATCGACCCCATGGAGAAACTGTCCGAACTTGGGCACCGGATCAGCGGGGTCGGCCGTGGCATAGACATGCGCACCGTTGTGGCCCGCAGGTATACCCGTCAAACGCAATTTCGAAACATCACCAACACCTACCCCAGGACTTCCCACGAACACCAGATCGTCGGCCGCCAGAGAGTTCGCTCCGCTGGCCGCCGCTCCGATCACGGCGCTCCCGTAGCTGTGCCCGACGACCGTCTGATGGGCCGCGAGCCCTAGGTGGCCGGCCCGCAGGCCACTCTCGAACCGATCCAGCGCGGGCGCGCCCGCCCGAGCCCGGCGATCACGCGCCGCCTCGGCCAGATCCGGCGGTGCGTCGTACCCGTACCACGCGATGACCGATGTCCGCGCGGCCGGATCGGCTCGCTCGGCCGCTTCGAGCAGCGCCAGCGCGCGGCCGACCCCGACACCGATACCGGTCAGCGACGATCCGGTACCGGGAACGAAGGTCGCGACATTGACCGTGAGATCCGGATTGTTCAGTGCGATCGCGCCGTGCCCGTTCCGGTCCACCGCCAGCACCAATCGGCCCGAGCCCGGATCTCCGGCCTGATTCGCGAGCGCCGCGTACCCGGCATCGCGCGTTTGCGTCTCCTTCCGCGCGGCTTCCCACTCCCGCAACCGAATCCAGCCCGCGCTGGTGGTCGGCAGGTTCTCGTGCCGCGTCCAGTCCCGGTGCCGGTCGGCCAGCCGCCGATCCTCCACCGCGGCCTCGGCCCGCAACCGTTGTAAGGCGATCCGGTTGTAGTGGTCGCGGGCCAAGGCCGGCATCCCATCGCGGTCGCCGAGCAGCGGATCGGCCGCGAACAGCGCGTCCTGATCCGCGGGTGTGAGCGACTTCCACAGCGCGCAGAGCACTGTGGGATCTTCCGGAAGACTCGCGGTCCCGTCGAGAATCCCGGCGACCCGAGTGCTCGGCCCGCCACCCGTCGGATCCACGGCCAACCCCGCCAGCGCCTCCGCCACCGCGCCGAGGCGGGCCCCGACCCGCTCGTCGATCTCCCCCGCGAGATCCAGCAGGGGCACCAGCCGGGCCTGCACCTGCTTCGCCTTCGCGTCGAAGCCCGCCTGGAAGATCAAGTCCAGCGCCGAGTTCCCGGTATCGGAGCGCGGCCCGCGGACCGTGCCGTCCTCCGCGATCCGGCAGCCGGTGGCCCGGGCCTCGTCGGCGAGCTGCCCGACCAGCGCGCACACCCGCTCGAGCGCGCCCGCCTCGGCGAACGCGTCGGCGATGTCGAGCAGTGCCGCACCGATATGGTTCGCCGCCAGCTGCGACTCCCATGCCCGCAGCGCGGCCGCCGTCCCCGCCGCCCCCTGCCACCCGGCGACCGTGACATCGGCCAGGCGCCCCACCCGTGTCATGGCCCCGGAGAACGCCGAATCAGCCACCGCCACACCCGAACTGGCGCGGATCGCAGCTCCCGGCTCCCATCCCCGCACTTGCGAAAACCCCGCTCGCACCATCGCGCCTCCCCACGCAATCCCTTCCGATTCGCGAAATCTGCACTGCCGCCGGGGCGCAAGCCTCCCGCGCTGGGCGCCCGACTCCGTCCAACGCGCCACCGGTCACCCTCGGCGCGGAACGCCACAGGTGCCAACGGCGAATACCGTTCAGCAGGAGGCGAGTTCGTTGTTCGTGCGGCCGCCGGACCGGCGAGGCCGGTCAGGAAGCGCCGTGCAGATAGCCGTCCAGCTGGGTTTCGAGAGCTAGCTCGGTGGCCTCATAGGTGGTTGCGGTGTGGACGGTGGTGTCGGCGAAGGTGTGGAGGTGGGCGGCCAGCCTGCGGAGGGCGGCGAGGAGTGGGTCGCCGACGGTGACGGCGGCGGCGCCGATCGCGGAATTCGGCATGGCCCGACCGACTTTCGCGATCAGGTCGACCGGGTCGACGGCCGAGATGGCTGCGGCTTCGGAGTGGATGCCCGCCGCCATGATTCGAAGCGCCGTGATGTCGGCGCGCAGCATGTCTGTCATGCCTCCCCCTTCGTGTGGACACACCCTAGCGGCGGCGGGACGGGAGGTCTCGGCGAAAAGGCGGGGGCTGTGGACAGCGCGGTGGCTGTTCACATGGGCGGGTTCAGGTGGTCGCGGCGGCCCGGCGGGCGGCATCGCGGGCGAGCGCACGGTCGCGCTGCTCTTCGAACCGGACCACGTCCTTGCCGAGTTTGTCCAGGTACGTGGCCAGACTGTCCCGGATCCGCTCGCCGCGGCCGGAGAAGTCGGTGCGCTCGAAGATGTTCCATTTGCGCAGCACCGGGAGGATCACCTCGTCGAGATGCTGGCGCAGATCGTAGATGCCGTGCTTGGCGATGAGGACGCTGTTGCGGCGGAAGTCGGGCATGCCGGCACCGGGCATGCGGAAGTTCTCGATGACCGCGCTGATCGCCGCGAGGGCGTCGTCGGGGACCAGGTCCAGGGCCGCGCCGCAGATATTGCGGTAGAAGACCATGTGCAGGTTCTCGTCGGTGGCGATACGGGCGAGCAGGCGGTCGGCGACCGGATCGTGGCAGGCCTTGCCCGTATTGCGGTGCGAGACACGGGTGGCCAGCTCCTGGAACGTCACATAGGCGACCCCGTGCAGAACGGCGTGGTCACCGGTTCCGGTGGGGTCGTCGACGCCGGTCCCGACACAGATCATGCGGGCGTGCTCGAGCGCCACCGGATCGACGCCGCGGGTGACCACCAGGTAGTCGCGCATGGCGATCCCGTGCCGGTTCTCCTCGGCGGTCCAGCGGTCCACCCAGGTGCCCCAGGCCCGCTCGCGGGTGAACGATTCGGAGATGAGCCGGTGGTAGGAGGGCAGATTGTCCTCGGTGAGCAGATTGGTGATCATGGCGGCCCGCGCCGCCGGGCTGAGCCGGGACTGCCCGGGCTCCCAGTCGATTCCGCCCAGGGCGGCGAAGTTGCGCCCCTCGTTCCAGGGCACGTAGTCGTGTGGATGCCACTCCTTGGCCACCGAGAGGTGCCGGTTCAGATTCGCTTCCGCCACCGGTTCGAGTTCGGCAAGCACTGCGCTCGCGGTCATGGAATTCGCCACGTCGTGACCCTGCCCTACGACTTGATCTCGGCACTCCCCATTGCCAGCGAGCCTACCCGGATCTGCGGTGAATCGCCCTGGCGCTCTTGGAAGACGACCGTTCTGTCGATTGGCGGAATCCGGGTGATCGATACCGATGGGCTGTAAAGATTTTCTCCGTCTGCGGCACCGCACTCGTTTTCGATCTTCAAATCGTGTTCAATGAACCCGGCAATCCATTGCCTTCGGTTCGAATCACCGATGGGTCCGTGACTGCGGTCCGGACCAGGTAGTCCTCGCCCGCCAGGTGCCGGCTACACCCCACGCCAGCAGAACGACCAGCCCGATAGGAAGCGCCGGTCCGGCAGCGCCGTGACCAGCAGGCGGGTCCCCGGCAACCCGCCACGGACCAATCGGGCGACGCGAGTCCACGCGCCACCGACCGCGTTGATGTTGATCTGCGCAAATGCGATTCACCGGCGAAAAAAGATATCTGCGATACCTAGGAGGGCAGATGGCGGCCGTTCCCGCATCTGCGAGAAAGGCACTACCCACCATCGTCTTCACCGTGCTGGTGATGGCCGCGGCGTTCTGGCAGCGGGACGCGGTCCTGACCGGAGTCCACGCCCTCGCCGCAGCCGACCCGCGCTGGCTGCTGCTGGCCGCGCTCGCCACCCTCGCCCTCTGGCCCACCTCGGTTTTCATGCTGCGTGGTTCGATACCCGCCGACACCTCCGCCCGGCAGCTGTTCGCCCTCCAGCTCGCGGTACCCGCCATCGGCCTGGTGCCCGCGGCCTCACTGCTGCTGCGAATGCGGTTTCTGCGCCGCACCGGACTGAGTCATACCGGCGCGGTGGCGTCCATCGCGCTGATGGGATTCGCCGCGCTGGTGGTGCGGGTTCCGCTGGTGGTGATCGCGGCGCTGGCCGCGCCGGGCCTGATGAGCCGCAATGGCGCGCAACCCCCGTGGCACGACCTGGGTACCCGTGCTTCGGCGTGGTGGCACCACCTGATCGGCGGAAATCTCTGGCACACAGCCGCGATCATGATCATCGCCGTGCTCGCGGGAAGCATCGTCCTGGCGGTGGCCGCCCGGGCGATGAACCGCCGGGTACAGGCGCACGGCGGCTGGCGGCAGCTGCCCGCCCGCATGTGGCACGCGCGCTCGGAGGCCGAACTGGCCTGGAAATCGGTGGCTGCCACCGCGGTCCGTCCGCGCCGCGCGGCGGCCCTCTGGATCTGTGCGCTGATCCAGCCGCTGCTCATGGTGGTGGCGCTGTGGGCGGTGCTGCACGCGGTCGGCGCGAACCTCAGCCTGCCCGACACGTTCGTGGTGGAACTGGTGACCGTGGCCCTGGCCCCGCTGCTGCCCTCCCCGAACGGGGTGGCCACCAAGGAGATCACCATCGCGGCCGGCCTCACCGCCGTCGCGGGCCTGACCGGCGGGGTGGCGGTCGGCGCGGCCCTGGGCTTCCGGCTCCTCACCTTCTGGTGCCAGATCCCGCTGGGCCTCGCCTCCTTCGCCTATCTGAACCATCGCCGCGCCATCTGAGCGCGGCCCGGATTCGGTTACCGATCTCGCGGGATCAGTTGCCGATCTTGCAGTCGATGGTCGCGAACTTGGCGACCCCGCCCCACATGGTCTGTGCGACGCCCTGCGCCTGATACTTCCCGTGTTTGGCCTCCACCGTCACGGCGGGCAACTGGTCCCCCGCCCACGTCTGCGCGGTACAGGTGTAGGTCGGAACGGCGGCCTGGGCGGTCGCGGCATCGACAGCCGCCAGGGCCGGTGACATGGCGGCGACGGCCAGGGGCAGGCCGACCAGATACTTCTTGCTCACGGCGACTCCTTGTGCGATCTCGGGTGAGCGGGGCGAACAGCAGCCCAGATTCTCGCACGGCTGCGGCGAGCCCGCCGCCGAACCTGCCGAGCAGGGTCGACGATCAGGGCACTTTCGACGGCGTTGCGGCGTTGATCACCCTGAGGGCGGCCACTACGAAGGAGTTCGCCATGTCATTCCTCGGTTCCCTGCTCGGGCTCGCCCTGACGCTGTTCATGCTGCTGTTGCTGGCCCGCCTCATCATCGACTGGATCGGCGTGCTCGGCGACACCCCGCCGGCGCTGCGGAAGGCTCGCGATGTCGTTCATCGCCTCACCGAGCCGGTGATCGCGCCGGTGCGCCGGGTCCTGAAGCCGGTCCGGCTCGGCGGCGTCTCGATC
Organism: Nocardia sp. NPDC004123; assembly: GCF_053603795.1. Lineage (NCBI taxonomy): Bacteria > Bacillati > Actinomycetota > Actinomycetes > Mycobacteriales > Nocardiaceae > Nocardia > Nocardia sp. NPDC004123. The sequence continues at coordinate 118,571 of NZ_JBSGGG010000017.1, forward strand.
GACCTCGCCTTCACCGTGGTGTTCATCGCGGTGCTCGTGCTGCGCGCGATCGCCTTCAGCTTGTAGCGGCGGCTACCGGTTCCGCGGCGGGGAGGTCGGGAAAACTGTTGGGGCGCAACAGCAGAATCGTGGCGAGCATGAGTAGTCCGGCGAGCGCGATGGCGGTGCGGGGGCCGGTGACGGCGGCGAGGAGGCCCCAGAGGGCCGTCAGGGCTGCGGTATTCATGTTGCTGGTGATGGACCAGGCGGAGAGCATGCGGGTGGTGCGGTCGGGTGCGGCGCGTTCGAGGCGGAAGGTCGCGTAGACCGGGTTGAAGACTCCGCAGCAGATGATGAGGCCGAATTCCACCACGATCACCACCAGCAGGCCGGTGAGGCCGGGGCCGATGCAGGCGAGGGCGGGCACCCAGCAGGCGCGCAGCATCCCGGCGGCGACGAGCACCCGGCGCTGACCGAACCGGCCGACCAGCGGTGTCGCCAGCCGCGAGCCGATCAGGCCGCCGAGGCAGGGAATGCCGAACGCGAGCCCGTACTGCCAAGGCGCGAAGCCGAGATCGCGCAGCATGATGACGGCCAGCAGCGGTTGGGTCGCCAGGATCAGGCCGTTGACCAGGATCGTGTTGACGAACAGCGGCCGCAGCGCGCGGTGGGTCAGGATGTAGCGCCAGCCCTCGACCAGGTCGCCCATCCGGAAGCCCCCGCTCCCACGCGGCGCGGGCTGCGGCTCACCGCCGCCGATGGCCCGAATTCCCAAGGCGGACAACAGGAAGCTGACGGCATTGGCCGCCACGGTGACCACCGGTCCGAAGATCCCGATCGCCGCGCCCCCGAGCGGCGGGCCCAGCACGGACGCCGTCCACATGGTCGATTCGAATCGCCCGTTCGCCAGGAGCAGGTCCTCCTTGGGCAGCAGGGATTTCAGGTATGCCCCCGACGCCGCCCGGAATGCGATGTCCGAGGCCGCGACGATCACCGAAACCACCACCAGCTGCGCGAAACTCAGCACGCCCGCCGCGAAAGCCAGCGGCACGCTCAGCACCACCGCGAAGCGCGCCAGATCGGTGGCGATCATGACCGGCCGCTTGCGCCGGAATTCCATCCACGGTCCCAGCGGTATCGCCACCACCGCGCCCACCGCCAGTCCGGCGGCCGCCAGCAGCGACACCTGCCCGGGCCCGGCGTGCAGGACCAGCACCGCGATCAAGGGGAAGGCGTCGAAGGCCAGCCACGATCCCGCCGTGCTCACCGCGAAAGCCGTCCACAACCAGCCGAATCCGCGTCCCAGTGACCGCCTGCCCGTCATGCCGCCCGCCTCGTGCTGTCCCGCCGTCGTTGTCCGGCAAGATCGAAGCAGACCCGCGACCTCGGGATCAAACAACCGAACCGCCCGCGAGCCACAACCGGACGTTGTGCGCATACTCTCGTCGCATGGATCTCGAGGCCGTGCGCACCTTCGTCGCGGTGGCGGACGCGGAACGTTTCCAGGACGCCGCCACGGATCTGTCGATCAGCCAGCAGGCGGTCTCGAAACGCATTGCGGCCCTGGAGAAGACGTTGGGCGCCCGGTTGTTCACCCGCACCGCGCGCGGCGCCCGCCTGACCCTCGACGGGCAGGCCTTCCTCCCCCATGCCCGCACCCTGCTCCACACCGCCGAACGCGCCCTGGCCTCGGTGAGCCCGGGCCGGCGGGCGTTGCGCGTGGATGTGGTGGGTCGCCAGCTCGCCCCGGCCGGGCTGCTGCGCGACTTCCACCGCGCCCATCCCGATTTCGAACTGGACGTGGTGCGGCTCCCGCACGCGGGCGCGGCCATGGAGGCGCTGCTGGAGGGCTCGGTCGATGCCGCCTTCCGCTGTGTGCCCGCGCCGGGGCACGCGCTGCCCGAGGGCCTGCAGGCCACGCCGATCTTCGACGAGCCACTGGAGCTGCTCGTCGGCCCGGCCCACCGGCTGGCCAAGGCGCGGACAGTGTCGCCGGAAGATCTGGCCGGCCATCGCATCTGGATGCCGAGCCTGGTGAGCGGTACCGAATGGTCCGCCTATTACGCGTCACTCGCCGCGGCCTTCGATCTCACCATCGATTCGGTCGGCCCGAATTTCGGCCTGGAGCCGCTCCTGGACGCGGTGGCCGATTCCCCGGAGGTCGCGACGCTGGTCGGCGAGGACACCCGCTTCCTCTGGCCCGACACCCACGGTCTGCGGCGGGTGCCCTTGCGTGATCCCACGCCCGTCTACCCGCACTCCCTGCTCCAGCGCGCCGCGGACCCCCATCCCACGCTGGCCGCGCTGCACGGCCATCTGGCCGGCGCGGATGTGGACCGTCCCGGCACCTGGGTTCCGGATTGGGCGCGCGCCTCGGAATAACCTCCGGCCCGTGGTGATTGGATGAGGGCATGACGAGCGCTGACTTGCTGGTGGACGCATTCGGGCGGATCAAGGAGAACGTGCACGGCGCGGTGGAGGGGCTCACCCCGGCGGAACTGGCCACGCGGCCGGACGGGGATGCCAATTCCATCGCCTGGCTGATCTGGCATCTGACCCGCGTGCAGGACGATCACATCGCGGATGTCGCGGGCCTCGAACAGGTGTGGACGGCGCAGGGCTGGGCAAAGCGATTCGACCTGCCGTTCGACGATTCCGCCACCGGATACGCGCACAGTTCCGCCGAAGTGGCGCGGCTGGACGGCGTTTCCGCCGACCTGCTACTCGGCTACTTCGACGCGGTGCACGATCAGACCATCGGGTACGTGTCCGCGCTCACCGACGCCGATCTGCCCCGCATCGTCGACACCCGCTGGGATCCGCCGGTCACCCTGGGAGTCCGCCTGATCAGCGTGGTCGACGACGATATCCAGCATTCCGGCCAGGCGGCCTACCTTCGCGGAATGCTGTTGCGCCGCCGTTGATCTTGCTACGGGACGCACGGAGAATGCGGACATGGCATTCACCGTGGACCGTTTCGATCATGTGGTCATCAACTGTCTCGACCCGGTGGCGACAGCCGACTGGTACGCCCGCGTGCTGGGCATGAGCGTGGAGCGGTTCGGCCCCGCCGGGCGGCTCGCGCTCACCTTCGGGAATCAGAAGATCAATCTGCGGCCGGTCGGCGCGCTGGACACCGACCCGAACTGGACCACCGGGGCCACCGAAGCCGCTGGGGCACAGGACCTCTGCTTCGTGACCACGGCCGCGCCCGAGGCGGTCGCGGAGCACCTGACCGCGTGCGGGGTCGAGATCGTCAACGGCCCGGTGGTCAAGATCGGCGCGCTGGGCGAGATGGTCTCGCACTACTGCCGCGATCTCGACGGGAATCTCATCGAGATCGCGGTCTACCCGTCCTAGCTCGGGCCGCCGGTCAGGTCCACCGGTAGTCGACGCCGGTCAGCTCCGCACTGAGCTCCCAGAGCTTACGGGCCTGGAATCGGCTGTAGGCGAGGGGATTTCGCAGGGTGCGGCGCGGATATCCGAAGGCCTCGAAGGCCGGGCCGCAGTAGGAGTTGCCCGCCAGGCCGGGCATGGTCGCCGCATACAGTTGCGGCAGCGCCCCCTTGGCGTCGGATTGCGCCAGCGAGAACAGCATCCGCTGCTGGACGGCAGCGAAGGCCGCCCCCACACCTTTCTCCGGGCCGGAATCGTAGAGATTGGTCGCCGACAGGCCCGGGTGCGCGGCCACGGCGGTCAGCGCCGACCCGGCGGCGCGGGCCCTGCGCTGCAGCTCGGCGGTGAACAGCAGATTGGCGAGTTTGGATTGGCTGTAGGCCAGCCAACGGCTGTACACCACACGCCAATTCGGATCCAGCCAGTTGATCAGGCCACCCCAGGCGGCGATGGACGACACGGTCACCACGCGTGCTTCGGGTGCGCGCAGCAACTGGGGCAGCAGTAGTCCGGTCAATGCGTAGTGGCCCAGGTGGTTGGTGCCGAACTGCGCGTCGAAGCCGTCGGCGGTGCGCTGATGCCGCGGCAGTGCCATCACGCCCGCATTGTTGACCAGGATGTCGATCGGCGTGCCGCGCACGTCGAGGTGATCGGCGGCGCGGCGGATGGAGGTCAGATCGGCCAGATCCAGCGGCAGCACTTCGGGTTTGGGGCCCGTGGCCGCGGCACCCACCCGCTCCAGCGCGGCCGCGGCCTTGAGCTCGTTACGGCAGGCGAGCAGGACGTGCGCGCCCTTGGCGGCCAGGGCTTCCGCGGTGCGCAAACCGAGTCCGCTGTTGGCGCCGGTGACCACGGCGGTCCGGCCGGTCTGGTCGGGGATGTCGTCGATGGTCCAGCGGCGGGCGAGCAGGGGCGGGCTGGTCACGGTCGGCCGGTCGGGCAGCGCCTCGGTCATACGGTCGTTCTCCTCCTCGAATTTCCGTCTGAGACAATGTACCTGGTGATGCGGGACCGCGCAGTTCCGCGAGCGGAGTCGACCAGCCGGGACCAGATCCCGATCCATTCTGTCTGGGACAATCCGGGGGAGACGGCCCATCATGCTCGCCACCATCATCGTTATCGTCGTCGTCGCAGTGGGAGCGATCGCCGCGGGTCTTGCCGCACTGGTGCTGCGCGCCTGGGCCACCACGGTTCTCGCCGGCCGGCAGTGTCGCCGTGCGGCCAGTGTCGAGCGCCGACATCGTTCGGCTTCGGCGGCCACGATGCCGCGGTGCCGTTCAGCCGCTACTGAGCACGAAACCTACCGACTGCGCTCGATTCTGCGGGCCGGCTGGTCGCCGAGACGGGTCAGCGCGCCACAGCGGGTCAGGCGCGGGAAAAACCCCGGGCCGGACGCGGGATCGTCGCCGCGGTCGAGGGCAATCGCGGCCTGCTGCCACTGCGCGCCGAATCCTGGCTGGTCTACCTGGTCACCCGCGCCTTCCCTGCATCTGCCGGACCCTCATGGGGGTGACGGGCGGACCCGAGGTCGAGCGGGTGGCGCGTTTTCTCATCGACCACCCCGGTTTCATCGGCGCGGCCAGGGAAGCGGCCGAGATATTGCCCCAACGTGGAGGACTCCAAATATATTGGGAGCCCCCGGAATACGATGGCCTCGACCACCCATATCGATGAGGAGACAGATCCATGACCGTCCATCCACCCGCCGAGCCACCCACCAAAGGCAACCGGGTGATCCTGGCGGTGCTAGCGCTGGCCATCATCGGCGCGCTCGTGGCGGCGGCCATGGCGACCGCCGTCTGATCAGGCGGACGCGCTCTGCCGGTGCACCGCGGAATCCCGGCCCATACCCAGCAGTTCGTCGAATTTGGCCAGCACCTTCTCGTGGTACATGGCGAACAGATCCTCGAACAGCGCCAGCTGTGCCTGGGACGGACCGGCCGTGGATTCCCACACCGCCAGCAGCGCCCGCCACACCAGTACGTGCAGATCGGCCGAGGCCGCGAAGTACGCCTCCACCGCCTCCGGCACCTCGAACAGCATCTCCCCCACCGAATTGAGCACCGCGCGCTGCATGGTGTGGCCCAGGTCGGTCAGCACCAGGCGCACCAGGCCGACCTCGAGCTCGAGCATCCGGGTGTGATCGGGTTCGGCGCTGCGCGCCCGGGTTTCGAGTTGGTCGACCGCGGCGGTCAGCACCGCGGGCTCGATGCCGCGCTCGGCGGCGGTGTAGTCGAGCAGTGCCTCCAGCACGATGGCGCGCTCGGCGGCCACGATATTGCCGAACATCTCCGCGGCCACCTCGGGCGCGTGCATGGACAGCCGGAACAGCCGCCGGTACACATCCACCCCGCCCGCGCGGCGCACATCCCGGACGGTGAAACCGCGGCCGCGATGCGCGTCCACGAAGCCGTAGGACTCCAGCCGGCCCAGCACCAATTGCGCTGTGGCCCGGTTCATATCGAATTCCTCGGCAACCTGACGGACCGATGGCATCAGATCACCGGGCGCGTACTCACCGGTCGCGACGCGGCGAGCGAGCTCGTCCGCGACATCGGACACGACCGTCTGGGCACCCATCCTGTCACCTTTCGACAACTTTCGGATACGTCCCAGACAGTTTAGACTTTCGTGTGCCAAACTGCACGTGCATGCGCCGGGGCGGGCTACTCATCGGACCTGGTGAGAGCCACACCGGACGCCGGCGCGGTGCCGCGCACACGACGAGGTGAGCAATGTCGATTCGGCGTATCGGGGAACGGTCGGGGGACGACGGGGGCAGGCCGCCCGTCCGCGGCGCGGTCCGCAATGCGCGAATCGCCAGTCTTCCGGTCGCATTCGCGGGCCGGCAGGCCGCCGGGGTCGGCAAGCGGGCCCTCGGCCGATCCGCCGCCGAGGTGGACTTCGAGATCCGGATGCGCACCGCCCAGCACATTTTCGAGGTACTCGGCGAATTGCGGGGCTGCGCCACCAAACTCGGGCAGTTGCTCTCGCTCTACGAACTCGCGCTGCCCTCGGAGATCGCGTCGCCGTACCGCACCGCGCTCACCCAGCTGCAGGATGCGGTGCCCACCATGCTGCCCGGGACCGTGCACGAGGCCATGGCCGCGGGCATGGGCGAGAACTGGCGCTGGCACTTCACCGAATTCGACGATCGGCGGGCCGCGGCGGCCTCCATCGGACAGGTGCATCGCGCGGTGTGGCACGACGGGCGGCCGGTGGCGGTCAAGGTCATGTATCCGGGCGCGCACCAGGCGGTGCTCGCCGATCTGGAACAGCTGCGCCGACTCTCGGTGCTGGCCACGGTGTTCGCGCCCGGCGCGGACGTCCCCGCGGTGACCGAGGCCATCTGCACCTGTGTGGCCGACGAACTCGACTACGCGGCCGAGGCCGACCATCAGCGGCGCTTCGCCGAGGCGTACGCCGACGATCCGGATTTCGTGGTGCCCGGCGTGATCACACAGCGCGGCGATGTGATCGTGACGGAATGGCTCACCGGCACACCGGTTTCGCGGATCATCGAATCCGGTGCGCCCGAGGAGCGCAGCCGGGTCGGGATGCTCATCATCCGATTCCTGCTGTCGACCTGGTCGCGCACCGGCCTGCTGTACTGCGACCCGCACCCGGGCAATTTCCGGGTGCTGCCCGACGGGCGGCTGGGCGTGGTGGATTTCGGGGCCTGCACGCCCTGGCCGCCCCCGGGCTTCGAGGCACTGGTGGGCGAGGTGATGGAGGCCGCGTTCAACGGCGGTATACCGGAATTGGACGCGGCGGTGCGGCGGCACGGCTTCGTGCGGCCCGGACGCAACTACGACGTGGCCGCCTTGGCCGAGGGGCTCGACGCGGTCGGCGAACCGCTCACCGTGCCCACCTTCCGGCTCACCACCGCCTGGCTGCGCGGGCACGTCCGCTCGGTGCTGGCCCCGCGGTTGTCGAATGTCCACCGGCAACTGGACATGCCCGCCTACTTCACCCCCTTCGCGCGCTCCTTCCTGACCGCGCTGGGCGTGGTGTGCCAATTGGAGACCGAGGGGCCCATCCGAGCCGAATTCGCGCGCTGGTCACCGGAATTGGCCGCGGTCTTCGACCGCTACGACACCCGCCACGCCCAGCCCACCGACCTGGCCGTCGTCCGGCACCTGCGCCCGGTCCCGCCGGACCGCCGTGCCTCCATAGTCGGCTGAACTCCCCACCATCGCAACGAGTCTCGCGCATCGGCCGGCATGAACGCGACTCCCGATCTGCGCTCATGCCGGCCTGGCCGCGGTTCAGCTGGTCGGGGTGAGCGCGGGCGGCTGCCAGCTTCCATTGGCGGCGTCGTCGCGCGGCGCGTAGAGGCGCATGGCGAGATCGAACGTCCCGGAGGATGGGATCGGCAGCCAGTTGCCCTGGGGGACTTCGGGTCCGGGCTTGGCGGCCTGCAGGACGAGATCCACCGAACCATCGGGGTTGGGGGTGACGGCGGGCTGGTGGCCGACGGAGTAGATATTGTCCGGGTTGGGGACCAGGAAGTGGTCGGCGGTGTAGGCGGTCAGCGACCAGAAGGCGTCCGCGGGCGGCAGCTGGCCTGCCGGAAAGTGGCATCGGTAGGTGTGCGGGGTACCGCCGGAATCGGCGGGAACATTGCCCATCATCGGATAGATCGCGTCAGCGGGCAGATTCGCGCCGAGGGCGGTCGATGCCGTGTTGGCGCGCAATGGGTAATCGGTGCCGTAGGCGCCGAGGTCGGTGGCATAGCTCCAGCCGTTGACCTCCTTGGCGCTCGGGTTCTTGTAGTCGTGGATCCGCTGCTGTGCGTCGCGGACCGCGGCGTTCAGGGTGTCGGCGTCGATGCCGGTGACCGAGCCACCGGGCTTGATGCCCAGGCCGGCGAATCGGGCGAGCGCGTCGGCGTCGGCGGGTGCGGGAGCGTCGGCCGCCATCAGTTCATTGAGCTTGGCGAAAAAGGCTGTCGGCCGTGGCCGCCAATCCGGCCGCGGCACCGAACAATCCGCGTCGTGACATCGGGAATCCGGGAACACCGTCGGGCATGGCTGCCGCTCCTGTCGGTATGGGAACCTGAAAAGGCCGTTCCCACACAGTAGCTATTCATTAGCGAATTTCCCGGGCTTCTCCGGTTCATGTCGACACCGACCGTTCAGATCCTTTGCACCACCTCGGATTCAATGCCCGCAATCGCCGCATTATGGTTTCCCATCGACCAGGCATGAGATCAATAGCGAACTGTTGGCGACCCGACAAACTCCCCGACATCCAGCCCGCGTGACCGCCGCGTCCGGATCGCGATACGGCACCGGATCATGCGACCAGGTGTTCCGAAAAGCGGTGGGGTGATGAGCGGTCTCGATACCATTCTCTGGGAGGTGCGCCATGACGAAGGTGCTCTTGATCACCGGAGATGCCGCCGAGGACCTCGAGGTGATGTATCCCTATCAGCGATTGCTGGAAGAGGGGTACGAGGTCGACATCGCGGCTCCGGCTCGGAAACGGTTGCAGTTCGTGGTCCACGACTTCACCGAGGGGTTCGACACCTACACCGAGAAGCTGGGGCGGACCTGGCCCGCTGATCTGGCGTTCGCGGAGGTTGACCCGAGCCGGTATGCGGCGCTGGTGATTCCGGGCGGGCGGGCGCCGGAGTATCTGCGCGGGGACCAGGATTGCCGGCGCATCGTCCAGCACTTCACGGAAACGGACAAGCCCATCGCGGCGCTGTGCCACGGACCGCTGATCCTGGCGGCCGCGGGCGTGCTGCGGGACCGGTCCGCGAGCAGTTACCCGGCGCTCGAACCCGATGTGGTGGCGGCCGGAGGGCAATGGGTCGACAGCCCGGACCACGTCGACGGCAATCTGATCACCGGGCGCGCCTGGCCCGACCATCCGCAATGGATGCGCGCCTTCCTCGACGTGCTGCGCAAATCCGCTCCGCCCACCGCCTGACGATCCGGTACATCGTGGCGGCATAGAACAGGACCGGGGTCGGACATAGAACCGATCTATGCATCCATCGAATTGTGAGCGCTACCGGGGGAAGTGCCGGTCGGCGAGGGTTGAGGCATGACCACCGTGACCTTCCGCCGAACCGCTGCCGCAGCTCCCGCCGCACAGGTGAGCACCCCGACGGCGGCGGGCGAGGGCGACGGGCGGCAGCCGCTGCGGCACCTGGCGCCGAACTGGTTCGCCGCGGTGATGGGCACCGGCATCATCGCCAATGCCGCCGCCACCCTGCCGATGCAGTTCCCCGGATTGAAGGGCGTCGCCACCCTGGTGTGGGCGCTGGCCGCGCTGCTGCTGACCGTGCTGGCCGGGGCCTGGGTCCTGCACTGGCGGCGGTATCCGCAGGAGGCCCGCGGACACGGGCTGCACCCGATCATGATGCAGTTCTACGGCGCGCCGCCGATGGCCCTGCTGACCGTGGGCGCGGGCACCCTGCTGCTCGGCAAGGACATCATCGGCTCGACCGCCGCGGTGACCGTCGACTGGGTGTTGTGGTCGGCCGGAACGGTTTTCGGGCTGATGACCGCCGCCGCCATTCCCTACCGGATGATCACCCGCCACACTTTCGATCCCGACTCGGCCTTCGGCGGCTGGCTGATGCCCGTGGTGCCGCCGATGGTGTCCGCCGCGCTGGGCGCACTGCTGGTGCCGCACACTCCGGCCGGGCAGCTGCGGCTGACCATGTTCGTGGCCTGTCTGGCCATGTTCGGACTGAGCCTGATCGCCTCGCTGGTCACCATCACTTTGATCTGGTCGCGGCTGCTGCATCACGGCCTGCTGCCGGCCGGGATGGTCGCCACCGTCTGGCTGGTGCTCGGTCCCCTGGGCCAGTCCGTGACCGCCGCGGGCAGCCTGGCCAATGTCGCCCCCGGCGTCGTGGACGACCGCACTGCCGCCGGGCTCGATGTCTTCGCCGTCCTCTACGGCGTTCCCACCTGGGGATTCGCCATGCTGTGGCTGGCGCTGGCCATTGCCGTCACCCGGCACGCCCGCACCTCCATGCCGTTCAACCTGACCTGGTGGGGCTTCACCTTCCCGCTCGGCTGCTGCGTCACCGGCAGCACCGCGCTCTACCAGCACACCGGCGCCGACCTGTTCGCCGTCACCGCCGTGGGCCTGTACGCCCTGCTGGTCGCCGCCTGGGCCGTGGTCGCCGCCAGGACCCTGCACGGCGTGCTGCGGGGCGATCTGCTGCGACCCGCGCGCTGACAGCGCGATCTGCGTACGTCCCGGGTGGATCCGGCCGGATCCGCCCGGGACGAATTCGTTGCGATACCGCCGAAACGTGCTCGCTGTAACCCCGGGCGCTATCTACTGACAGACGTGAACACGCGTCTATGTATTCGTTGGATGCGGGAAGCGGCGGTTCATGGTGCGACGGGTCGAATCCGAGCACCGGACGCAGCCTGTCTCGAGCTCGAGCTCGGGTCGGGAGTTGCGGCTGGTGTCCGGTGACAGCTACGCCAGCTGGGAAGCGGTGTACCGGGACAATGTCACCTGGGTGTACGCGTTGATGTTCGGCAAGGTCGGCAACCGGGCCGACGCCGAGGATCTGACCGCCGAGGTGTTCACCGCAGCGCTCAAACCGCTGCGCATCACGGCGAGCGCCCCGGAGGTGCGGGCCTACCTGCGCGCCACCGCGCGCACGGTGCTGGCCGCGCACTGGAAGGCGCGAATGGGCCGGGAGATCACCACCATCGAGGGCGATATCCCCGATGAACCGCCCGAGGAGTTCCACGACTCCGGGGCGGAGGCCCGCGCCAAGGCGGTGCTGGCCGAACTCCCGGACCGCTACCGCCGCATTCTGGAACTGCGCTTTCTCCAGGGGCTTTCGGTCCGGGAGTCGGCGCAGAGCCTCGGTGTCACGGTGGCGAATGCGAAGGTGTTGCAGCATCGGGCGTTGCAGATGGCGTCCCAGCTGAATGAGCGAGGTGTGCGGTGAGCGGGCGGGAAGTGCGGCGGTTCGTCGACGAACTACTGGCCGGAAAGAAGTCCACGGGCTTCCGGCCCGATGAGGCCGAGGCCGAGGAGATGCGCATGGCCATCGAACTGCGGGCCGCGCGCCTGGGCAGCGACGCGCCCAGCGAGGAGTTCCTGAGCAGTCTGCAGCGCCGGCTCGCGGCCGAGATGGACGAGGAGCCGACCCCCTTGCACCCGGCGAACGGCTACCGCCGCCGGAACCTGCTGATCGGCACCTCCGCGGCCGCGGCCGCCGCCACGGTCGGCGCGGTGGTGGATCGGACCCTGATCGGGCACGGGCAGCCGAGCTCCCCGCCCGCCGCCAAGCAGGCCCCGCTGTCCCCCAATACGGGCGCGTGGCTGCCGATCGCCCGCTCCACGGATCTGCCGGAGGGCGCGACGATCGCGTTCGATGTCGGCACCGTCAATGGATTCGTGCGCCGCGACAAGGGGAATCCGGTCGCGGTTTCCGGCGTGTGCACCCATCAGGGCTGCAAGCTGTGGCTCGACGCCCCGGCCGAGCGCCTGCGCTGCCCGTGCCACTCCACCTCCTTCTCCATCCAGGGCGAGGTGGTCACCCATCAACTGCCGGTGGCGCCCGCGCCGTTGCCCACCGTCCAGGTCCGCGAGAACAACGGCACCATCGAGGTTTTCGCGCCCACCGAACCCGCCTAGCCTCCAATAGCGTTGGTGCACAGCGGTTTCCGTCCCATGTAACCCCCGCCCCTATCTATGGATGACCGGTTCGCAGCAGCGAACGGAACCATCCCGGATGGAGGCCCGGACCCCATGACACCCACCCGCAGCCGGCGGCGCGCAGCCGTCGCCGTCACCGTCGCCGCGGCAGCCCTGCTGACGGCGAGCGCGTGCAGCTCGAACGGCGGCGGCAAAGCCACGGACAATGCCGCCCCCGGCTTCACCTTCGCTTCCGGCACCGCTACGCCCGGCATGGTGCCGGACGGCAGCGGGCCGACCGGTATGCCCGGCATGTCCATGCCGAGCTCGTCCGCCCCGGCGGCGGCACCGGCCGGCCCGAATGCTGTCAACATCGACAATTTCGCCTTCGGGCCCAGCTCCCTGACCGTCAAGGTCGGCACCACGGTGACCTGGACCAACAAGGACGAGGAACCGCACACCGTGGTCGCCAACGACGGCAGCTTCCGCTCGCCGACGCTGGGCAACAACGCGACCTACACCTTCACCTTCTCGAAAGCGGGCAGCTTCGCCTATGTCTGCTCGATTCATCCCTTCATGCACGCGACCGTGGTGGTGACCCAATGAACACTCGCAACCCGAACGACCGGTACGCGGACTTCGAGGACGAGGACGCGGCCCGCGATCCGCAGCAGATGACCCGCCGCCAGCTCATGCGGCACTCCGCCTGGTTCGGCGCGGCCGTGGGCCTGGCGGTGGTGGGCGGCGAGGTGGTCTCGCACGTGGCCGGCACCGCGCTGGCCGCCCCCGCCCGGCCCACGCTGCGGTTCGCTCAGGTCAGTGACAGTCACATCGGTTTCACCGGTACCGCCAACACCAGCGTGACCGATACCTTCACCGAGGCCATCTCACAGGTGAATTCGCTGGGCTACGAGCCCGACTTCGTCATCCACACCGGCGATCTCACGCATCTGGCCACGGCCGAGCAGTTCGATCAGGTCCATCAGATGATGCAGGGGTTCAAGACCCCGCACGTGTTCACCGTTCCAGGAGAACATGATTCGAGTGACGACGGCGGTTCCCGATACCGGTCGGCGTTCGGGAACGGCACGCGGGGGGACGGCTGGTACAGCTTCGACATCGCCGGCGTCCATGTGATCGGGTTGGTGAATACGCTCAATCTCAAGGATCTCGGACACCTCGGGCAGGACCAGCTGGACTTCGTGCAGAAGGATGTGGCCGGATTGTCCAGTGACACACCGATCATCGTGTTCAGCCACATTCCGCTGTTCGCCATGTACCCCCAATGGGGCTGGGGCACAGACGATGCCACCCAGGCGCTCAGTTATCTGAAGCGGTTCTCCTCGGTGACCTGCCTCAACGGCCATGTGCACCAACTGTTCACGAAGACCGAGGGCAATGTGACGTTCTACAGCGGCACCACCACGGCCTATCCGCTGCCGAAACCCGGTGACGGGCCTGCACCCAAGCCGGTGACGCTGCCCGCGGGCAAGCTGCACGATGCCCTGGGCATCCGCGAAGTCACGTATCAGAAGGGTCAACAGCAACTCGCTATCAAAGAACAATCGCTGAAATGACCACTGCCCAACGGCGTGTCGCACACGGGTCTCACATCGTTGTCATTTCGTCAGCATGACCGGGCGACGGAAGATCGGAAACGGAGGGTAATCTACTACGCTGGGCAGTAACAAGATGCTGTGCAGCAGTGCGGCGCACGGCGATTACAGGAGGGAAGCTATGCCACCCCGCCGTTTTCGGACGAACGCCGCAGCGAGCGTGTTGATCGCATTGGTGCTGGTGCTGGCGGCCTGCTCGTCCAATCTCCCGAGCGGGAATGTGGGTCCACGCACTCCGGTCGCGCAGTCCATCACCATCACCCCGGCGCAGGGCGCGGACAAGGTGGATCCGTCGGCGCCGGTGAAGGTGAGCACCTCCAGCGGAGTGCTGACCGATGTCACGCTCACCAATGAGGACGGCAAGGTCATCGAGGGCACCTACACGCCGGACAAGACGGCATGGAAGCCGAACGATCAGCTGGGCTACAGCCGCACGTACACGCTGAAGGCCTCGGGCATGGACGTGACCGGTCCCACCGGTCCGGTCACCTCCAGCTTCACCACCATCGCCCCGAAGAACCAGACCAAGGTGTATCTGAACACCACGGGCGGGCAGGCGATCGTCGACGGCAACAGCTACGGCGTGGGCATGGTCATCGTCGCGCACTTCGACGAGGACATCACCGACCGGGCCGCGGCGCAGAAGCGTCTGGTCGTCACCACTGATCCGCCGGTCGACGGCGCCTGGTACTGGATGGACAACCGCAACGCGCACTGGCGGCCCAAGGAGTACTGGAAGACCGGCACCAAGGTGAACGTGGCGGCCAACCTCTACGGCGTCGAGGTCGGCAACGGCCTGTTCGGCCAGGAGGACTCCAAGGCCAACTTCGTCATCGGCCCGTCGCACGTGTCGATCGCCGACGACAACACCCATCAGGTGCAGGTGTTCGAGAACGGTCAGCTGATCCGCACCATGCCCACCTCCATGGGCCGCGGCGGCAGCGAGACCATCGCCGGCAAGACGTTCACGTTCTGGACCATGCCGGGCACGTACACGGTCATGGACAAGGCCAACCCGGTCATCATGGACTCCTCGACCTACGGTCTGCCCGTCAATTCACGGCTCGGATACAAGGAGGCCATCGGCTGGGCCACGCGCATCAGCACCGACGGCATCTATCTGCATCAGCTGGATTCCACGGTGTGGGCGCAGGGCAATACCGACACCTCACACGGCTGCCTCAACCTCAATGCCGAGAACGCGCAATGGTTCTTCAACTTCGCGCAGCCCGGCGACGTGGTGGAGGTGCACAACACGGGCGGCGCGCCGCTCGAGGTGTGGCAGAACGGCGACTGGACGCTGAGCTGGGATCAGTGGGTGGCCGGTAGCGCCGGCTGAATCCGCTCGCGCGCGGCCAGCTGACCGGTCCGCGCGAGATACCAGGCGGCGACACAGAATTCGGCGGCCACCGTGCCCCACACCAGCGTCCACACCGAGTGGGTGCGCAGGGTGAGGAGCAGCGCGGTGGCCGCCACTACTGTCCCGACCACCGCACCGATCATGATGCCGACGGTGTCCTGCCGCACCGGCAGGATGGCGGTGGTGACGAACGAGGTGGTGGCGGTGGCGACCAGAATGCAGACCTCCGCGCGCAGGATCGGCACCACGGCGCGGAAATCGTCGTCGTAGATGAGCTGCACGGCGAACGGGGCGGCTACCCAGATCCCCGCCACGGCAACGGCGGCCACGATCACGCAGGCGGCCAGGGCGCGCATCTCGTGCCGCCAGAAACCCGGATCGGTACGCTCGCGCGCCATGCGGGGCAGCAGTGCCAGCCCGATCGGATCGAGCAGCGACTGCACCGCGCGCACGAGTTTGTCACTCGCCGAATACAACCCGAGCGAGGCCGCGTCCAGCACCGAGGAGTAGACGGTGGCGGTGCCCTGGCCGTAACTGGTCACCAGCAGCCGTGACGCGAGTACGGGTGCACCGATGCGCAGGATCATCACGACCTTGGTGGGGCGTCCCGGGCGGCCGAACCGGGTGTGAGCGTCCCGCCAGGTCAGCGCGACGGTGACCACGGACGACAGCAGCAGGCACAGCAGCACCACCTCGGCGTGCGGAAGTCGCGGCAGCACCGCGACCAGCAGCACGAGGTACACCACGCGCCCGGCGATCTGATAGGTCATCGAGGCCCCGAATCTGGCCTGCCCCACCAGCAGCCAGTCCTCGGACATGGACAGGAATCCGCCCACGAACAGCCCCAGCAGGATCATGCGCAGGTGCGGGCCGGCGCCGACGGCGAGCCCGGCCGTGAGCGCCACCGCGATGATGCTCAGTCCCGCGCCCCGCACCGCCAGGTAACTCCCCCGCAGCTCGTCGAGCCCCTCCTCGTTCAGCAGCGCGGCCAGAAACGTATTGATGCCGAGGTCCACCAGCAGCGCGCCCAGAAAGTACGCCGACATCCCGATGGCCAGCAGCCCGACCCCGCTCACCCCGAGCGTCCGCGCGGTCAATGGCACGGTCACCGCGGTCACCAGGAACTGCCCGTACTTCCCGAGACTGACGAACCCGATGTCCCGCAACACCGACAGCAGCCCATCGTCGGCCACCTTCGCGCGCATCCGCCCGACCAGCGCCGTCCCCACCAGTCGCCGTCCCGCCATAGCGGTCCTCTTTCTCCCCGACCGCGCACTCCGGCCAGACCCCGAAATTCTCCTGCCCCCTCCCCACCCCCGCCACCCCAAACCGCCGACTCACCGCAAAACGTAACCCCGCATTCAAATCAATCGCCCAGTCACCCAGCCTGATTCACCGCGGCCGCGGCCGTCGGGTGCCGGGCACCCAACCACCAACCTGTGCAACGGATTCCAACGTAGGCTCGACGACGCACCGCCCAACCGAAAGGGTGACCCGATGTCCGACGACACCATGTTCAGCGTCTACGGCCGAATGACCGCCCTCCCCGGCCGCCGCGACGACCTGATCACCTTGCTCCTGAACGGATTCCGCGCCGGCGGCCCCACCAGCGGCCTGCTGTCCTACACCATCAACACGGCCCCCGACGACCCCGACACCATCTGGCTCACTCAACTCTGGATCAACAAGCCCGCCCACGACGCAACCACCCGCTCCGAACCGGTAGCCGCCATCACCCGCCAACTCCCGTCACTCCTGGCCGGACAACCCGAAGGCTGCTACGGCAACACCGTCCACGCCGAAGGCCACACCCCCGAGTAACAAGAATTCCCGCCGCCCCCGGGAATCCGCCGCCACATCACGACGAGTTTCGATACCTGGCGCGCGGAACAGACCTGACGCGGGTCCACAATGTCCAGAATGAAGGGGTTGCCCATCGAAAGGTCGTTCCGACGATGAAGTCCACCCGTATAGTCCTGGCCTCCCGCCCGACCGGTATGCCGCAGCCGGAGAACTTCCGCACCGAGACGGTCGAACTGGACCCGCCGCAGCCGGGCGAGGCGCTGCTGCAGACGCTGTACCTGTCGCTGGACCCGTACATGCGCGGACGCATGAGCGACGCGCCCTCCTACGCCCCGCCGGTCGAGATCGACGAGACCATGTGCGGCGCGACCGTCTCCCGCGTCCTCGAATCCACCGATCCCGCACTGCGGCCGGGCGATATCGTGCTCGGCTGGGGCGGCTGGCAGACGCACTCGGTCGAGCGTGTGCGGGCTCTGCAAAAACTGGACCCGAGCGCCGCGCCGCTCACCACCGCCCTGGGCGTGCTGGGCATGCCGGGTCTGACCGCGTACTCCGGTCTGCTCACCATCGGGCAGCCCAAGCCGGGCGAGACCGTGGTGGTCGCCGCCGCCACCGGACCGGTCGGTTCGACCGTCGGCCAGATCGCCAGGATCAAGGGCGCGCGAGCCGTCGGCATCGCGGGCGGCCCGGAGAAGGTCGTCCTGCTGCGCGAGCGCTTCGGCTTCGACGCCGCCGTCGACCACCGCGCCCCCGACTTCGCCGAGCAGCTGGCCGCCGCCACCCCGGACGGCATCGACGTCTACTTCGAGAATGTCGGCGGCGCGGTCTTCGACGCCGTCCTGCCTCGGCTCAATCAATTCGCCCGAATTCCGTTGTGCGGCTTGATCGCCAACTACAACGACACCGACCTGCCGCCGGGCCCCGACCGGCTGCCGCTGCTCATGTCGAGCATCCTGCGCCGGAGCCTGACCGTGCGCGGCTTCATCGTGTCCGAGTTCGCCGGCCAGGCCGGTGAGTTCTATCCGGCGGCCGCGCAATGGATCGCGGAGGGCAAGCTCGTCTACCTCGAGGATGTGGTCGACGGCCTCGACCATGCCGTCGCCGCGTTCCAGGGCCTGCTCACCGGCAAGAATCTCGGCAAGCTGGTCATCAAGGTCTCCGACTGACAGCCGACCTCGGACCTCCGGGACTCCCGTACCGACGGGCGGAAGTCCCGGAAGCCGTTCTCCTACTTCATGACCGCGATGTACGGCCGCAATCCCAGAGCGATGTCCACACAGACACCCAGCAGCACGTCCCGCTCCACCGGGTCGAGCGGGTGCTCGAGCCAGAGCCGGGTGCCCAGGATCGGGACGGGAAGCGGCTGCCCGGCCCGATCCCACCAGAAGGACTCGTTGTAGAGATCGTTCGCGATACGGCGCAGGGTCCAGCCGCCGACCGTACGCACCACGTCGAGGCGGCCGGTCTCCTGTCCCATGCGGTCGAGCACCACGATGCGGAAGAGTTCCGGGGTCCGGGCCTCCTCCGGATCGGGTACGAAGTGGAAAAGTGTTCCCGCCGTGGATCCCACGGCGGTCGAGGTGTCGGCGCGATGCACGGTGGCCAGCGAGGTCCCGTCGCCCCGGCTGAGCACGGTGGGCGCGGAGTCCTTGGACTCCACCCACACCACCGACCCGTCGGCGTAGGTGATGCGGTGCTTGCCGGTGCCGCCGTTCTTGAAGCCGAACAGGATGGCGGCCTTGGCCGCAAGGCCATTGCCCGCGCCCTGCACCCCGGTGGCCAGTGGGTCACCGGGGCCCGCACTGAAGGTGATCTTCAGTGCGTTGCTCACCTTGTGCACGACCCGGCCCTCGATCATCGTCGAGGGGTCCTGCGGCGCTGACATCGTTCGATCGTAGGCCCGCGGGTTCGAGTCCAGCGGCGGTTTCGGCCCGGCACGCCGGACGCGACGCGCCCCTAGCTATTGGGGAAGCCGACCTTCGCCAGCGCGGTGGTCCAGTCGGTGGCGATCGCCACCTGGGCGTCGACCAGCGCCACCTTGCCATTGCAGACCAGGGTGTGCAGCTTGGTCTCCACGCCGTCCTTGGGATTGTTCGGCCCGGCGCCGGCCTGGTGGCCCGGTGACGGCGGTTCGACCCAGATATTGCGCGGATCGTTGGGATCCCCGCCGAGCTCCAGCGAGATCAGGTGGTCGTACTCGGCATCGCGGGGGTCGCCGGTGTAGTCGTAGGACTTGATATTGGCGGCCTTCTCCGGATTCGTGATCGACGTGTTGGGCCGAATCGTGGCGGTATAGCCCGACTTACAGATGGTGTCGGCCAGATTCGCCGCTGTCACTTTGGGATTCGTCGCGCCCGGGGTGCAGTTCGGGTCGGGCAGCGGCTGGCCGTCGGCGGTCGTGCGGTAGTGACAGCTGCCGGGCGCCGGCTGCGCCGCCACCGTGTACGTGCCCTGGGGACCGGGACCGACCGGAATCGTGCCCTCCTTCTCCTTGGGCGCGGGCTGCGGAACCGCTTGTGCCGGTGCATTCGCCGGATGGGTGGCCTCCCCCTTCGAGCACGCGACCGTCAAACCCAGGACCAGCAGGGCCATCGCAAGCCCTTTGTGCGCCTTCATAACTTCCCCTGCTCGAGCCGGATAGCCGCCTAATTGTGCGCTATCCCTTGGCGATCGGCCACCCGCGACGGCGACACTCCGAGCAGAGATGCGGAACCCGGTTACCTGCCGGGCAATACATACCGACCGGCTATGCTGCAACGATGACAGCAGACCTGTCGCACTCCCCCGCGGCAATCCAACCGGTCGGCTCCAATGGCATTCGGGCCCGCGCCCTCGCGCTGGCCGCCCTGCTGCTCGGCTCGGGCGTCCTGCACTTCCTCATGCCCAAGCCCTACGACACCATGATCCCGCCCCAGCTCCCGGGCAAACCCCGTACCTACACCCAGGTTTCGGGCGTGGCCGAACTGGCTGCGGGCGCGCTGCTCGTGGTCCCCCGCACCCGCGCTCTGGGCGCCCGCCTGGCCGCACTGGTCTTCCTCGCGGTCTTCCCCGCCAACCTGCAGCTGACCGCCGACTGGCTGCGCAGCAATCGCCCGCTGCCGCTGAAAATCGGCGCGCTGCTGCGCCTCCCGCTCCAGATTCCGCTGATCACGACCGCTCGCAAGATCTACCGCGGGGTGTGACCGGGCGCGCGCCGACCCGAGCGGACCGCTGCCGCCCAGCATGAATCTGAACCGTAGCGAATCCACAGTTGCTGATGTGTTGTCGGAGAACAGAACACATCCGTTGCCATAGTGCGCCTCAGCATCGGCGAGGACCGGGACGATCATGAGCAGCACCCCGAAACCGAGGGGATCGAGGCTCTTTACGAGGGCGTTTCGAGCAATCTCAGGACCGGCACCGATCCCTGTCTCCAGGGCGTATGAATCCCGACGCAGAAATGATCTGGGTTCGCGGTGAATTAGCCGGTCGGCACCGTCTCCGAACCGAGATCCGAATGTGCCTCAGTTAACAGGAAATTGACAGCTTTCGGCTGGAAATGTCTCGAGGTTCGTGTCGATGTAATTGACTATGACCTCGATTCAGGCCCCTTCACCGCACGCACGGTGGTTCTGGATCGCGGCCGGCAGTTTCGTCGCCGTGATCTCCCTGGCAGCCCTCAGCGCTCCCACTGCGTTCGCCACGTCTCATGATCAGGCCGGTGTCGGCCAGGTACCCGAGATCGCGGCACCCAGCGCGTCTGTGATTGCTCCGCACCCCATTTCGGTGACGGCCATCGCCCAGCAGATGCAAACCGCCATCCAGGCGGGCTCGCCCGGCACCAGCGTCGGCATCGACGTGGTGGACACCACCACCGGGGCGGCCATCGCCAGTCTCAATGCCGACGAGCAGTTCTACACCGCCTCGGTGGTCAAGCTGCTCATCGCGCTGGACGCGTTGAAAACCCAGAACTGGCAACCGGGCCCGGACACCACGACCCAGATCACCCGGATGCTGTCCACCAGTGACGACGACATCGCCGACGTGATGTGGGACAACGGCGGCAACAACGCCATCATCGATCGCATGGTCGCCGCCATCGGACTGTCCGCGACCACCGCACCGGGCGACACCGCCCAGTGGGGCGAAACCCTCACCACGCCACGGGATGTGGTCACTGTCTTCCACTACATCACCACCGCGATCCCGGCCCCGGCCCGGGACCTGATCGTCGGCGCGCTGCACAACGCCTCCGAGACCGCCGCCGACGGCACCGACCAGTACTTCGGCATCCCCGATGCCCTCACCGGTGCGACGTGGGCGGTCAAACAGGGCTGGATGGATCTGGACTCCTCGACCACCCTGGACACCACCGGCCTGGTCTCCCCCTCCCCCGATCAGCCCTATCGCTATGCCGTGGTGGTGCTGTCCACTCAGCCCGCGGGCACCAGCTGGTCGGTGGCGGGCGCGGCCCTCACCGCCGGGGTGACCCTGCTGCACGCCGCCCTGAAGTGAGCCCGTCGCCGCCGTACCGAGCATCGTCACCGACCGAGGGTTAGGGTCGGCCGTCGGATTCGGGAGACGGAGGAGCCGGAGTGGTCACGCTGTGGACGATCGCCCGCGAGTGGGGGCGCATCGGCTGCCTCGGATTCGGCGGGCCACCCGCACACATCGCCCTGCTCCGGGACCTGTGCGTGCGGAGGCGCGGCTGGCTCGACGCGGCGGAGTTCGAGGACGCCATCGCCGCGACCAACCTGCTCCCCGGACCTGCCTCGACACAGCTGGCGATCTATACCGCCTGGCGCCTGCGTAGCACCGCCGGAGCGCTCGTCGGCGGATGCTGTTTCATCGCACCGGGTTTGGCACTGATTCTGGTCCTGGCCGCGGTCTTCCTGGCGGCGGGCAGCCCGGTGTGGGTGCGGGGCGCCGCGGCCGGAGCGGGCGCGGCGGTCGCCGCCGTCGCGGTGCATGCTGCGATGGGCCTGCTTCCGGCCGGCTGGAGGCGCGCGGGCAACGGCCGAGCCGCTCGGGCCCGCTGGATCTCCTATGCCGCACTGGGAATCGTCTCGGCCGCGGTCCTGGGACCGTGGCTGGTCCTGGTCTTGATCGGGGCCGGGCTGGCCGAGGTGGGGATACGCGGCGGCCTGTCCCCGAGCCGGGTATCCGCGTGGCCGCTGGCACCGGTGGCCTGGCCGGCCACCGGCGGCCTGGCAGCGCTGTGCTGGGTGGCCTTCAAGGTGGGCGCGCTGTCCTACGGCGGGGGCTTCGTCATCATTCCGCTCATGCAGGCCGATGCGGTCGACCGCTACGGCTGGATGACCGGAGCGCAATTCCTCAATGCCGTTGCGCTCGGCCAGATCACGCCGGGCCCGGTGGTGCAGACGGTGGCGGTGGTCGGGTACGCGGCCGCGGGCGTGCCGGGCGGATTGCTGGCCGCCGCGGTCGCTTTCGCGCCGTCGTTCGCCTTCGTGCTGGCCGGCGGCAAGTACTTCGACCGGCTGCGGGCCGACCAGCGCGTGCAGGCGTTCTTCACCGGCGCCGGACCTGCGGTCATCGGGACGATCGCGGGCTCCGCGATCCCGCTCGCCCTTGCGCTGCACCACCTCTGGCAGTTCGCGGTGCTCGCGGCTGCTGCGGCGTGGCTATTGGCGGCGCGCCGCGGCGTGGTGAGCGCCCTGCTGGGCGCGGGTGCGCTCGGGGTGGCCGCGGCGCTGGCAGGCTGGCCGGTCGGCTGAGGTCCGTCAGACCGTGATGCCGAGCGCTCCGGCGACCGCGCGGGTGAGGTGGTCGGTCACCTGGGCGGGGCTCCAGTGGCGGTGCTCGGTGAGGTCGTAGACCACGCGCTCGTCGAAGATGGTGATCCACAGCAGCACCGCGTAGGTGAGGTCGTATTCGGCGGTCTTGCCCTGCAGCGCAAGGGCATTGAGCACCTCGGCGAGCATGTCGTGCAGGGCCGTGATGGATTCGTCGCCGTCGGCCAGCCGTTCGATGAAGCCCCGGGAGCTGCGGATGTAGCGCACGGCCGGACCCCACTGCCCGGCCTGGTCCACCCAGGTGCGGCAGCAGCGGTGGAAGCGTTCCACCGGATCGGGGCCGGCGTCGACGGCGGCCAGCGCCTGCACCAGATGTTCGATGGCGCGGCGGTGGAAGGCTTGCAGGGCGTCCTGCGGGGTCGGGAAATGCCGGTACGCGGTGGCCACGCCGACACCCGCCGCCGCGGCGAGTTCCGGGATGGAGAAGCCGATCCGGCCCGCCTCCAGCAGGCTCTGGACCGCGTCGACCAGCAGCACGCGGCTGCGCTGGGCGTCACTGCGGGTGTTCACGGGCACGCCTCCATCCTGCGCGAGCGCGACGCGGTATCAGGGCACGGCACTCGAGTAGAGAAGTTCTTCTCAGTTTCGTATTCTCTAACAGAGAAGATCTCCTCACTTAGGAGGCCGGGATGCGGGCAGCCGCACCGGGGGCGCTGCTGGTGCTGATCATGGCGCAGCCGAACATGGCGACCGGGATGATGCCGTACTACCGGCATGCCTGGACGCTCGCTCCCCTGCTCATCACCGTGATCTTCGCCGCCTACCTGTTCGCACTGACCCCGGCGCTCGCGCTGGTGGGTCCGCCGCCCACCCGACAGGGCTGGTGGTGGCGCATCGGGGTGGGCAGCGGGTTCGGCATCACCGCGGATGCGGCCATGGCCGTGGCGCATTCGCCGGGGCCGGCGGTCGCCGCGCGGATCTGCGCGGGGCTATCGGTGGGGTTGGTGACCGGCTCGGTGGCCGGATTGATCCTGGAACGCACGGGCGAACGCGGGCGCACGGCCATGGCGGTGGCGACCGTGCTCGGCTCGGCACTGGGGACGATCGCGGCCGCGGTCGTGGCGCAGTATCTGCCCGCGCCCGGGGTGACCGTCTATGTGGGGCACGCGATCCTGCTCGCGGTGACCGCGATGGCGGTGCTGAGCGATCGTGCGGCGCGACCGGCGATCGCCGGTCGCGCGGCCGCGGCTCCCGAGACCGTCGAACCGCGAATCGCCGGATACCTCAGCGGCATTGCCGCCTGGGTGTCGGCGGGACTGGTCGTCGCCCTGCTGCCGAGTTACGGTGCGGAACTGCTGGGCACGACGAATCTCGCCCTGCTGGCGCTGCCCGTCACGCTGTATCTGGTGAGCGCCTGGCTGGCCCAGCGCCTGATCGCGCCCGCCGGACTTGCCGCCGAACCCGTTGCGGCGCAGTGGATCATCATCGCCGGGGTCGCGCTGACGGCTGCCGTGTCCTGGCTGCCCAGCCTGGCGCTGCTGCTGTGCGGCGGCGCCGTGGCCGGTTTCGGACAGGGCATCGCCTATCGCTCCGGACTCCGGATCGTCAGTGCCGCAACAACTCCCGATCATCACGCCCGGGCGGCCGCGCGCTTCGCGGGCGTGGCTTACGCGTGTGCGGCGGTCGCGACGGTGGGCTTCGGAGCCATCGCGACCGTGGCGTCCATGCGCGACGCGGTGCTCGCCGCCGCGGTCGTCCTCGTTCTGGTGGCCACGACCACCGCAGTCGTCCGTCGGCACGCAACGGCGCGCGCCACGGACTCCGTTCCCACTCCGCAGATCTCGACAACCGCATAATTCTTCCGCCGCCATATTCGACGCATCGAATGGAACGGCACAATTGATCGCGCGCGAATTCCGATCGCGCGCAATTCCGCATGCCCGCAATGCTTTACATTGCCGAATACTCCGGAATTCGACGAAACGAAGTCGTTACGCGAGTTCACCGACACATAAACTCCGGCCGTTTCACTGGAATACATCAGCTCCAAAAACATTCTCTCCGAATGGATTCCAGAAATGGCAGCACAAACTCGGGCCGGCGTGACTCCGGCAACCCCGGCCGCCGACGGAACGCTCACCCGCAGTCTCGGCCGGGTGGACCTCATCGCCATGGGCGTCGGCACCATCGTGGGCGCGGGCATCTTCGTCACCACCGGCATTGCGGCCGCGACCAAGGCGGGACCGGCCATCGTCCTGTCGTTCGTGCTGGCCGGGGCCATCTGCGCACTGGTGGCGCTGTGCTACAGCGAACTCGCGTCCATGACGCCGCTGTCCGGCAGCGCGTACACCTATACCCGCGGCACGCTGGGCGAGGTGCCCGCGTTTCTGGTCGGCTGGAATCTGCTGCTCGAATACGCGGTCGCGGCATCGGCCATCGCCATCGGCTGGTCCGGATTATTCGGGGCCGCCCTGGATTCCTTGTTCGGAGTGACACTGCCCAAGGCGATTTCCGCGGGCCCCAGCGACGGTGGCGTCATCAATCTTCCGGCGGTCCTCATTGTCGCCGCGCTGATCGGCGTGCTCGTGTTCGAGGTCAGACTCACCGCAGTCGTGGTGAAAACTCTGGTGGCCTTGACCATCGGCGTCCTCGTCCTGGTGATCGCGGTGGGCGCGCCCCACCTGCATCCCGGCAACTGGTCGCCGTTCCTGCCTTTCGGCGTACACGGCATCGCGGCCGGCGCGGCGCTGGCGTTCTTCGCGTATCTCGGTTTCGATGTCGTCGCCACCTCCGCCGAGGAGACCCGCGATCCGCGCCGTGATCTGCCCTGGGGCATCATCGGCTCGGTCGTCATCGCCACCGCCCTCTATGTGGCCGTGAGCGCTGTATTGACCGGTGTCGCACCGTATTCCACCCTCGGCAATGCCGCGCCGGTGGCGACCGCACTGGCCGCCGTGGGAGCCGGGTGGATCGGCAAGGTGATCCTGGTGGCCTCGGTGGTCGCGCTCACCAAGGGACTGCTCATGGTGTGCTACGGCCCGACCCGCCTGGTCTTCGCCATGAGCCGCGATGGCATGGTTCCGAAGGCGCTGTGCCGCACCGGTTCCCGGGGCACGCCCGTCCGGCTGAGCCTGCTGCTCGGCACGGTCGTCGCCGCGGTGGCCGGGCTGCTGCCCATCGGCACGGTGGCGGAGCTGGTCAATATCGGCGCGCTGTTCGCGTTCGTGATCGTGGCCGTGGGCGTGCTCGTCCTGCGCCGCACCGCACCCGACCGCCCGCGTCCGTTCCGGGTGCCCTTCCTGCCCGTGGTGGCCGTCTGCGCCATCGCCGGATGCGTCTGGCTGGCAACCACATTCGAGGCGCTCACCTGGTTGCGGTTCGTGATCTGGAGCGCGGCGGGAGTCGCACTGTATCTGTTCTACGGTCGCAGCCACGCGACCGCCGTCCACGGCCCGACCGCCACTGCTCTCGATCCACCCCAGGTGCCCGATCCGAGCCCGGCACCCGATCCCACCCGGGCGACGGCCGATTCGAGCGCACTGACCACGACCGCGACGGTGACCACCGGCGGTGCCGCGTGACCGCGCAGCTCGACAGCTTCTACCCGACCCGCGTCGACTTCGGGACCCTCGACGAGATCCATCGCGCGGCCGCGACCGCACTGCCCGCCGACGTCCTGGACTTCATGGAGGGCGGCGCGGGCAAGGAGATCACCCTGCGGGAGAACCGGCTCGCCTTCGACCGCTGGCGCATCCTGCCCGCACCGATGAGCGGGGTGGGCGCACCCTCGACCCGCACCGAATTTCTCGGAATGCCCCTGGAGACACCGCTTCTCACCGCACCGTTCGGCGGTGACGCGCTGTTCCATCCGGACGGGCATCCGGCCGTGGCCCGGGCCGCCCAGGCCCGGGGAGCGCTGTCCGTCGTGCCGGAGGCGGGCAGCTTCTCCTATCAGCGGGTACACGCCGCCGCACCGCGCGCCGCCCGGATCGCGCAGGTGCATCCCTTCGGGCACGCGGCCGCGGTCGCGGACCGAGTGGCGCGACTGGGCTACGACGCGCTGTGCGTCACCCTCGACTGCCCGGTCGGCGGCTTCCGCACCCGCAATATGGCCAATCGCTTCGACCCCGACCAGCGGCACTTCGCCGGGAATCTGACCGGCGAGGACGGCGCTCCCGGAGTCGCGGAGATCTTCGGACAGCTGCTCAAACGCGGTGGCATGGTGTGGGATTGGGCCGAGCTGGCCGGCGCCGCCACCGGGTTCGGGCTGCCGTGGATCGCCAAGGGCGTGCTCACCCCCGCCGCGGCCGACCGCGCCCTGGCCATCGGCGCGAGCGCCCTGGTCGTCTCCAATCACGGTGGCCGCCAAGTCGATCCGGCCCCGGCCAGCCTGGACATGCTGCCGCGCATTCGCGCGGCGGTGGGCCCGGAGACACCCATCCTGCTGGACAGCGGCATCCGCACCGGCAGCGATGTGTACCTGGCGCTCGCGCTGGGCGCGGACGCGGTGATCCTGGGCCGCGCGGCCATCTACGGCCTGGCCGCGGCCGGGGAGGCCGGAGTGGATCGGGTGCTGGAGCTGCTCACCGAGGAGCTGCGCACCCTGATGATCCTGTCCGGCGCGGCCACCCTCGCCGAGATCGACGCCACCCGGATCATGCGAGCCGCCCCGTGAGCGCGTTCCCGTTGGCCCGCACCGCGGCCGGGCTCGTGTTCACCTCCGGCCTGGCCGCCGTCGACCCGGACACCCTGACCGTCACCACCACATCCTTCGAGGGCCAGACCGCCGAGGTCTTCCGGCAGCTCGACGCCGCCCTCACCGCGGCGGGCAGCGGCCGCGCGCACGTGCTGCGGCTGGACTGCTACCTGTCCGATCGCCGCTGGTTCCCCGGCTGGAACTCCGCCTTCCACACGCATTTCCCGACGGCCGCACCGGCGCGGATCACCACCGTCACCACCCTGCCCATCGACGGGCTGCTCATCGAAATCCAGGCGATCGCCGTCGCCACCGCTCAGGAAGATCGATCATGACCGCAGTCACCCCGCTCGTCCAACCGCAGTCCGCCCTCGGCGATTTCACCATCCGAGACGTCATCGAGGGCCAGACCGCCGGCCAGCTCATCGTCGCCGCCGACGACTGGGGCTGGTGGGTCACCCTGCTGGGCGGCGACACCGTCGCGCCCACCACCGGCATCCAGCAGACCGTCGCCGAGGGGCTGGTGCGCGCCGGCTTCCTGCTGCGGCGCGGGCGCCGCTACCAGCTCACCCACACCGGCCACGATGTCGGCAAGAACCGCGGCTTCGTGCGGGTGGCGGTGCGCGGGTGGGAACCCACCTTCCGGCAGCTGTCGGACAGCCCGCACCGCGAATACATTCCCGCCGCCACCGAACCCGGCGAGGTGGCTCGCGGCTGCACCGATATCGCGCGGCGGCGGCCGGAGATCTTCGAGGCCATCGGGCGCGCCATCGCGGCCGGAACACCCGGCTGCACCATCGATCTCGGCTGCGCCGACGCCGGGCGGGTGCTGGCGCTGGCCGGAATCGCCGAGCGGGAACGGTTCCTCGGCGTGGACATCGAGGACGGCGTGATCGCCTCGGCCACCGCCGAACTCACCGCGCGCGGGCTCGGCGACCGCATCACCCTGCTCGCCGGATCGGTGCAGCCCGAACCGGAACCGCCCGCCTGGCTGGCCACCGTCGACCGCGATGCCGTCACCACCGCCATGTCGTTCTTCCTGCTGCACCAATTGGCCAGCGACGGTGACGGCATCGCCGCGGTGCTGCGGGGCTGGATGGACTGGTTCCCCAACCTGCGGCGGCTGGTGATCGGCGATGGCTACCTACTCGAGGCCCCGTATTGGACACAGCAGCCGTGGTTCTCGCCCACCTACGAGATCTATCACGCGGTCACCGGCGTGCGACTGTGGACGCGCCAGGAGTACGAGCAGGCCTTCGCCGAACTCGGCTGGTCCGTGCGGCGGCGGCTCGAGGATCACACCATGCTGGTGACCAGCATTCTGGAACGCGACTGACCCGAATTCCCCGGCCAGAGCTCCGGTCGGCTTCGCACATGGCCGGGGCCGGCCCGGGGTAGGCTCGCCGGGTTCGTTCGATGTTGAAGGAGAGTTCGTGGGTAAAAAGAGCCGTCTCGCTTCGGGTTTCGGAGTGATGGCTGCAGGGGTCGCGTTGCTGGGGGCGGCCGCGGGGGTGGCCGGGGCGGAGCGCGCACTGACCGCGCCGGAGCAGGTGTTCGTGAGCTACCTGCAGGAGCGCGGTGAGCTGCTGACCGATCAGGATCAGCAGCTCGCGGCCATCGATGTCGGCAAGGCCGACTGCGCGGCCATCGCTTCGGGCATGACCAAGGAGCAGCTGTCCGAACAGCTTCCGGGTGGGGCGGCCGAGAAGGAGGAGGCCGTACTGTTCCTCGACGCGGCCACCGCGCCGGGGAGCCTGTGCGGCTGAGCCGAGCCGCGGACGTACCGAGCCTGCGGGCGCTACCGGAAACGGCGGCGCCCGCAGGTTTTTTCGGGCCCCGGCGGGTCCAACCTGTACGTCGCGCTGGACCGGAACCGCGGCAATCTGGCACTCGCCCGGCATCGGCTCCGCGACATCGAGGAGAACCTCGAGGTCTGAGCCGTCGGAAAATTTCCGCGGCGGTGTCGTGATCGCGGCAGCCCGTTCGTGTAGAGGGTGAACCCGGCAACCTGGCCGGGCCGCAGCCAAGGAGCGAACATGGGCAGCATCACCGCGGTCGTCAACCTCACCCTCGACGGCGTCATGCAGGCGCCGGGCCGGGCCGACGAGGACACCCGGAACGGATTCACCGGCGGCGGCTGGGCACACCGGTACGCGGACCCGGTCCAGGGGCGCGTCATCGGTGCGCACACGGCCGCGCACAGCGACAGTGGCCTGCTGTTCGGCCGTCGCACCTATGAGGACTTCTTCGGATTCTGGCCGCATCAGACGGACAATCCGTTCACCGAGGTGCTGGACAAGGCGGAGAAGTTCGTCTGCTCCCGCACCCTCGCCGCACCGTTGCCGTGGCACAACTCGACCCTGCTGCCCGGCGACGGGATCGCGGCCGTGCGCGCGCTCTGCGCCCGGCGGCCGGACCTGGATCTGGTGGTCCTCGGCAGCGGCGAGTTGCTGCGCTCCCTCATGCGCGCGGGCATGATCGACGAGTACCTGCTCTCGATCCACCCGTTGACGGTCGGTCCCGGCGCGCGCCTGTTCGACGGCGTCGACGTGGGCACGCTGCGGCTGACCGACAGCGTCACCACGACGACCGGTGTCCTCATGGCCACCTATCGTCCCGCCGGAGAGGAGTCGCGTTGACGGAGTACCTGCTCAGCGTCTACCAGCCCGACGACACCGCGCCGCCGGACAACCTCGACGCGATCATGAGCGAGCTGACGGCACTCGATGCGGAGATGCGGGAGTCCGGGGCGTGGGTGTTCGCGGCCGGGCTGCACGCGCCGAGTACCGCCACCGTGCTGCGCGCGCAGGGCTCGGAGGTACTCGTCACCGACGGGCCCTTTGCCGAAAGCAAGGAGCACATCGGCGGTTTCACCGTCATCCGCGCGGCCGACCTGGACGAGGCGCTGGACTGGGGTCGCCGCATGGCACGCGTCATCGGGCTGCCGATCGAGGTCCGGCCGATCCAGGACAGCTGACATGCTTTCCGGCACAGTCGATGTCGCGGCCGTCTTCGCCGAGCACTACGGCCGCTCGGTGGCCGCCCTGATCCGTGTCTTCGGCGATGTCGATATCGCCGAGGACGCGGTGCAGGACGCCTTCGCGACGGCCGCGCAGCGCTGGCCGCGCGATGGGCTGCCGCCGAGTCCACCCGGCTGGATCATCACCACGGCCCGTAATCGCGCGGTGGACCGGCTGCGCCGCGAGGCCGCCCGCGCGGACAAGTACGCCCAGGCCGCGCTGCTCCGGGCAGAGGGCGAACCGATCGAGGAGGGCGCGGTGCGCGACGACCGGCTGCGCTTGATATTCACCTGCTGCCATCCCGCGCTGTCCCGCCAGGCTCAGGTGGCGCTGACCCTCCGCCTGCTGGGCGGGTTGTCCACGGCGGAGGTCGCCCGGGCCTTCCTGGTGCCGGAAACCACCATGGCGCAACGCCTCACCCGCGCGAAGGGCAAGATTCGCGATGCCCGGATCCCGTACCGGGTGCCGTCCGATGCCGAGCTGCCCGCCCGGCTCGACGCCGTGCTCGCGGTCGTCTACCTGATCTACACCGAGGGCCACACCGCCACCGACGGCGCGCGCCTGACCCGCGCCGACCTGTGCGCCGAGGCCATCCGGCTGACCCGGGTGCTCGCGGAGCTCATGCCGGACGAA
This sequence comes from Nocardia sp. NPDC004123, assembly GCF_053603795.1. Lineage (NCBI taxonomy): Bacteria > Bacillati > Actinomycetota > Actinomycetes > Mycobacteriales > Nocardiaceae > Nocardia > Nocardia sp. NPDC004123. The sequence continues at coordinate 149,434 of NZ_JBSGGG010000017.1, forward strand.
CCCGAGGTACACGGCCTGCTGGCGCTGTTGTTGCTCAGCGAATCACGCAGTGCCGCACGCACCTCCGGGACCGGCGAGCTCGTGCCGCTCCCCGAGCAGGATCGAAGTCTCTGGGACACAGCCCTGATCGCCGAGGGCCACGCTCTGGTCCGAGAATGCCTGCGGCGCAACCAGCCCGGCCCGTACCAGATCCAGGCCGCGATCAACGCCGTGCACACCGACGCCCGCACCGCCGCCGACACCGACTGGCCGCAGATCCTGGAGCTCTACGACCAGCTCCTCACCTTCACCCCGAGCCCGGTGGTGCGGCTCAACCGCGCGGTGGCCGTCGCCGAGGTCGCCGGACCCGCAGCCGCACTGGCCGAACTGGACCAGTTGGACCTCGACGACCAGCACCTCTTCCATGCCGTCCGCGCCGATCTCCTGCACCGCCTCGGCCGGAATGCCGAAGCCGCACAGGCATACCGCGCCGCAATCGCCCACGCCCGCAACGACACCGAACGCGACTTCCTCATCGCCCGCGCCGAGGCGGCACGCCCTGCCTGACCCGCTCAGCGCTTGGTCAGTCGCTCGACCGAGTCGTCCGGCAGCCCGAACTGCATGTCCGTCTCCGCCTTCAACGCCTCGGCGCGTCCGAGTTCCCGCGAATTCGCGTAGAGCGACTTGTAGATTCGATTCGACCCGGCCGAGTTGGCGGTGATCTGCGCGGCCAGGTGCGCCACGAATTCGTCCAGCCCCTCATCGGGTACCGCGTGATTCACCAGGCCCATGTCCGCGGCCTCGACACCACTGAACCGCCGGGCGGTGAAACTGAGTTCCTTGGCCCGGGCCATGCCCACCCGCTCCGGCAGCCGCACCGACATGCCCCACAGCGGGGCCAGCCCCCACTGACTGTGGGTATCCCCGAATTGCGCGTTCTCCCCCGCGACCAGAAGGTCGCAGGCCAGGGCCAGTTCGAGTCCGCCGGTGAAGCAGTGCCCGCGGATCTTGCCGATCACCGGCGCCGGGAACGCCTCGAGCCGGGCAATGGTCTCCGCCTCATGGTAGCGGGACGCCAGCGCGTCACCGGCGGCGAGCGACTCCAGATCGTGTCCGGCGCAGAAGGATCGGCCCGCGCCGGTCAGGATCACGCACCGGACGTCCGCGCCGGCCAGCGCGTCCAGATGCGCCGCCAACTCCTCGAACGAGGCCGCCGTCAGCGCGTTCAGCTTCTCGGGACGGTTCAGGGTCAGGGTGGCAATGCCATCCTCGACCGTCCGGAGCACGAGCTCAGCACTCATGAGAATTGCCTTTCCTTCGACCAAATCCGGCCAACGCGGCGCAGGCCACCGGCCGGATACCGAATTCAACTGTCTCAGTCCGTCTTCAGGGCTACGGCCGATGATCTCGTCCATGATCTCAGGCAGGCTCGCGCACTACCGATCGGAGATGGCTTTTTCCTGCCGATGTGGCTCACTTGCATCCGTCCTGTGGGTGTCCGTCGCTGTCAACCGCTGACAGTGTTCTGCCAGCGACCGGATGCAGACTGCGAATTCACCTCTTCGAAAGGAATCACGTGGTGACACAGCAGGACCCGAAGATCCGGGCGATCAGCGACTTCTTCGAGGCGTATGCGCGCTACGACTTGGACGGCATGAGGGCGGTACTCACCGACGACATCGCATGGACTATTCCCGGGCACCACGCGCTCTCCGGAACCAAGCACGGACTCGACGAGGTCCTTGCCTTCTTCGCCCAGCTGGCCAAGGCTGGGATGAAGGCCGAGACGTTCTTCCTCGAAGCCAACGCCGAATACGTCGTCGATATCCATCGTGGCTACTCGACCGAGGGCGAGGGCCAGGTCGACACCCTGTGGGCGCTGGTGTGGCACTTCAACTCCGACGGCAAAGTGGACCGCGTCGACAACCTGACCCTCGACCAGCACCAGATGGACACCTACATCTGGAAGAACTTCTCCCTCGCACCCCTGCCCACCCGCCTCGCGACCGCCTGAGGTGCGGCGTTCTATCCGAGGACCATCGGGCACGAGCGAGCCCGTGTAGCAGGTACGGGCAGCGCTGCGGTGTGCGCTGGCGTCCCATTCCGAGTGCGCGATCGGTCGTGGACTGCACCGGCATGACGCACTCACCGCGGCCGGCGTTCCTGGGCTTGCCTTAGCTTGACGTCGAGTTGCACCCCGTCCGGCGGCGGAACCGGCAGTGCGAGTTCGGTTCCGGTGATCGGCGGTCTCTCGAGCAGCCTTCGCCGCATCAGGTCCTGTCGCCCAATGAGCCGAATCGACCGGCGGCCGCATTGCTGGGCCGGTCTGTGCGGCGGCGGCCCGAGTCGAATGCCGGGCGGTGGTATCGGGCTTCCGTTCGGGCCCGGGTGCCGGCGGTCACGGCGCCGCATGACCTCAGCTGCTGTCGGCGATCTGGTTTTCGATCTTGTTGTTTCGAAGTACAGGGGAAAACTACAGTGAGAGTTGTTGTTTCGATTGTCCTGCTGATCGCGGCGGCATTGTGTGCCAGCGGTTGCCGGGTAGGTTCGAATACTGCCGGATCACCCTCAACGGTTGCGGGTGCCACACAGCCGGTAGCCGGCGGCACCGTGCCGAGCACCGAACCAGGTGGTCAGGCACAGCCGAGCACGACCTCTGCCGTGGTCCCGGCCGACTCCGCGACCACGCCCATCGGTGAGGTCCCGGGCTTGCCGAGCGCCGCTGCCGCGTTACGAGCATCAACGACGTCCGCGGCTGAATCCATGGTCACCCCAACCGAACGCCCGATGTTCGACCGAGCCACGCAGTGGCACCGCAGTAGCCTCTGCGCGTTGACTCTCCTCGCACTGACACTGCCGACCGCCGGCGGCTGCGCGAGCCTGTCCGATACCACCTGGGCCGTCCCCCCAACCGCGGAACCCGCGGCCACCACGCCCTGCACAGACGCCGTGCAGGCCGTTGACCCGAGCGACCGAATCGTCGAGCTGATCAACCTGTCTGCCGATGACAAGCTGACGTACAGCCTCGTCCACTACGCCCGAACAACCACCAAACAATGGCGAGCCGCATGCGGACCGAACCTCACCGCGCCGCTCTCCGACCAGGTCACCATCACCTCCATACCCCAATCCGCGATGTGCGGCTTCTCCGTCGACTCGGCACACTGCACCCTCACAGCGATGAAAACCCAAGCAGACCACTGGAGCTCATGGGCCCCGATCGCCACCATTCACATCGCCGACGGGAAGGTCGTCGACATCCGAGAGCAGTACGAAGGCTGACTCGCGGACACAACGAACCGCCTGCGACAAGTTTGCTCGACGACGCGGCGACCCCCGGCTGCTCGCTTCAATCCGGCGGGCTTGTTCTCGACGGCATCGGCGCACAAGGACACGCAGTCGTTGCCTCGGTGAACAGCGGGTCCCGGTTGGCTGCCGCGCCGATGATGGGGGAAGTAAGAATCGCGTCGGGTGGTACATGAAGCCGCTGAAATGCCTTGTGGCAAAATGCCGCCGCGCTTTCATTGTGTCGGGCGACCAGCGGTTTCAGTAGGTTCCAGGCTCGCCGGCCGGGCAAATCGGGCGTCCTCGTCGCGCCTCGTCGCGCCTCGCCCGCGAAGGGCGTGGGTGGCGCTACGGTTCCGCCATGATGCTGCTGCAGCCGCCCACGATCGCGTCAGCGCAGGAGAAGGGGATGATCCTCGATGTGGCCGCTCTCGGCCGCCACGATCCCCTCGGTGCCGACATCCCATACGTACGCGCCACCGACGGCTGGATGTTTCAACTGCCCGAAGAGTTGCGGGAGTGGGCGACGTTCGTCATCGGAGGCAACCTGCACAACCTCCAGGCCGGATACCCGTCGGAGTTCCCGTGTCGGATCGAATTCGGGGTGCGCGACGGCCGCATGTACGCCGAGATGCTATAGCCCGCACAGGGGCCGAGACCGGAAGACACGCTCATGTACCAGGCGACACGATTCTTACCGGCACCCCGGAACCCCGGAACCCCGGAACCCCGGAACCCCAGGGTTTCAGCAACGTGGGCGGAGTCCACGCGGGCGGCACTGGACAACGCGCTGGGTGAGGTCACCCGGCATCTGGGCATCGACCTGCCGGGGTTGCTCGCACACGTCGCGATCGGGCCCGCGGTGCACGAGCCCCGGCCTGGTACTGAATCAAGGGCACAATAGGCGGCATGAGCCTCGGATATGTGCCGGTGACCGTCGAATCCCCCTGCCGCACTTCACCGGAGACCGCCTTCGACATCATCGAGCCGATCGACCTGACCACCATCTTCACGGGAATGGGACCACTGCCCGGGGTCGGCGGTGTCCGTGACCAGTCCGGGCCATGGGACACCGTTGGCAACACTCGCATTCCGGTCCTGTCCGACGGCTCCACAGCCCGCGAACGCCTCATCGCCTACACCCGGCCCCACAGCTTCGCCTACGAAATAACCGATTTCACCGGCCCGCTGCGTCTTCTGGTCGAAAAGGTGCGTGGAGAGTGGACATTCACCCCGAACGGTTCGGATTGCCTTGTCCGCTGGACTTATTCGTTCCATCCACGTCCAGGTCGGTACTGGTTGATCCGCCTTGCGGTCGCACCCGTGTGGCGTCGCTATGCCACCGCCACCCTCGTCCGCGCCGTCCGCGCCGCCGAAGCGGCACTGTGACCCCCGATTGCGGCTCCCGCCCCATCTGTCGAACGAGCCGTCCTCACCGGCTCACGAACGCCGGCAGCGCCACACCACGGGCCTCGTGACCACGGCGGCACCGGGTTGGGCGGCGTAGCCGCCCAACCCGTCATCGGGAATCAGCTACCAGCGCGGTGAATCGGCTGGTTCGTTCCACGAGGGTGGCTCGCCGAGAATCCAACGAGGTTCGACATAATCCCTGATAGGGGTGATCTATCGGTGGCGACGGCTCGCTTTGGACCTGATGTCACGACCGATAGCGCCAGCAGCTGTCGGCGGCCCCCAGTCGCCGTGGCTACAGCGTCGGCAGCGTCGCTACCCAACTCGCTCTCATTGGGTGACGCAGCGAACAGACCGATCAAGCCCGCGATCATGGCCGATAGCGGCGCGGCAACAACCGTGGCATCGTGCCCTGTGAGAAGCAGCAACGGGATGCAGCCAACCAGTTAGGACGGCGAGTGTGAGCATTCCGATGATGAACATCCGTATGAGTTTCGTGCGCTCACGGTCACTCTTTGGAATGAACTGCGTAGACATCGGCGCCGGTCGACGCCCATAACCCGCTGGGTCTGGAGAGTAGAGCCCAGGCGGTTGCTCAGCGAACGGATCGCCCCCCGAAGGCCTGTAGGCGCCCGGGGTCCCTGTGTATATGCGTGAGGTCGGAATGGTGGTGGGTTCGTCGGTGATCCCCACGTCGGCGAACCCTGCGCTTCCTTCACCACGCGGGGATCCAAAGGGTGCCGGGCTACACCGGGCCGTGAACACCGTGGAGTGAGTTGGCGGCTTGAGCGGAGATGCTGACGAGGAACGCCACGAGGGGGCTGGAGGGGCCGGAGTACCCCCATCCGTCCATGTCGATGGGAGCAGCGGGACTGGGCTCGATGGGGATCTCCGCTGCGGCAGGTCCGGCCGCGAAAAGCATTGCGGCGGTAGGCAGTCCGGCCAGAGTCGCGAAGACGGCGATGCGGGTATGGCGGTGTTTCATGAGCCCCGACAGTAAGTGAACTGTTAGTACTTCGCATCGGTTCGAGGTGCCCCCAATGCTGGGGGCGCGGCGTCGCAGCAGCGCGTATCCGGCCAGCGAGCGCCCTTCCCTCGAAAACTCACACCGCCAGCCGCCATCAACCCATCACGTCGGTGATCCCCACGTCGACGACTCCTGCGCTTCCTGGTGACCACCCGAGCTACACCACGCCCCGGGATTCGACCGTGCCAACAACGGATACCTGTGTCGGGTATGGCCAGGCTGATCGAACGGCGCTGGGTCACCGCGAGTGGCCCGCTGGCAGCGGTTGACAGTGCGGTGTCAGCGCCGTCGGGCAGTATCCGCGGCCATGACGGAAATGACAGCGACGATGCGGGCCGCCTACGTCCCGACCGGCCGATGCGATGCGGGAAGTGCGTAACCTGCCCAGGCCGCAACCGGGTCCCGCCGAGGTACTGATCCGGGTGCGGGCCTCTGCTACATCGACACCTGGTCCACCACAGGGTGTTTGGATGGAAGTCGGGGATGGCGTATCGATGCGAGGAGAAATATGAAGGCCAGACCAGTGCTGTTCGCCGCGTTCGCCGCCGCCCTCGTGGCCGCCGCGAGCGGATGCTCGGGCAGCTCGTCGACCCAGGCGGGAACAGCGAGCACGACAGTCGCCGCATCCCAAGCGACGACCGTGCCGGCGCAGGGCAACCAGTCGGCTCCGCCGCCCGCCCAGGCCCCGGGCGGCCAGGACGGCAATCCATCTGCGGGCGAACCCAATTCGCCACAGCCCGCACCTGCCACGAGTGCCGCGACCGACACGCCGCAGCCCACGATCGTGCCGGTGACCACGAATCCGGCACCCAACGGCAGCGGCCACGGACTGTGCTTCGACCTCAATTCCGGGCTCGCCAACTCGGCGATCAAGAGTCTCGCCCCGACCGCGAACGGCGGATGGGGCAATCCGTCGGCGAGCAATGACCCGATCTCGGCGGGCTGCGATGGCGTGCTGTCGTGGATGACGGTGGAATCGGGCAATATTCACCCCTACATCCATGTCCTGTTCTTCACCAACGGCACCTACCTGGGTACCGCGACGTCCAACCCCTATGGCTATACCGAGGTCATCGGAAAAACCGCGAATACCGTCTCGGTGCAGTACAAGTGGGCGAAATCCAGTGACGCCCTGTGCTGCCCGAGCGGCGGACCCAGCGTGGTGACCTTCACACTCTCGGGTGGCAAGGTGGTGGCGAAGGGGCAGTTCCCGCCGAGCAATTGAGCATCGGCCAGTTGGACCAGCAGCGCGTGCCGTGCAGGGATGTCGGGCGACCGCATAGCGCGGACGATCTCGGTGCGGACTTCCTCGGCGGTGCGGGCTCGGGGCGACATCGTCCGGATCAGGACCCGCTGGGTGCCGGAGCCGGGCGACGGCTGCTGTTGTCGACCGTGGCGCTCAGGTAGTCGATGCCCTTCACAGTGTTCCAATCGATGAGTCGGTGTTTGCTGAACCACTCATCCGGGCATGAGGCACTTACCTGTTGGGTGGAGTGGCTGTTGACCACGAACGAGATCTCGTGTGGGCCAACGGTGCCCGTGCACCGCACCCGGGCCTGCACGCGGTAGACGTCGTCGGTGTCGTTGCGGCAACTGCGATCGTTGCACGACACCCCTTCGGCCAGGTCCGTGGCGTTCGCCGCCGGGGCGAGCGCGCCAGCCGCAGCGGCGATCAGAGCGGCAGTCCCCAGACCGACCAGCAACCGTTGAGCCATGCGTGTAACTCCTTATCGACAGTGTCCCGACCCGGGATTCAGCTTGTCGCGCGGGAGGTTCGGCGCGCATCGGGGTGAACCCGGAATTCGTCCGCTCACCCACCCTGATTCGCGGTGAGTGCCGCGGCGACTACCGCGCACAGACGGGCAACATGCGCATTGCGACGAAAGATCCCCGAAACCCCTTGCTCGCAGCGCTTTCCGAAGGCATTGCTCGGCCAAGGGATTCGCACCACCTCCGACATTCCGGGCAGCCCTTCGGCTCCCGCGGCGTTCGGGTGGTGTTGCGATGCGCCTGCACGCAGCAAAAGTGCAGGTAAGGGTGTGCCCTCGGCAGATTCGAACCTGCGAAGCCTTACGCGTCAGAGGTTTGCCGCGATGGACAGATCAGAACCGACCCTGCCCATACTCCTGGTCGGCCAGGTCGGCCTGGGCCTTCTCTTCTGCTGCCGGAGACGGCGCGGTGCTGACCGTCTTGGTCGGGGCGAAGAACGCGGCGGTGACGGCGCAGACAGCTAGCAGGATCACCGTGAGGTACAGCGAATCGGTCAGGGCCGAGGCATAGGGTGCTTTGACGAGGTCGGGGAGGTGCCCGGCTTCGCCGGACGAGGCGGGCAGCGAATGCGCGGCCATGCGCGCGGTGAGAAGCGCGCCGATGCCCGCACTACCGAGCACCGAGCCGACCTGGCGGGTGGTGTTGTAGATACCCGAGGCCGCACCCATCTGCTGCAGCGGGAGGCTGCGCAACGCGGTCGCCGGGAGTGGCGCCCAGATACAGGAGCTGCCGACCCCGCAGAGCACCGACATCAGGCACATCAGCGGGATGGACCCGTACGGGGTGGCAAGGCCGATGAACCACAACACCGCCAGGGTGAACAGGGCGAAGCCGAATGTCAGCAGATAGCGCGGCGCCACCTTGTCCGAGAGCTTGCCTACCACCGGCGACAGAATGGCGGAAACGACTGCCATCGGGGCGAATACCAGCGCCGCCTTCGTCGGGGACAGGTCGCGCACCGCCTGCAGGTAGAAGTACGACGGCACCATCTGGGCCGTCATCGATGCTCCCAGCGCACCGGTCGCCACGTTGCCGAGGGAGAAGTTGCGGTTCCGGAACAGGCCCAGCGGCACCAGCGGTTCGATCTTCGTGCGGCCTTGGTACACCAGGAAGAGCGCGAGGACGACGAGACCGCCGAAGATCAGGCCCCACACCCAGCCCGCCCAGTGGTAGCTGTTGCCCTCTTGGATGCCGAACACCAAGGCCGACATTCCGATCGCGACGACGATCACTCCGGGGATGTCGAAGCGGTGATCGTTCGTCGGCAGCGCCGGAACCAGCCACACGCCCAATGCGAATGCGAGCAAGCCGATCGGCACGTTGACATAGAAGATCCACTGCCAGCCGCCGTTGTCGATGAGCGCACCGCCGAAGATCGGGCCGATCAGCGTCGCGATGCCCGCCACTCCGCCCCATACGCCCATCGCCGCGCCGCGCTTGTCCCAGGGGAAGATTCGGCCGATCACCGCCATCGTCTGCGGCGCCATCAACGCGGCGCCGAGCCCCTGCACTGCTCGTGCGGCGATCAGCGAGCCGATGCCGCCGGCCAGGCCGCACCACAGCGACGCCAGGGTGAAGACCGCAAGTCCCCCTAGATACAGGTATTTCGGTCCGAAACGGTCGCCGAGGCGGCCGGTGATGAGCAGCGGCACCGCAAAGGTGAGCAGGTAGGCACTGGTCACCCAGATCACCTTGGACATGTCGGTGTGCAGGCCGTTCATGATCGCCGGGTTCGCCACCGCGACGATGGTCATGTCCAACAGGATCGTGAAGTAGCCCACGCACAGCGCGCCCAGTGCCCCCCAGGGGCTGCGTTCAGTCGTCATATCCCCGCCCTCGATTTCTATGTTGATCGACACAGAAATAGGTAGCAGCGCTCCGGAAGCCGCGTCAAGAGATATCTTTAATGGACGACACAGAATTCGTGAGACCACGGAAGGCAGGTGGAGAATGAGAGAGCGTGGTCGTCCTCGCGGCTTCGACCGCGACGCCGTGCTGAGGCAGGCGATGATTGCGTTCTGGAGCAACGGGTATGAGGGGACGTCGATGACAGACCTCACGGCCGCAATGGGTATCGCCTCGCCCAGTATCTATGCCTGCTTCGGCTCCAAGGAACAACTCTTCCGAGCGGCTGTCGAGCTTTACGACTCGACCGTGGGCAATCCGGCGCGCCTCGCGCTCGACCACGCACCCGTCGCCCGCGAGGCGGTACACGAGTTGCTATCCGCGAGTGCCGATTTCTTCGCCGATCCCGCGACTCCGCCCGGATGCATGGTCACGCTGGCCGCCCGGACCGCGACAAATCAAGACGCCCAGGCATTCCTCGCCGACCTCCGTCACGGCATGCAAGCCGCGATCGCGGCCCGGCTGCGCCGCGCGGTCGACGAGGGCGACCTTCCCGCCGAGGCAACCGTCGACACCATGGCCGCGTTCTACACCACTGTCCACCAGGGCATGTCGATACAGGCCCGCGATGGTGCCACCCGCGCCGACTTGGAGGCCATCGCCACTGCCGCCATGTCCGCATGGGAACCATTGGCAGGTCTACACTGACGCTTCCTTCGTCGAGGATTACGCCGCCCCGAACACCGGCAGTACACTCGGTAATCGAGCACCCGAACAGCAAGCGCCCCTGCGGATTACGGGCGGGTAGATCACGAACAGTGGGCCGGAACCAGGATTGGTGGGTCATCGACATTCGCGCTCAGTCGGAGGCGCTGTACCAAGGGTGAAGTTCACCCTCGACCACGATCGCCGTCAGCCGTCCGGGCTGCGTACGGTTCACGCACACAATCACCAAAATGTGTGCCTGAAACAACTTTCCGGCGGACTTGATGGCTCCGTGACGATCGTCGATGCCAGGGTTTGCATGAACGCGTGTATGCCCGCCAGCGTGTGCGCCGGCATCATGACGTCGCAGAACGGCAGCGCCGCCGCCATCGCACCGGTGGTCGGCTGGAATCGGGAGTCGCCGGCACGGGGATTGAGCCAGATGACGCGCCAGGCCCGGCGTCGGATCCGGGCCATCGCGCGGGCGAGGACATCGGGCGTGTCGCTGTCCCAGCCGTCCGAGGCGATGACGACGACGGCGCCGCGCACAGCGTTGCCGGACGGAGTCGCGAGCAACGTACCGAGGCACCGGCCGATATGCGTGCCGCCGTAGCGGTCGGCCACCTTGTCGTTGGCCCGGGCCACCGCGACATCCGGGGAGCGGTGCGCCAGCACCGAGGTCAGCCTGGTCAGCGAGGTGGAGAAAGCGAACACCTCGGGGCGATCGGGCGAACGGCGCTGCATCGCTGCCCGCATCAGGTGCAGGTAGATCGTCGAATACGGCTGCATCGAGCGACTGACGTCGCAGATCATGACGATCCGGCGCGGGCGGCGCCGGTGACGAGTGCGGACCAGCACCGCCGGCTCCCAGCCGGTGCGACGGGAGTGGTCCATCGTCGCCCGGAAGTCGATCCGCTTGCCGTGCGGATGGTGTGCGTAGCGCCTGCTCCGGCGCTGCGGCCACCGCGCCGACGCCTGCTCCAGCCAGACGCCGACGGTCCGCAGGTCGTCCGGATCGAAGCGGGCGAACGGTTCCTGTTCCCGTGCCGCGAACCGGCTCGGCAGCACGTCCGGCAGCGCCACGCCCCGGTCGGTCGATCGGTCGGCACCGGTCGCTGATTGCAGTGTCGCCCAAGGAACTTCACCGCCCTGCCCGGACTGTCCCCGACCGCCCGTGCCCGGCGCCGGCGCGCGTTCGGTCGGCAGCCCGTGCGTTCGGCTCGGCGGGTCCAGACCCAGCACCGCGTCGGCGAACACCGTCGCGAAGACCGCGTCGAAGGCGGCGAGATCCTGCATGCGATCGACGAGCGTCAGTCGCGCAGCCCAATAGAGCTCGGTGCGCGACCGCGGCGCCATGCGACGCAAGGCCTGCACGAACAGCGCGGGGCCGCTCGGCGCCACCGCGACGCCACCACGCCGCAGCCGCGCGACCACCGCGACAGCGAACGCGGCCAGATCGACGCGCAGCAGTGCCGCTCGCGTCATCGCTTCCCGCGCATCTGCCTGCGTACCAGGATGATTCCGAGCACGGCCGCGAGCACGAACGCGATGACGGGCGCGTACTTCTTGATCATCGCGGGCCCGACGAGCTCGACCAGATCGAGCGGCGCCGGCTCGGTTTCCGCGACCGGTTGCGGCCGTGACGCTCGGCCGTCCGGCCCGGCCGTCGCTGCTGCGCCGGCCGAATCGCCCGCTGCGAGCTTCTCTTCCAGCGAGGCGACGAATTGACCGATCATCTTCTCCGACACCTGCTGCAACATCCCGCTGCCGAACTGGGCGAGCTTGCCGACGATCTTGAGGTCGGTGTCCACGGTGACACGGGTCTCGTCCCCGTCTTCGCGCAATTGCGTGGTGATGGTCGCCGCCGCGTTTCCGGATCCGCGTGAATCCCGGCCACTGCCGGTGATCACGGCGCGATGGTCGTGTTCGTCGCGCTCGACGAAATTCGCCTTCCCGGTGAATTCACTGGTCACCGGACCGACTTTGACCTTCAGCTTGCCGAGGAAGTCCTCGCCCTCCCAGCCGACCAGCTGCGCCCCGGGCATGAGCGGAACCACCTGTTCGAGATCGGTCAGCACCGCCCATGCCTGCTCGAGGGGTGCGTGGACGGTGAACTCATTGGCGATCTTCATCGGAGTATCTCTCTCATCCGGTAGCCAGGCTTCGGGTGTATTCGACGAATGCCTCGTGGACCGTGGTGCGGTCGTCGGGTGTTTTCGCCAGTGCGCTGAGCGCGGCGACCGCCTCCGGCGCGGTGAGATCGGCGACGTCGAGCGTCACCAGCGCGGCGATCCAGTCGATGGTCTCGGCGACGCCGGGCGGCTTGTCGAGATCGAGATCGCGCGCGCGGCCCACGAATTGGGTGGCGTGCTCGATCAGCGCGTCGGTGGCCCCGGGCACGGTGCGCCGCACGATCGCCACCGCGCGGGCCGGTTCCGGGTAGTCGATCCAGTGGTAAAGGCAGCGCCGCCGCAGCGCGTCGTGCAGGTCGCGACTGCGGTTCGAGGTCAGCACCGCGAGCGGCGGGTGTTCGGTGACGAAGGTCCCGAGTTCGGGAACGGTCACCGTGGCCTCACCGAGGAACTCGAGCAGCAGCGCTTCGAATTCGTCGTCGGCACGGTCGATTTCGTCGATCAGCAGCACCGGGGGCGTCGGGCCGCGATATCGCACACAGCGCAGGATCGGGCGGTCGACCAGATAGGCCTCGGTGAACAGGTCGGCTTCGGTGAGCTCGGCGCCGCGCGCCTCGGCGAGCCGGATGCTGAGCAGTTGACGCTGGTAGTTCCAGTCGTACAGCGCTTCGCTCACGGTGAGGCCCTCGTAGCACTGCAGGCGGATCAGCGGTGCACCCAGCACGGTGGCCAGGGTCTTCGCCGCCGTCGTCTTGCCCACTCCCGGTTCGCCTTCCAGCAGCAGCGGCCGGCCCAATGTGGTGGCCAGATAGAAGGCGGCGGCGGTTCCGGTATCGAGCAGGTAGTCGTCGGCGTCGAATCGCCGCACCACGTCCTCGATATCGTCGAACGGCGACATCATGGCGACGTCGCGGCGCGCAGGCGCTGGTAGTCGTCCCAGGTGTCGACGTCCAAGGGCGCCGGTGCGTCGACGTCGAGTTGCGACACCGGGACGCGACCCGACTCGATGATCTTCCACACGGCCTTGTCGCCGTGCAATCGCGCCAACTCGCCGAATATGCTGCGACTCAGCCAAAATGGATGCCCGATACCGTCGTGGTAGCGGCAGACCGTGATCACGGCGGACGTTCCCTCGGCGATCAGCCGCTCGACGGTCGCCGCCGACAGACCCGGTTGATCACCGAGCATCAGCACGATTCCGGCGGACCGAGGATGCACCAGGTTCAGTGCCGAACGCAACGACGACGAACATCCCGAACGGAAATCTTCGGCCAGGACGACCTCCACCCCGGTGAGATCGACCTGCTGGGCCACCGCCGCCGCCGCGCCGCCGAGCGTGACGATGATCTGATCGAACGCGCAGGATCGGACCACGTCGAGGGTGGCGCCGAGAACCGTCGTATTCCGGTACGGCAGTATCTGTTTCGCCGTGCCGAGACGCTCTGAGGTGCCCGCGGCGAGCACCACCCCGGTGACGCCCACGTTCGTCATGAGCCTGTCCTCGTCGCTGCGAAGGAGGTGCGGCAGCCGGAGCTGCAGAACCAGTGGTCGACACCGTCGACAGTGAGATGCGGTGTGTCCGGCCCGACGGTCACGGTCATGCCGCACACCGGATCGAGCACCTCGATCGCGACCTTCGCCGCGCGGGGCGTGACGGCCAAGCCACCTTTACGGATCGCCTGGATCACTTCCGCGACAATCGAGACCGCTATCTCCGCGGACGTCTTGGCGCCGATCGGCAAACCCACCGGGGTGCGGATGCGAGCCCGCTCGGCGTCGGTCAATTCGAGGTCGTCGAGGATCGACGCGCCCCGAATCGTGCTGGCCACCAAGCCGATGTACCCCACACCCGCGTCGAGCGCGACGCGGATCATCTCGGCCTCCGGGCCACCGTGGCTGGCGATCACCACCACCGTCGTATCGGCCAGCGAATCCAGCGAGCCGGCTTCGGCAGTACTGCGCCGCACCCCGAAACCCACCAGTTCGCACATGTCGGCCAAGGCATCCGCGATGGGTGTCGCGCCGCAGATGCGCACCAGCGGCGCCGGGATCTGCGGCTCCAGGAAGATCTCCAGCGCTCCACCGGACAGACAGGGATTCACCACCACCGCCGCGCCGGGCGCTTCGGGAAAATGCAGATCGCCGTCGGGCAATACCCGCAGCAGCACACTCTCGTGCGACTGCAGGGCACCCAGCGCCGCCTTGCGGACCGAGTTCTGGGCGCACTGGCCGCCGACGAATCCTTCGATCGTCCCGTCCTGCAACAGGATCGCCTCGTCCCCGGCGTGCGCCGAGGTCGGCTGCTGGGCACGCACGACGGTCGCGTGCACGAACGGGGTCCGGGTGCGGACCAACTCCTGGGCACGGTCGTTCAACGTCATCGGTGATCCCATCCCACTCAGATGGGCGGCGCAGCGCGGCCCTGCATCGCGTCCCACACCCGCGACGGCGTCAACGGCATGTCGGCGTGCCGAACCCCGAACGGCGCCAGCGCATCCACCACCGCGTTGACCACCGCCGCCGGCGATCCGACCGTGGCCGATTCGCCGATGCCCTTCGCGCCGATCGGATGATGCGGCGACGGCGTGACCGTGTACCCGGTCTCGAAATGCGGAACCTCCAACGCCGTCGGGATGAGGTAGTCCATCAGCGATCCGCCGAGGCAGTTGCCATCCTCGTCGAAGGCCATGATCTCCATCAGCGCCATGCCGATGCCATCGGTGATGCCGCCGTGCACCTGCCCCTCGATGATCATCGGATTGATCCGGGTGCCGCAGTCGTCGACGGCGAGAAAGCGCCGCACCTTCACCACGGCTGTCCCCGGGTCGATGTCGACGACACAGAAGTACGCACCGTAGGGGAAGGTGAGATTCTCCGGGTTGTAACAGATCTGCGCGTCGAGTCCGCCCTCGATCCCCTCGGGCAGATCACCGGCGCCGTGTGCGCGCATCGCGATCTGCTGGATCGTCACCGCCGCGGACGGATCGCCCTTGACGTGGAACGAGCCCTTCTCCCACTCGAGGTCGGCGACGGAGACCTCGAGCATGCCCGACGCGATGATGCGCGCCTTGTCGCGCACCTTCCGCGCCACCAGTGCGGCAGCGGCGCCCGAGACCGGTGTCGACCGGCTGCCGTAGGTGCCGAGGCCGAACGGCGTCTGATCGGTGTCGCCGTGCACAACGTCGATGTCGTCGGGCGGGATGCCGAGTTCCTCGGCGACGATCTGGGCGAACGTTGTCTCGTGCCCCTGCCCCTGAGTCTGAACCGACAGCCGCACAACGGCTTTGCCGGTCGGATGGACGCGCAGTTCGCACCCGTCGGCCATCCCGAGTCCGAGGATGTCCATATCCTTGCGCGGACCCGCGCCCGCGGCCTCGGTGAAGAAGGACATCCCGATGCCCATCAACTCGCCGCGGGCGCGCCTGTCCCGCTGTTCCTTTCGCAAGGCGTCGTAGCCGATCATGTCCATCGCCAGCCGCATGGTCTTCTCGTAGTCGCCGGAGTCGTAGACCCAGCCGGTCTTGCTCCTGTACGGGAATTGCTCGGCGCGAAGAAGATTCCGCAGCCGCAGCTCGGCCGGATCCATCTTCAGCTCGTAGGCGAGGCAATCCACCAACCGCTCGACGAAGTAGACGGCCTCGGTGACCCGGAACGAGCACGCGTAGGCGACGCCGCCGGGGGCCTTGTTGGTATAGACCGCGGTCATCTTGCAGTAGGCGGCCTCGATGTCATAGCTACCGGTGAAGACGCCGAAGAAGCCCGCGGGGTACTTCAGCGGCGCGGCCGTGCCGTTGAAGGCGCCATGATCGGCGAGCACGGTCGACCGGATGGCCAGGATCTTGCCGTCGGTGGTGGCGGCGATTTCGCCGACCATGATGTAGTCGCGGGCGAATCCGGTGCTGGTGAGGTTCTCGCTGCGATCCTCCATCCACTTCACCGGTTTGCCCAGCAACAGCGACCCGACGATGGCGCAGACGTATCCCGGATAGATGGGCACCTTGTTGCCGAACCCGCCGCCGATATCGGGTGAGATCACCCGGATCTTGTGTTCGGGCAGTCCGGCCACCATCGCGTAGATCGTGCGGTGGGCGTGCGGCGCTTGGCTCGTCGACCACAACGTGAGCTTCCCCGTCACGGGATCGAGATCGGCGACGGCGCCGCAGGTTTCCATCGGGGCGGGATGCACTCGCGGATAGACGATCTCCTGCTTCACCACGACATCGGCGCGCGCGAACACCGCCTCGGTCGCGGCGGCATCGCCGGTCTCCCAGTCGAAGCAGTGGTTGTCCCGCTTGCCCTCGAGATCATCGCGGATCACCGGCGTCTCGGGCGCCAGTGCGGTCCGGGCATCGATCACCGGATCGAGCATCTCGTACTCGACATTGATGAGCTCCAACGCATCACGCGCGGAGTAGCGATCCTCGGCGACGACGAAGGCCACCTCCTGGCCCTGGAATCGGACCTTGTCCGTCGCGAGCACCGCCTGCACATCGTTGGACAGCGTCGGCATCCAGGCCAGACCCTTCGCCGCGAGGTCCGCACCGGTGACGACCGCCTTCACCTTCGGATGCGCCTGTGCCGCTGAGACATCGACGCTCACGATCCGCGCGTGCGCGAACGGGGAACGCAGGATCGCCATATGCAGCATGCCGGGCAGCTGCACGTCGTCGACATAGTTGCCGCGCCCGCGAATGAACCGCGGATCCTCCTTGCGGAGCATCCTGCCGTGACCACACGGCTTGCGGTCGTTGTCGACTCGGTCTTCGGGCCGGGGCTCGACGGCGGTCATGACGTGCTCCCTACCGGCGTCGGCGGGGCAGCGGGTTCGGGCTCCACCGCTTCGCCTCGTTGCTTCGCCGCGGCCCACTGGATCGACCGCACGATGGTCGTATATCCGGTGCAGCGGCAGATCTGGCCCGAGATCGCCTCGCGAATCGTCTGCTCGTCGGGATTCGGATTGCGGTCGAGCAGGGCGCGGGCGGTGATCATCATTCCGGGCGTGCAGAAGCCGCACTGCAACCCGTGACACTGCATGAAGCCCTCCTGCACGGGATCGAGCCGGCCGTCCACCTCGAGCCCCTCGACAGTGCGCACCGCGTGGCCGTCGGCCATGACGGCCAGCATCGTGCACGACTTCACCGGTTCGCCGTCGACCTCCACCACACAGGTGCCGCAGTTGCTGGTGTCACACCCCCAGTGGGTTCCGGTGAGCCGCAACTGATCTCGCAGGAAATGCACCAGCAGGATGCGTGGCTCGACCTCCGCGGTCACCGGCTCGCCGTTGACGGTCATGGTTACCTGCATGGCTAATTCCCTTCCAGCGCAGATTCGTTCAGGGCGCGCTCGACCGCGGTACGCAGCACACGAATCGTCAGTTCGGACGCGAGATGGCGCTTGTAGTCCGCACTGCCGCGGGCATCGGTGACAGGTGAGCACGCTGCGCTCGCGCGGCGGCCCGCCTCCGCGAAAACGTCTTCGGTGGGCGGCCCGCCGATGAGTGCGTCGACCGCGGCGGCCAGCGCCGCCGGATCGGGATTGACCGCGGTCAGACCGATCCGTGCGGCCGCTATCGTGTCGCCGCGCAGTGTCACGGTTGCCCCTGCCGCCGCGATCGCCCAGTCGCCGACCCGGCGCTCCACCTTCGCGTAGGCACTCGAGGTCCGATGCCGCACCGGAATTCGGATCTCGATCAGAAGTTCGTTGTGCGCCATGGCGGTTTCGTACGGACCGACCAGGAAGTCGTCCATGGCGATCTCCCGGTCGCCGGACGGCCCGCGTACCAGGCAGGTGGCGCCGAGGACCGTGCAGACGGTGGTGAGATCCTCGGCGGGATCGGCCTGGCACAGCGAGCCGCCGATCGTGCCGCGATTGCGCACGACCGGATCGGCGATCACGCGCTCGGCGTCACGGAAGATCGGGCACACCGCGGCGAGATCGTCGGACTCGAGCAAATACCGATGCCGGACCATCGCACCGATGCGCACCAGGGTCGGATCGGTGACGATGTAGCCCAGTTCGGCAGCCAGGTCGTTGATGTCGATGAGATATTCCGGATTGGCCAGCCGCAGCTTCATCATCGGGAGCAGGCTGTGCCCGCCCGCCACGATCCGCGCCTCTTCGCCGAGCCGATCCAGTAGTCCGATGGCGTGATCCACGCCCGTTGCGCGCTCATATTCGAATGGCCCAGGAACTTGCACGTGATCTACCTCACATCAATGGGAAGAAGCTCAGCCTCTGTCCCGCTGATGCGGTCGTCAAGACCGAATTAAGCAATCGCTTAACTGGCTGTTTGGGCCCTGTGGTGGATGCGGCCGCCGGTCCGGGTCAGGGAGCGACCGTGTCCGCCCCAGCGGCGCGCGATGATCTCCGCCGCGATGGACACCGCCGTCTCCTCGGGTGTCCGGCCGCCGAGATCCAGCCCGATCGGGCTGGCGAGCCGGGCGAGTTGCTCGTCGGTGAGACCTGCCTGTCGCAGCCGGGTCAGCCGCTCGTCGTGCGTGCGGCGGGACCCCATGGCGCCGACATAGCCGATCTCCGGCGCGCGCAGGGCCACCTCGAGCAGTGGCACGTCGAACTTGGGATCGTGGGTCAGCACGCAGACCACGGTCTGCGAATCGACGGCACCCGCCGCGATCTGCGCGGCCAGGTAGCGGTGCGGCCAGTCGACGACGACCTCGTCGGCGGTCGGGAACCGGGCGGACGTGGCGAAGACCGGCCGCGCGTCGCACACCGTCACCCGGTACCCGAGGAACGATCCCTGCTGTGCCAGGGCGGCTGCGAAATCGATCGCCCCGAACACCAGCATCCGAGGCTGCCGGGCATAGCTGGCGACGAAAACCGCCATGCCCTCGCCGCGGCGCTGCCCGTCCGGACCGTAGGACAGCACCTCGCTGCGGCCTGCCGCGAGCAGCCCGCGTCCGTCATCGATCACCGCAGCGTCGGCGCGCGCCGACCCCAGGGTGCCGTGCGCGGTGCCCGGCCGGATCAGCAGCCGCCGCCCTACCCGGGCGGCGTCGGGGTGCTCGATGACGGTCGCGACCGCGACCGGGCGGTCAGCGGCGATCTCCGCGGCGACCTCGCCGAGCTCCGGAAACGTTGCCCGCGAGACCGCCTCGACGAAGATGTCGATGATGCCGCCGCAAGTGAGACCGACGGCGAATGCGTCGTCGTCGGAGATGCCGAACCGCTCCAGCACCGGACGACCGGTCCGGATGACGTCGGTGGCGAGTTCGTAGACCGCACCCTCGACGCAGCCACCGGAGACCGAACCGCCGACCGTCCCGTCCGAGGCGACGACCATGGCCGCGCCCGGCGGTCGCGGCGCCGAACGGAAGGTCCGCACGACCGTCGCGACCCCCGCCGTGCCCCCGCCGTTCCAGGTTTTCATCAGATCCGTGAGCACGTCCTGCATGGTGCGTCCTCCGGGCGCGATGCGGCTGGTAGGCACTGCGTCCACCTCCAAACTAGACTCGGGTTGTGACGCCCGCCCAGCTTCGGGCCTACTCGACGGTGGTGCGGCTCGGCTCCGTCCATGCGGCGGCCAGAGAGCTGGGGATATCCGACGCCGGTGTCTCGACGCACATCGCGCAGTTGCGTAAAGAGCTCGACGACCCGCTGTTCACTCGCACGGCGGCCGGTCTGGCCTTCACGCCCGGTGGGTTACGCCTGGCCAGCCGGGCGATCGAGATTCTCGGACTGCAGCGCCAGACCGCCATCGAGGTGAGCGAGGCGGCGCACGGCCGGCGGCTGCTCCGGATCGCGGCCTCGAGCGCGTTCGCCGAACATGCCGCGCCCGGCCTCATCGACCTGTTCGCGGCGCGGGCGAAAGATCTGTCGGTCGAGCTGAGTGTGCATCCCACCAGCCAGTTCCGCAGCTTGATCGAGACCCGTGCGGTGGACATCGCGCTGGGACCCGGGCAGAACGACACCGACACGGCCATCACCACCCGGCCGTTCCTCAAGTACCAGATCATTTCGGTAGCGCGCCCCGACAGCCCGCTGGCGGACGTCGCACCGCATCCGGCGCTGCTGCGGGAGCAGCAGTGGATGCTGGGCCCCGGCGCCGGCAGTGTCGACGGGCGGATCGCAACGATGTTGCGCGAGTTGGCGATTCCCGAATCACACCAGCGGATCTTCCAGAGCGACGCGGCCGCCCTCGAGGAGGTCCGCCGGGTCGGGGGCATCACCCTAGCGATCGGCTTCGCCGTCTCCTCCGACCTCGCCGCCGGTCGGTTGACCCGCATCAAGGGAGCCGGCCTTCAGGCATCCGACGAGTGGTGCGCGACCACTCTGCCACCCGACACCCGACAGCCCGCGGTGTCGGAACTGCTGCGGTTCATCGCCACCCCGCGATGCATCCAGGCGATGATCCGCGGGTCCGGGGTCGGAGTCACCCGGTTCCGCCCGAAAGTGCATGTGACGTTGTGGAGTTGACCCTACTGACCGGCCAGATTTCCGCGCCGAGACACCGAGGGAGCAGCACATGGACGACGAGTTCGAACGCACGCCGCGTCTCACGGCCTTCCCGCGCATCGACGACTACGGTTTCATCTCCGACTGCGAGGTCACTGCGCTGATCGCCCCCAGCGGGGCCATCGAGTGGATGTGTCTGCCTCGCATCGACTCCGCCAGTGTCTTTGCGGCCATCCTGGATCGCTCCGCCGGTTCGTTTCGGTTCGCCCCGGTCGAATTCATGGTGCCCACCGATCGCCGCTACGTCCCCGGGACGATGGTCATGGAGACGAGTTGGCGCAGTGGCGAAGGGTGGGCGACGGTTCGCGACGCGCTGCTGGTCGGGCCCTGGCGGCATCAGACACCCGGCCACAGCGCCCATCGTCGAACCCCCACCGACTACGACGCCGAGCACATATTGCTGCGGACAGTGCATTGTGAGACCGGGCAAATCCAGTTCGGCCTCGACTGCCACCCGTCCTTCGACTACGGCAAGAATCATGCCCATTGGGAGTACCTCGACAGTTACTACCTCGCGCAGGCCAGCGCCGACGGGACCGATCTGGAGCTGACGCTCAGCACCGACATGCGCTTGGGACTGGAAGGTACGCACGCGCTCGCGCGCACCCTGCTGAAGGCGGGCGACACCCGTTTCTGCGCGCTCTCCTGGGGTAGTCGCAACGCGCCCACCGCCGTCGACGAGGCCGAAGAACGGCTGCTGCGGACGGTCCACCATTGGCGGCACTGGCTCGCCGGCGGGCGGTTTCCGGACCATCCATGGGCGGCCCAGCTGACCCGCAGCGCGCTGACCCTCAAGGGGCTGACCTTCGCACCCACCGGTGCCATCAGCGCCGCTGCCACCACTTCACTACCCGAAACGCCAGGTGGACAACGCAATTGGGACTACCGCTACTCGTGGATCCGTGACTCCGCCTTCGCGCTGTGGGCCTGTACACGCTGGGCTTCAGCTGGGAGGCGAACGACTTCTTCTCCTACATCACGAACTTGACCGAAGGCGTCCGCGACATGCAGATCGTCTACGGCATCGGCGGCGAAAGCGACCTCACCGAGCAGACCCTCACCCACCTGCGCGGCTACGAGAATGCCAGCCCCGTGCGCATCGGCAACGACGCGTACCGGCAACGCCAGCACGATGTGTGGGGCGCTGCGCTGGACGCGGTCTACCTCTACGCGCGCAACCAGGACCGAATCGACGCACGCGCCTGGCCGGTGCTGGGCCGGGCCGTCAAGAGCGCCCTCACCTACTGGCGCGAGCCCGACCATGGCATCTGGGAAGTGCGCGGAAAGCCCCAGCACTTCACCTCCAGCAAGGTGATGTGCTGGGTGGCCGCCGACCGCGGTGCCCGGCTGGCCCGCATCCACCAGGACTTCGAACGCGCGCATCGCTGGCAACAGGCCGCGGACGAAATCCACGCCGACATATGCGCTCACGCGGTCGACTCCCGGCAGGTGTTCACCCAGTACTACGGCAGTACGGCGCTGGATGCTTCGGCCCTGCTCATCCCACTGGTTCGATTCCTGCCTCCCGACGACGAACGGGTACGCAACACGGTGTTGGCCATCGCCGACGAATTGACCGAGGACGGCCTCGTATTGCGGTACCGAGTCGGTGAAACCGACGATGGATGCACGGGAGAAGAAGGCGCCTTCACGATCTGCTCGTTCTGGCTGGTCTCGGCATTGTCGGAGATCGGCGAAAAGAAACGAGCCAAACAGCTGTGCGAGAAACTGCTCGCCTACGCCAGCCCCCTCGGTCTCTACGCCGAGGAGATCAACCCTCGAACCGGCCGGCACTGGGGCAACTTCCCCCAGGCGTTCACCCACCTCGCGCTGATCAACGCCGTCATGCACGTCATCCAGGACGAACAAGCGGTCACGCGGCAGGCGCTCGGCGGGGAATCGATCTCCCCGCGGCTCGACGATGCATCATTCTCGCTGGGATACATTCGGTGACGTCCCTGGCGGGCTCAGTGGCGTTTGGTGATCACGACCGGTTTGATCTCGGTGGGAATGCCGTCCAGCGCCGAAACCGGGATGCCGAGAACAGTGGCGGTGACCTCCCGCGGAATCGAATTCAGGGCAGCGAGAATGCCGATATCGTCGCTTGTCTCCGGGGCGCTGGTGTTGAAGACGATAAGTAGTTCGAGTGGGGCGTCGGCGCGGGCATTTTCGAAGTAGTGAAAGAACCCCTGCGGGGCGAAGACCAGGTCGCCCGCGTGTGCTTCGAATACATCGTTGTGGTAGCTGCCGTCCGGATGGGTACCCATGACCGTCCATTTCGCGCTGCCGGAGATGTGGTAGTTGAGTTCCCACGCCGTGGGGTGCCAGTGCGGTTCGCGGACGCCCCCGGGCTCGAGCCGCACGAAGTACGCCGCACCGTTCTGGCCGGCCAGCACCGGGAAGTTCTGTTCGTGGGCTCCCTGCAGCGTGCCGCCGTCGTAACGGTCCGGTTCGGCGGCGGTGAGGTGGAACAGATGCGCGGACTTGTTCAGATTGGCATCGATGCTGCCGGCACTCGGTAGTTCGGTCCGCGCAGGCTCGGCGCAGGCCGCGGCGGCTGTCAAACCCGCACCGAGCGCCGCGCCGCCCAACATTGCCGCACCGGTCCCGATGGCAGCGCGGCGGTTCACTGCCGGTGTTTCGTCAGGACGATCGCTCGACATGTCGCTCCGTTCCACACAGATTCGTCGCGGTCAACTCAGGGTTCGTCGCGGTCAACTCCGGGCAAATGCATCGACAGGGGCGCTCGACAGGGAAGCGTACCCAGGGTCGCGCCGCCGGCGCTGAAGCCACTCCCGGACAGATGAACGCGCCGGGAGTGGTGGAACAGCAACGACTTACGCAGCGCTGCGAAGAAGACGTCGATTTCTGTTGTGGCGCTCAGCTTTTGATGACCTCCCCGAGGCCATCCGCCAGCGAGTCCGTTTCACCAGCACCGAAGGGGACACTCCAGCGGAGTACCCCCTCGAAACCACCTCTGATCAGGCGAGTTTCAGGCTGCGGCCGATGATCTCCTTCATGATCTCGGTGGTGCCGCCGTAGATGGTCTGGACGCGGGCGTCCATGTACGCCTTGGCAATCGGGTACTCGCGCATGTACCCGTAGCCGCCGTGCAGCTGCAGGCACTTGGTGATGAGGTCGACCTGCTCCTCGCTCGACCACCACTTGACCATGGCGGCCTCCTCGACGGTCAGCTTCTGGTCGTTGAGCAGCTCGATGCAGCGGTCCACGAACACGCGCACGGCGGTGGTCTTCGTGGCCAGCTCGGCGAGCACGAAGCGGGTGTTCTGCTGGGCGCCGATGGGCTTGCCGAACGCCTTGCGGTCGCGCACGTACTGGCAGGTCAGGTCCAGGCAGGCCTCCATGGCGGCGGCGGCCATGACCGCGATGGACAGGCGCTCCTGCGGCAGGTTCTGCATCAGGTGGACGAAGCCCTGCCCCTCGGTGCCCAGCAGGTTCTTGCCGGGGACGCGAACGTCGGTGAAGGACAGCTCGGCGGTGTCCTGCGCCTTGAGCCCGATCTTGTCCAGATTGCGGCCGCGCTCGAAGCCGGGCATGCCGCGCTCGACCACGAGCAGCGAGAAGCCCATCGCGCCCTTCGACGGGTCGGTCTGGGCGACCACGATCACGATGTCGGCATTGATGCCGTTGGTGATGAAGGTCTTGGCGCCGTTGAGGATCCAGTCGTCGCCGTCCTTGACCGCGCGGGTCTTGATGCCCTGCAGGTCCGAGCCGGTGCCGGGCTCGGTCATGGCGATGGCGGTGATGATCTCACCGGAGCAGAAGCCCGGCAGCCAGCGCCGCTTCTGCTCCTCGTTGGCCAGCTCCAGCAGGTAGGGCGCGATCACGTCGTTGTGCAGACCGAAACCCAGGCCGGAGTAGAAGCCCTTGGTGACCTCCTCGGTCACGATGGCGTTGTAGCGGAAGTCCAGCACGCCCCCGCCGCCGTACTCCTCCGGCACGGCCATGCCGAGGAACCCCTGCTTGCCGGCCTCCAGCCAGACCGAGCGATCGACGATGCCGTCGTGCTCCCACTGCTCATGCTGGGAAGCCACATGCTGATCGAGAAACTTACGGAACGACTCCCGGAACAGCTCGTGTTCGGGTTCGAAAAGAGTGCGCTCCACGCCAACCTCCTACAGTGACCACATCGGCACCATCGCCTGTGCTCATTACCGTACTCGAAAGTCGAACGGAGGTTAACTTCACGGGAGAAGAAAGTGGTCCGAACTGCGACAGTCGCCATTGACGCCGCGGAACGGGGCTGCTGAACCCCGGTAAACCTACCGGGAAATCAGGGTGATGCTCAGAGGCCGAAGCGGCCCAGGGTGCGGCCCAGCAGGCTGCGACCGCGGTCCCGGTCGCGCTCGGCCAGCAGGAAGTCCAGTTCACCTTCCAGGGCCTTCTTCACCACGGTCTGCAACTCGGTGGCGGCGGCCTCGAGATCCTCGGCGTCACGCCAGGGGCTGGTGTCGATCGGGGTGCCGAGGGCGTAGTAGAAGCGCTCGGGCTTGGGCACCAGTGTCGGACCGAGGCCGCGAATCAGCGGCGGCGTCAGATTCGAGCGCAGGCCCAGGCCCTCGACGGCCTTGCGCAGCGGCAGCATGACCGGGTGATCGCCGTCGAAGACGATGTCGTAGATGTCGTCGCCGCCGATCATGGCGATCGGGACGATGGGCGCGCCGGTCGCGATGGCCATCTTGGCGAAGCCGGTGCGGCCCTCCCACAGCAGCTGGTACTTCTGCCCCTTGCCGCGCATGGCCTCGCGGCCGCCGCCCGGGAACACCGCCACGGCCTCGCCCTGCTCCAGCAGCGTGGTGCAGTTGTGGCGGTTGCCGCGCACGATTCCCCAGCGGTGCAACACATCTCGCAGCCCCGGCAGATCGATGAGCACATTCTCGGCGAGCCCCCGCACCAGCCGATCGTGCTGCACCAGAATCTCGTGCGCGAGCAGCGGGGCGTCGGTGCCGCCCGCCAGGCTGTGATTGCCGACGAGCAGCACCGGGCCCTGCTCCGGGAAGTTCTCCATCCCGTAGAAGCGCGGGCTGAACCAGGCCCGCGAGGGGGCGACGAGCAGATCGATGATGCGGCGATCGGCATCGGTGAGATCGACGTGCAGTGGCGCGCCGTCGGTCAGCCCCCTGGGCGATTCGGTGTCGGACCATTGATCGTCATGACGAGACAAGACAAACCCTCCCTGCAAGAACCTTCGATAACGGCATCGTAACGAAAGTTCGCGCAGGTCACCGAATCAGGGTTAGAACAGGTTCGAGCGCCCGAATGAGACAAACTCGGCTTCGAGTTCCAATTTGCCGGAATCGGTGAAGAGGTTGTACTCCGGTTTGCCGCGACCGGCCCAGCGATAGATCGGCTCGGCAGTGTGCCAACGCTGTTCCTGGAGTTCGCGTTTGAGCACCTTGTTGGAGCCGGTGACGGGCAGATTTCCCGACACCCGCAGCAGCCGGGGCGCGCCCTTGCTGCCGAGATCGTCCTGGGCGCTGAGGAATTCGGCGAACTCGGCGGCATCGAATGCGGCCGGGTCGGCCACCTCGATGGCGGCCATCACCTGGTCGCCCGAGCGGGCGTCGGGAACGCCGTAGACCGCGGCGGCAATGACCGCCGGATGGCGTCGGATCACCTGTTCGATCAGCAGCGTCGAGGTGTTCTCGCCGTCGACGCGAAGCCAGTCGCCTTTGCGTCCGGCGAAATAGAGGAATCCGTCCGCGTCGATATATCCGAGATCGCCGGTCCAATACCAACCGTTCCGCAAACGTTCGGCATCCGCGACATCGTTTTTGTAATAGCCCTCGAAGACGAGCGCACCCGCTTTGTCGATCATCTCGCCCACCGATTCGTCCGGATTCAATACACGACCGTATTCATCCAATTCCGCTCGCGCGCAATCGGCGAGGGTCTCCGGATTCACCACCGCCACCCCCGGATGGGCCGGCCGGCCCAGCGCCGCGGCCGGAGCGGCCGGGTCGATGGCGGCCAGGGCCGGGCCCTCGCTGGAGCCGTAGCCCTCGAAGAGCTCGGCCCCGAAGCGGCGCCGGAACTCGGCCTGGTCGGCCACCGACGCCTCGGTACCGAAACCACGGTCCAGGGTGTTGTCGGCGTCCTGCGGACTCACCGGGGTGGCCAACAGGTAGCCGAGCGCCTTGCCCACATAGGTGAAGAAGGTCGCGCCGAAATACCGCACGTCCGAGAGGAATCCGGAGGCCGAGAACTTCGGGGTGAGGCAGACGGTCGCACCGTTGGCCAAGGCCGGAGCCCACAGCGCCATGATGGCGTTGCCGTGGAACAGCGGCATGCAGCAGTAGTCGACATCCTCGCGCACGTGACCGAACTTGTCGGTGGCCGCGTACGCGATCACCGCCAGGCGGCGCTGCGTGCACTTGACCGCCTTGGAGGTGCCGGTGGTGCCGGAGGTGAACAGCAACAGCAGCAAGGCTTCCGGGCCCGCGTGGGCGGCGGGCTCGACCCGGTGCGCGTCGAGCCGCTCGGCGTAGGCCGGATCGTCGACCAGCAGGAACCGCTCGGGTTCCAGGCCGAGATCCAGCCCGCGCAGGCGGGCCATCCCGGCCGCGTCGGTCACGATCAGCTGGCAGTCGACATAGCGAATATCGGCCTCCAACTGGGCGTTTCCGCGCGTCGGATTGATGCCCACCAGGGTCGCGCCCGCCAGCGCGGCAGCGCCCAGCCAGAAGACGAAGTCGGGCACGTTGTCCAGCAGCACCCCGATGTGGAAGGGCCCGTCGCGCCGCAGTTCCCGGGCCAGTTCGGCGCGCGCCGCCGACTCCCGCACCACCGCGTCCCAGGTCCAATCCCGGTCGCGGGTCCGCACTCCGAGCCGCTCGTCGCCGAGGCGGTCGAGCAGCATGGTCGCGATGTCCGCGCGACGCCGGGGTTGCTCCGGCGACACCGCCGGAGTCTCCGCCGTCACGGCCGGGGGTGCCACTGACAGGTCCGTCATGTCCGATTCGCCTTCCATATGCCGAGTCTCGCCGCTGTCAGACGGCCGGGTGCACGAGTTCGACGTATTCCCTGGGCAGCTCGTCGAAGGACAGCTTGCGGATCTCCACCGGGCCCGAGTGGTAGGAGTCCTCGCCGACGATCAGGCCGTTCGCGTCGACCGGCCACAGCAGCAGCTGGCGGAAGGTGATCAGGTAGTCGGCGGCGGGATCGTCGACGGGGATGCCGATCTGGGCGGCGTAGGCGCCCGGATAGATCTGCTTGAGGAAGCCCTCGGTGACCACGCAGTCGTCGTCCACCAGCAGGCGGTCCAGCTCGAACTCCAGGATGTTGGACTTGCTCTCGACGAAGGCCGAGTAGTAGGCGTGCACGGTGTCCCACCCCTTCGGTCCGACATCCTGGCCCGCGTTCCAGAAGTGGTAGTCCGGTTCCGCGACCAGGGTGCGCATCAGACCGTCCAGGTCGGGGGCGGCCTCGGCCTTCATGTGCTCGATGACGATGCCGAGCACCTGGCGGTGGCGCTCGTTGGTGGTGACGGCCAGCCGCTGCTCGAGCAGCTCCCAGGTCTTGGCCGGATCGACAATCGCCATGGTGTGAATCTCCTTCTCCCGCACCGGTTGTGCCCACCGATCGTCACCGAACGACGTGACCCGGATCACCCGCCGCCCGTCGCGGGTATCACCGCCTTCACCCGACACCTGTCGGATCGGGCGGCATGCGGCCCGCCAACTGCGCGGAGGACAACGTCATGCGCCGGACCGTCAGCACCAGGGTGGCGGTGAACCGGTCCAGCGCCTCGTCCACATCCCAGCCCATCACCGCCTCGACCTGCGCTATCCGCGCGGCCACCGTGCTGTGGTGCAGGTGCAGTTCGGTCGCGGTCCGCCGCAGGGTGCCGAAGACGCAGAACGCCTCGAGGGTGTCGACGGCCAGCGCTCCCGCCTCGGTGGCGGCGAACTCGTTGATCCGCATGACATCCGCCGTCCCCAGCAGCCGCTGCACCGGCAGATCCGCCAGCAGCTCCAGCGCCCCCAGCCGCTCGAACGCGATCACCCGCCGTCCGTGCCAGGTCGACGACGCGAATCGCATCGCGCGGCGCGCCTGCTCCCACGAGGTGGCCGCCGCGAAGGCCGGCAACCGCTCCCCCACCCCGATCCACGGCCCGCCGGTGCCCGCCTGCGATGCCGGGAACGACTGCGCGACAGCAGCATTCAAGACATCCGACAGCCCACGGTCGACCATCGACGGACGCCCGGGACCGGTCGGGACCGGCACCGCCGAGCTCCCGGCCGCCGGCACCGAGCGGTCCGAGGCGGCAGCCGGGCGTCGCGTGGTCTCCCCGGCACCACCGGGCGGCGCGAAATCCTGGACCAGCACCGCGGTCGTCGCCCCGATCACGGCCTGCCGCAGGATCGGCACGTGCTCGCCGATGATCCGCACCGCGGCCGCGGCGCCCGGCCCGGCCACCGCCAGCACCCGCGTCGCCCGCGCCGGATCCAGCCCGAGCAACCGCATGGCCCGCACGCGATCCTCACGCCGTTCCTTCTCCGAGAGCACCACTTCCAGCAATGCCGGATCATCCATCCGCAGCGGATTGGCCGCCTGCCGCACCGACACCACGCGCAGACAATGCCGCAGCCGATCCAGCACCACGCCGTCCAGCGGATGCGCCGCGGCCGCAGGTTGCCCGTGCGGACCCGAGCGCTCAGCGATCATGTTGTCCCGCTGCCGATTTCGTGGTCCGGCCGCCGTCGCACCGTTGCGTCGCGGCCGGTCGGATTCCCCTGCGGCGGCCGCGGCCGGCGCCGCCTGCCGCTCCAGCCAGACGGCGGGGTCGGTCCCGACCGCGTCGGCGGGCGTGCCCGTGGCGGGCAGCAGGCGGCCCGCGGCGTCGTAGCGGATCACGGTCCCGGACGGCCAGCTCGCCCCGACCGGGCATTCGGCCAGCAGCGCGGCGGCTCGCACGACCGTGTCGGCATTGGCGGCGGACTCGTCGAAATCGTCGAAGTGCGCGATGACGCGCAATACCGCGGTCGAATCAGCACCGAGCTCGGACAGTCGCAGCGGGTTCGGGGTCGGCGCAGGCTCCATCCCGCTGCTCCCTCCACTCTGATGGGATATCCCCTCAGATTCGCAACCGCTCGGCCGAATTCATCACGAATCGGTCGAACCGTCCAACTGAGTGGGACGCGACAACGCCGAGGGGTCAGGCGCGAAGGAACAGTCTGAGCGATTCGTCGACCACCGCATCGCGGGTGCGGTGGTCCGGATCGGCCTCGGGGCGCAGCCAGATGGAGGCGTGGTTGAGGATGCCGTGCAGGCAGTGCAGGGCCACCGAGGGGTCGGGGCAGTCGAAGGCGCCGGAATCGATTCCGCGGTCGATGACCTCGCGGAAGAGGCGGTCGTGGCGGCGGCGCATGGTCTTGATGGCCTCGGAGTGCTCGCTCGGCCAGGGGGCGGGGAACGAGAAGAGCTTGCCGACCTCGGGATACAGCACCGTCAGCACATGCAGCTGGGCCGCGATCAGGACCCGCAGCTGCTCGGCGGGCGGCGCGTCGGCGGCGGTGTCCAGGGCCGCGCGGAGGCTGGTCAGGACGTCGGCGGTGAGTTTCTCCAGCGCCGCGGACACCAGCGCGTCCTTGCTCGGAAAGTAGTGGTAGAGCGTGGCTTTGGCGATGTCGGTGCGCTCGGCGACGTCCTCGAACCGCATGCCCTGATAGCCACTGCTGGACAGGATCTGCAGCGCGGTCGCGATGATCTCCGCCTTGCGGCGGTCACGCCGGCGTGCCGCGCGCCCGGCGGGGGCGGCGTCCTCGTCCACGGTCGAAGTCATCGCTCGATCATAGGCGGCGCTCGGGTCGGTTGTTCCGACCACAAAGATGGTTTACCGACTAGCCAGATCAAAACTCGACCCGTAGGTTGGGAAATGTGACGGAGACCAGCGCACCCGAGTCCAGCTACTTCCGGCGAGTCGGCGAACACCGATTCGTCCCCACCCGCCATGCGGGCGGCGCGTGGGCCGACGACGAACAGCACTTCAGCCCGGTCGGTGGCCTGATCGTGCACGAGATCCTGCGCGCCCGCGCCGATCGCCCGGGTCTGCTGTTGAGCCGCATCAGCTTCGACATCCTCGGC
Organism: Nocardia sp. NPDC004123; assembly: GCF_053603795.1. Classification (NCBI taxonomy): domain Bacteria; kingdom Bacillati; phylum Actinomycetota; class Actinomycetes; order Mycobacteriales; family Nocardiaceae; genus Nocardia; species Nocardia sp. NPDC004123. The sequence goes on from NZ_JBSGGG010000017.1 coordinate 180,166, forward strand.
CGGATCGGGTTCGAGGAGTTCGAGATTCGCGTCGAGACCGTCCGGCCCGGCCGCACCATCGAGCTGGTGCAGGCCACGGTGACCATCGGCGGCCGCAGCGTGGTGAGCGCCCGGGCCTGGTTCCTGGGCGTCCAGGACACCGACAGCGTCGCGGGCGGCGAACCGGATCGGCTGCCCGCGCCCGATGAGCTGGAGTCCTGGGAGCTCGGTTCGCTCTGGTCGGGCGGCTACATCGCCTCGATCGACACCCGGCCGGTCGGTATCCCGCAGCCCGGCCGCACCACGGCCTGGATCACCACCTCCCTGGACCTGGTCGCGGGCGAGCAGTCCGAGGCTCTCGCCTCCTACATCGCACTGGTCGACACCGCCAACGGCATCGCGGTCCGGCAGGAGCCCACCAAGTGGATGTTCCCGAACGTGGACCTGACCATCCACCTCTACCGGCAGCCGGAGGGCGAGTGGACCGGCCTCGATACGACGGTCACCTTCGGCCACACCGGGCAAGGGCTGACCAGCACCGTTCTCCACGACGTCCGCGGCGCGGTCGGTTACGCCCAGCAGATCCTGACCGTGCGCCCGCAGCCCTGACCGATCGGGCCCTATAGTCGATGGGCATGACCTTCCACAGCGACAGCGGCACAGTGCCGTCGATCGTCCTGAACGACGGAAACGTGATTCCGGCACTCGGTTTCGGAGTGTTCCAGGTCGCCGGCGCGGAGACGTTCGACACCGTCACCGCGGCGCTCCAAACCGGTTACCGCAGCATCGATACCGCCGCGATCTACGGCAACGAGGTCGAGGTGGGCCGCGCCATCCACGAGTACGGGCTGCCGCGCGAACAGGTCTACCTCACCACCAAACTGTGGAACTCCGAACAGGGCTACGACTCCACTCTGCGCGCCTTCGACGCCAGCATGGCGCGGCTCGGAATGGACTATCTGGACCTGTATCTCATTCACTGGCCGGTGGCGCAGGCCGGTCGGTTCGTCGATACGTTCCGGGCCTTCCAGACCCTGAAGTCCGAGGGCCGGATCCGGTCGATCGGCGTCTCGAACTTCAACCGCGATCACCTCGAGCGCGTTATCGACGAGACCGGCGAAACCCCGGCGGTGAACCAGATCGAACTGCACCCGCACCTGGCGCAGACCGAGCTGCGGGCCTTCCACGCCGAGCACCGCATCGTGACCGAGGCCTGGAGTCCGCTCGGCCGGGGCGCGGATCTGAAGGATCCGGCCATCGTCGAGATCGCGGAGGAAACCGGCCGGACCCCGGCGCAGGTGATCATCCGCTGGCATCTGCAGCTCGGCAATGTGGTGATCCCGAAATCGGTGACCCCGTCCCGCATCCGGGAGAACTTCGATGTCTTCTCCTTCGAGCTGACGCCCGGCCAGCTGGCCCGCATCGACGGCGTCGACCGGGGCACTCGGATCGGCCCCGACCCGGCCACCCTCACCGCCGGCCTGGACGTCTGAGCCCGCCGGCTATCGAGCGGCCTTGTGCTGGTGCGCGATTCGATAGCGGCCGGGGGTGGTGCCGACGAGGGCCGTGAAAGCGGTGATGAAGCCGCTGGGATTCGACCACCCGCACGCGTGCGCGACCTGCGTCGTGTCATGGCCGTCGGCGAGGAGGACGAGGGCGTGATAGACCCGGACCTGGGTGCGCCACTCGTAGAAGGTCATGCCGAGTTCGTTGCGGAACAGCCGGCTCAGGGTGCGGGAGCCGGCTCCGGCCGCCCGGCCGAGATCCGCCAATGAGCTGTTGTCCCCGGGATTTTCGTACAGCATCCGCGCAAGGGCCTGCAACCGATCATCGCGGGGCTCCGGCAGTTGCAGTGGCTGCTCGCGCGCTTCGCGCAGTTCGTCGACGAGGACACGTTGCAGGCGGGCGCGCGCGGCGCGGTCGTGCTCGCGGGTGCCGGTGAGCGCGAGCACGATTTCGCGGGCCAGGTCGGAGGCCAGGAACACGGCGGGATGGTCCGGTATCAGCCCGGCGAGCGCGGGCGGCAGGAAGACGATCCGCATGTCGGTGTGGCCGTGCGCGCGGTGGTAGTGCGTGAATCCCGCTGGCGTCCAGGCGATTCGATTGGCCGGGACGATCGAGGTGCCGCGTTCGGTGTGCACCGACAGCACGCCGCGCGCCGCGTACACCAGGTGCCCACGCGAATGGGAATCGGCCGAACTCGCCGCGCCCGACGACCAGAGGTGGGCTCCGCCGGACGGCCACAGCCGCGACTCGAGAGGTTGGCGGCTATCGGGCATAGCTTGGCATTCTATCGGTAGCCCGCCAGCCTGCCGGTCGTCGACAGTGGATGCATGAACACGATGACGCGAGTGAATACGACTATGCGAGCAGCGATCTGCGGCCGGGCCGGCGACCCCGAGGTTCTGGACATCCGCGAGCTGCCGATCCCCGAGGTCCGGGAGGGCTGGAGCTTGGTGCAGGTGAAGGGCGCGGGCCTCAACCGGTCGGAGCTGCGGACCCGCCAGGGACACTCCCCCAGCGTGCGCTTCCCGCGGGTACTCGGCATCGAATGCGTCGGAATCATCGCCGCCTCCACCGATCCCGCGCTTCCGGAGGGCACGACCGTCGCCGCGGTCATGGGCGAGATGGGCCGCGATTTCGACGGCGGCTACGCCGAGTACGCCCTCCTGCCGAACTCCCTCCTGATGCCGATCACCACCACCCTGCCGTGGGAGATCCTGGCCGCCCTCCCCGAGTCCTACCTGACCGCCCAGGGCTCGCTCGACGCGCTGGGAATCGAGCCGGACACCAAGGGCCGGTTGCTGATTCGCGGCGGCACCTCCTCGGTGGGCATGGCCGCCGCGTCGATCGCCGTCGGCCACGGCCTCGAGACCGCGACAACGACGCGGCAGCCCAGCAGGATCGACGCCCTGCGCGCGACCGGCGTCGACCATGTGCTCATCGACGACGGCGAATCACTGGCCGCGAGCGTGCACGCCATCTGGCCCGACGGCCCGGACTACGTCCTGGACCTGGTCGGCGCCCGCACCGCGGTGGACTCGCTCCACCTGGTCCGGCGCGGCGGCACGGTCTGTGTGTCGGGCTCGCTCAGCGGATGGCTCATCTCCGATTTCGAACCGATCGCGATGATCCCCTCCGGCACCAGACTCACGGCCTTCCACAGCAAGAACCGCGAGGGCGGCGCGGGAACGCCTGTGCTGCAACGGATCATCCACGACATCGAATCAGGCGCCTACCACCCCACCATCGACCGCATCTTCCGCCTCGACGAGATCGCCGCCGCCCATCGATACATGGAAAACAACCAGGCCACCGGCAAAGTCGTGATGCTGCCCTGAGCCGCCGCGCACCGATGTTCAGGCAGGCTGCCAGCGCTCGATCCGATTCCCCTCCCGGATCGGTCACCCAGCCGCACGTCCACACCATTCAGTCGCCGCTGGGGCAAGATGCCTGGCATGAAGGTGATCCTCTTCGGAGCGACCGGCATGATCGGGCACGGGGTTCTCAACGAGTGCCTGCGCGACGCTCGGGTCGAGCAGGTCCTCGCCGTCGGGCGCAGCTCGCTCGGTGTCGAGAACCCCAAGCTGCGCGAGCTGGTCCAGCCCGACCCGTCCGATCTCTCCGCGATCGCCGGCGAGCTACCTGAGTTCGACGCCTGCTTCTTCTGCCTCGGTGTTTCCTCCGTCGGCATGAAAGAGGAGGACTACCGCCGGATCACCTATGACCTGACCCTGAAGGTCGGTCGCACGCTGGCGGCCGGGAACCCGAAGCTGACATTCGTCTACGTCTCCGGCCAGGGCACCGACAGCAGCGAGAAGGGCCGCTCGATGTGGGCGCGAGTGAAGGGAAAGACCGAGAACGACCTGCTCGCACTTCCCTTCCAGGCGTACATGTTCCGCCCCGGATTCGTCCAGCCCATGGACGGCGTGATCTCCAAGACCCCGCTGTATCGCGCCGCGTACGCGGTCACAGGCCCACTGATCCCGCTGCTGAAGCGGCTGGCCCCGAACGCGTTCAACGACAATCGCGAAATCGGTCGCGCCATGATCACCATCGCAGCCTCCGGAGCGGACAGCCACGTCCTCACGCCCCGGCAGATCTCCGCGCACGCCAGGTCGTAACGGAGAGCGTCAGCCCTGACCAGTTGCCTCGCGAGGCCACGACTTCGGCGGTCGACGACGCCCTCGATCCGACCGCCGCCATGTCACCGGCGGCGGTGTGCCGGATCAGCTGTTGCACTCCGTGGTCACGATGCGCCATTCGTCGTGCGTGCCGACCGCGCTGCCGACGGGCGGTAGGCCCGAGGGCCCGGTCGGCAGCGCCACACCCGACCGGTCGTCAGCGGAAGCCGCCGTAGGGCACCGTGATGATCTCCAGTCCGTGGCCGTCGGGGTCGTTCCAATAGAGGCCGCGCCCACCGTCATGGGTGTTGATCTCGCCCTCGAGGGTGTGGTGGGGGTCGGCCCACCAGGTGAGGCCGCGGTCCTTGATACGGGCGTGAATGGCGTCGAACTCTGGCTCGGAGACCAGGAAGGCGTAGTGCTGGGGGTGCGGGATGCCGCCGCCGTCGGCGAAGTCGAGGGAGACGTCGTTGTCGAGGACGACCATGAGGAACGGTCCGGCGACGACGGGGGCGGGGAGGCCGAGGATGTCGGCGTAGAAGTGGGATGACACCTGCTTGTCCGAGCAGCGGACGATGGTGTGGTTGAGGTGAACACTCACAGTGCTTCTCCTGATCGTGTTGTGCCGGGCGCCGCCACCGCCGCCTCCGCCGGGCGGGAGCCTTGCGCATCTCCGGCATGGTCAACCCGATGGCGGCCACACAGCAATTCTGGCAGGTCCGCGTCCGCTCTCGACGCCTCCGAATCCTCGACCACCGCGCCGGCGGCCCGCGACGACATCGCCTGGGTCGCGGTGACCACCGCCTGTCGACGCTGATCCGCACCCGAACCAAGGAGCGGCCGAGTACGGAACGCGGACCGTTCGACACGGGTAATCAGCGAAAGTGGATGCTTGTCGAGTCGCGCTGGGCAGCGCGGTGGACGGGTGTTCGTCTCCGACAACGCGGCGGCGAGGAGCGTCTGATGTGCGTCTGCACGTACTCCGCGCATGAAGTTCCCGAAATCCATGCGAGAGACCGTCAATTCAGTCATTTCTTAGCCTCGCTATCTGGGAAATGTCCGCCACGGACGCCGCCGAGACGGACTTTCATCGCATTTCGTGAAATGTCAGCGAGGGACTCACTCCGGCAACACGTTTGGATGTCTACTTATCACAGAGCGTCAGCAAATCAGATTCGACCGCAGGTTCATTCGCAATCCGAAGAAACAGTGGGAGTCGTAATGCCTTGGGATGCTTGGGTTTTGTCGCTGATGACCGTTTTGGGCGGAATATTGCTCGCCGCTTGCCTCGTCGAAGACATCAGGAGCTCCGCTCGCCGCGCACGGGCGGGGCGGCACCGTGCGGAGCGGCGACAGGCGAGGAGCTGAGCCCCGGCGATGACGCCGGACACGCCACAGCCGGAGGTAGTCGGCTACCTCCGGCCGGGCGGGTCAGGAGGGTTGTGAGCCGTTGGGCGAGCCGCCCGCGTGGGCGAACTCGGTCAACTGGCCGGCGAGAGCATCCGGGACGCGGGCGTGGACCCGGGTGCCGGACTCCTCGTGTTCGGAGCTGAGGATCTTGCCGTCGGCGTGGATGCGGGCGAGCAGGTCGCCGCGGGTGTACGGCAGCAGCACGCTGACCTCGACATCCAGGCCGCCGAGGATCTGGCCCAGGAGGTCACGGAGCTGGTCGAGACCCTCGCCGGTGCGGGCCGAGACGAAGGCCGCGTCCGGCAGCCAGCCGCGCAGCTGGGTCAGCTCCAGCGGTTCGAGCGCGTCGATCTTGTTGACCACCAGGAACTCCGGCGGCGCGGGCAGCTTGGACTCGCGCAGCACGTCGGTGATGACCTCGCGGACCGCCTTGATCTGCTGATCCGGCAGCGGGTCGGAGCCGTCGACCACGTGCAGCAGCAGGTCGGCGCCCGTCACCTCTTCCAGGGTGGACCGGAACGCCTCGACCAGCTGGGTGGGCAGGTGACGCACGAAACCGACGGTGTCGGTGAACACCACTTCGCGGCCGTCCTCCAGGGCGGCGCGGCGGGTGGTCGGATCCAGGGTGGCGAACAGCGCGTCCTGCACCAGGATTCCGGCATCGGTCAGCGCGTTCATCAGCGACGACTTGCCCGCGTTGGTGTAGCCGACAATGGCCACCTGCGGGATGCTGCTCTCCGAACGCTTGGCGCGCTTGGTGTCGCGGGCGGTCTTCATCTCGCGAATCTCGCGGCGCAGCTTGGCCATTCGCTCACGAATGCGGCGACGGTCGGTCTCGATCTTGGTCTCACCGGGACCACGCAGACCCACACCGCCATTGCTGCCGGCGCGACCACCGGCCTGCCGGGACATGGACTCACCCCAGCCGCGCAGCCGCGGCAGCATGTACTCCATCTGCGCGAGCGAGACCTGCGCCTTGCCTTCGCGCGAGGTGGCGTGCTGGGCGAAGATGTCCAGGATCAGCGCGGTGCGGTCGATGACCTTCACCTTCACGACCTTCTCCAGCGCGGTCAGCTGCGCGGGGGTCAGTTCACCGTCGCAGATGACGGTGTCGGCGCCGGACTCGAGAACGATGGCGCGTAGCTCCTCGGCCTTGCCGGAGCCGATATAGGTGGATTTGTCGGGGCGGTCACGACGCTGGATCATCGCGTCGAGCACCTCCGAACCGGCGGTCTCGGCCAGCGCGGCCAGCTCGGCCATGCTCGCCTCGGCCTGCGTGGCCGTACCCTCGGTCCAGACGCCGACCAGCACCACGCGCTCCAGGCGCAGCTGCCGGTACTCGACCTCGGTGACGTCGGTGAGTTCGGTGGACAGACCCGCGACACGGCGCAGGGCGCTGCGGTCCTCGAGCTGCAGTTCACCTACCGTCGGCGCGGCCGACCAGCCGTTGCGGCCGGTCTCGGGGGCGTCGTTGATCTCCTCGTCGAGGTCTTCGGCGGGAGTGAACTCATACGTTTCTGGCTTACTCATACACCTCCATGTTCCCACGTCCCAACGAACGACCGCACTCGGTTATTTCGCGGCGAAGCGTTCCCCGGCTCGCGAGATGACATCGTCGAGGACTTCGCGGGAGCGCAGCAGCTCGGCGATGGTGCGGTCGATGCGATCGCGTTCGGCAACCAACTCGTCGACGAGCTCGGGCGTGGCTCGCTCGTTGGCGCCCCCGTCGGTGTCGCGCATGCAGGGCAGGATCTCGAAGATCTTCTTGCTGTTGAGGCCGGCGGCGAAGAGCTCCTGGATGTGGATGACGCGGTCGACGGCGAGGTCCGGATAGTCGCGCTGGCCGCCGGGGGTGCGGGCGGCGACGAGCAGGCCCTGCTCCTCGTAGTAGCGCAGCGATCGTTCGCTCACGCCGGTGCGTCTGGCCAGCTCACCGATTCGCATGCGGCACTCCGGATTCCGAGGCTTGCACCTCACATCAATGTCAGGTTCTACCTTACGGTCATGACGAACACGGACCTCTTCAGCACCGGCCGGATCGGCCACCTGGAACTCCCGAACCGGCTGGTCATGGCCCCTATGACCCGCAATCGCGCCGCAGCCGACGGGACCCCCACCGAGCTCATGGCGACCTACTACACGCAGCGCGCGGGAGCGGGACTGATCATCGCCGAAGCGGCCACCCCGAACCCGGCCGGGCTGACCTACCCGAACATCCCGGCCCTCTACACCGATTCGCACCTCGCCGGCTGGCGGCGCGTCACCGACTCGGTGCGGGCCGCGGGCGGGCGGATGTTCCTGCAACTCCAGCACGGCGGGCGGGTCGGGCACCCGGACAACAGCGGACTGACCCCGGTCGCACCGTCGCCGATCCCACTGCCGGAGACCATCCACACACCGTCCGGCCGGCAGGAGGCGGTGACTCCGCACGAGCTCACCGAGGACGAAATCCAGGACACCATCGCCGATTTCGCGACGGCCGCCCGCAAGGCGGTGGCCGCCGGATTCGAGGGCGTCGAGATCCACAGCGCCAACGGCTATCTGCTGCACCAGTTCCTGTCGGGCAATACCAATCACCGCACCGACGCGTACGGCGGCTCGATCGAGAACCGGATCCGGTTCACCCTCGAGGTGGTGGACGCGGTGATCGCGGCCATCGGCGCGGAGCGGGTCGGGGTGCGGATCGCACCCGGCGTCACCGTCAACGGCATCGCCGAAACCGATACCGGCGAGCTGTACCCGGCACTGGTCGCGGCGCTGGCGCAGCGCCATCCGGCCTACCTGCACGTGGTGTTCGCGGACCCGGAAAGCACGCTCTTCCAGCAGATTCGGAGCTTGTGGCCGACCACGCTGATCGCCAATCCGAACCTCGGCTGGGGCGTCCCGCTGCCCGCCGACGGCGGCGCCGCCGCGGCCCGTGCGCTGCTCGCCGCGGGCGCGGACCTGGTGTCACTGGGCCGGTCGTTCCTGGCCAACCCGGATCTGGTGGACCGCCTGCGGATCGGTGCGCCACTGAACCCGGTGCGCGACGCACACCTGATGTATGTCGGCGGCGCAGAGGGCTACACCGACTACCCGGCACTCGAATCCGCCGCCGACGCGGCGCTCAGCAGCACCGCGGCGTGATCAGCGGGTCAGGCGTCCTGCCACCACTTGGCCGCAATGCGGCCCGTCGCCACCAGCTCCGACGGGCCGCGCAGCCAGGCCGCCCCGTTCTCGATACCGACGGTCACCACGCCACCGGGAATGCGGACCTTCACATGCCCGACATCGGAGGCCAGGTCGAAGCCGTCGCGGGCCAGGGCGGCGGCCGCCGCGGCCACGGTTCCCGTTCCACAGGAGCGGGTTTCGCCGACACCGCGCTCGTAGACGCGCATGTCGACGCCCCGCTCACCGTCCGAGCCGACGGCCAGCGCGGTGAGGATCTCGACGTTCACGCCGTTCGGGAACAGGGTGTGGTCGAAGCCCGGCAGCTGCTCGAGGTTCAGTTCCGCGAGCGAAGCCGTGGTCAGCTCCGGGTCCACGCAGGCCAGGTGCGGATTGCCGACATCGATGCCGAGGCCGGTGAATTCGCGTCCGCTCACGGTCGCGGTCGAGATGCCGAGCGTCTTCACCCGGCCCATGGCCACGGTCACCTCGCCGTGCACGGGATCGGCGTGGTGCACCACCACCGGCCGCGCGCCAGCGCGCGAACCGACCACGAATTCCGCACTCTGCTCCATCCCGGTCGCGACCAGGTAATGCGCGAACACGCGCACCCCGTTGCCGCACATCTCGGCGATGGATCCGTCCGCATTGCGGTAGTCCATGAACCAGTCCCCGGCGCTGACGCCCTCGGGCAGCGCGGCCAGCACGCCGGTTTCGATCAGCGCGCCCGCGCGCGCGACCCGCAGCACCCCGTCCGCGCCGAGCCCGCGCTGCCGGTCGCACAGCGCGGCGACCCGGGACGGCGTGAGCTCCAGCCACGCGTCCGGGTCCGGCAGCACCACGAAATCGTTCTGGGTGCCGTGGCCCTTGCTGAATTCGATGTCAGCGGCGCTGTTCTCGGTCGTCATAGTCCTCACCGTAGCGCCCGGCGCTGCCGGGATATTTCGTAGAGGGCCACCGCGGCCGCCGAGGGCGCACCGAGGGTGCCGTCGGTCGGGATGCAGATCAGCTCGTCGCACACCTGCCGCCAGCCGGGCGCGAGCGATTCGCTCTCGTCACCCAGGACCAGGACGGTGCCGCCGTCGAACTCGGCGTCGTCGAGGGCAAGGCCGCCGTGGTCGTCACTGCCGACGAGACGGGTGGCGACGCCGCGGGCCCGCTGCCGGTCCCGGAACGCGCCCACCTGCGCCGGGCCCGAGGCGCGCAGCACGGGGACGGCGAAGAGCGCACCGTCGGAGGCACGCACGCTCTGCGGGTCGTAGTGGTCGACGCCGGAACCGGTCACGATCACCCCGCCCACCCCGAACGCCGCCGCCGAACGGATGAGCGCCCCCAGCCGGATCGCCGACGCGGGCCGGTCGATGACCACCACGGTGGCCGGATCCTCCGGCGTGCCCGGCGCGAAATCCTCCAGCTCGGGCCGCTGGGTCACCGCCACCGCCACCAGTTCCGGCACCGGCTCACTGGGTTCGGCCAGCCCGGCCATCACCTCCGGCACCAGCCCGACACTGGGCACGCCACTGGAATCGAGCACCTGCCGCGCCCACGGTGACGGCTCGGGTAGCCGGTACACGAGAGTCTCCAGCGGCCAACGGCATTCGAGGGCGCGGCTGATGGGCCGCATGCCCTGCACCAGGAATCGATTGTCCCGGATCCGGGCGGCACGGGTGGTCAGGTAGGCCTGCCACACCTGAACCGCCGCGGTGCGAGTGTTCGCGCGACGCGTCACTGGGGTTCCTGTTCGTCCCTCATCGATGAGGAGTTGACGAGGGCCAGCGCGGTGTCCGCCAAAGCGGGATCCGCGCCGTCCACCCATCGCACCCGCTGGTCTCGACGGAACCACGAACGTTGTCGCCGGACATAGCGCCGGGTGCCGATGAAGGTGCGCTCCTGAGCTTCGTTCAGCTCGTATTCGTTGTCCAGGAAATCGAGGACTTGCGCGTAACCGATGGCGCGCCGGGCGGTTTGGCCGTGGCGCAGGCCCAGCGCGACGAGGCCCTCGACCTCCTCGACGAGACCGGATTCGAACATGGTCGCGGTGCGCACCTCGATGCGGGCGTCCAATTCGGCCGTGTCGCGGTCGACGCCGATAATGAGCGTCCCCCACCGTGGTTCACCGATCTGAGGCGCCGAGGCGGCGAACGGCTCACCGGTCAGCTCCACCACCTCCAGCGCACGCACCATGCGGCGGCCGTCGGTGGGCAGGATGGTCTGCGCGGCCACGGGGTCGGCCCGCTTCAATGCCTCGTGCACGGCGACGGTGCCGCGATCGGCCAGCACCGCCTCCCATTTGGCGCGGATCTCCGGGTCGGTGGCCGGAAAATCCCAATCGTCCAGCAGCGCTTGGACATACATCATGGAGCCGCCGACGATGACCGGGGTGCGCCCGCGCGCCATGATGGCCTCCACATCGGCGCGGGCCGCCGTCTGATACGAGGCGACGGTGGCGGTTTCGGTGATGTCGAGGACGTCGAGCTGGTGGTGCGGGATGCCGCGGCGTTCGGGCACCGGCAGTTTGGCGGTGCCGATGTCCATGCCGCGGTAGAGCTGCATGGCGTCGATATTGACGATCTCGCCGTCGAGCCGCTGCGCCAGATCCAGGGCCAGATCGGATTTCCCGGTGGCGGTGGGGCCGACCACGGCGATGGGCCGGGTCATGTGACGGCTCCGCCGGGTTCACGCGGACGCCACACGCTGACGTGGTAGGCGACGCCGAACGGGGCTGCGGCGTAGAGGGTTTCGACGTCGGGGTCGGCGGGATCGGTGGCGAACAGCCCGGCCAGCACCTGGTAGGCGGGACGGCCCTGCACCTCGATCTCGGCGCACAGGCGCGTGTCCAGGGCGGCCAGGGCCTGCCGGTCCCCCGCGCTCAGCGCCCGGTCGATGGCCTCCTGCACGCCCGCGGCGCGCTCGTCCAGATACCGGGGGGCCTTGAGCGACAGGGTTGCCGCGCCGTCGCCGACGACCAGCACGGCGATCGATTCCGGCTCGGCGTCCAGGTCGGCCCGCAGCTGCCGGCCGAAGCTCAGGCTCTCGTCGGCGGAGGCATCGGCCGAGATCAGACGACATTCGGCGGTGGCCTCCGGCGCGACCTGCTCGCGCAGCCAGCCCGCGATCAGAGCCGGCAGCGGCAGCATCGGGTCCGCGACACGCTCGGCAACCACCCCAGACAAACCGACACACAGGTCCACCCCGTATCCCCGGAATGTGCCCACCGCATCGGATCCGATCACACGGCCGGAATCGCGGCCGCCGGAACCCTCCTCCGGCTCCGCCACGCCGACCACGATCCACCGCGACGCGCGGGCCGCCAACTCCCCCACGGCCCGCAACACCGCAGCTCGCAGCTCCGCGACCGTTCCTTCGGCCGACGCACCGGCCGCGCCCCCGAGTTCGGGCACCAGCACGGGCGGCGAAGGGACCAGTGACGCAACACAGAACACGCCGACAACCGTAGCGCTAACGCACCTCACCAGCCCCACCCCCACCGATCGCCGCGCCGCCGAAGCGGGCTCAAAGACAGCATTTCCCATCTCAGCCTGGTTGAATGGGATGAGCTAGACCGATGAGCTAGGGCGTAACCAGGCAGCCGTGACGCGCGGCAGGGACGAGGAGCAATGACCGACAACAACGGAAACGAGAAGGCTACCCACCCGGAGTCGACCCCGACGCCCAAGCCCGGCGCGCCGATGCCCACCCCGAGCGAGGGCGCCGAGCCATCACCGGCGGCCGCCACCGCACCCCGTCCTGGGGGCCCGCGCCGCAAACCCGAATCCCCCAAACCCCATGCCGTCAAGCCCACGCCCGGCGCGGCGGCACACCATCCGCATCCGGTCGTCGTACCGAGCGTGAGCGACCCTAGCCAGTGGGGACGGGTCGACGACGACGGCACCGCCTGGGTGAAGACCGCCGACGGCGAACGTGTCATCGGCTCCTGGCAGGCCGGTGACGCCGCCGAGGGTCTGGCCCACTTCGGCCGCCGCTACGACGATCTGGCCACCGAGGTCGCCTTGCTCGAGGCCCGACTTGCCGCCGGCACCGATGCCCGCAAGACCAAGACCGCCGCCACTGCGATTGCCGAAACATTGCCAACGGCCGCGGTCATCGGCGATATCGATGGGTTGACGGCCCGGCTGCAGGCCATCATCGAACACTCCGACGAAGCGGCCGCGCACGCCAAGGAGGAGAAGGAACGCACCCGGCACGAGCAAACCGAGCGCAAAGAAGCCCTGGCCGCCGAGGCCGAGCAGATCGCCAACGACTCCACCCAGTGGAAGGTCGCCGGTGACCGGCTGCGGGAGATCCTGGACGAGTGGAAGACCATTCGCGGCGTGGACCGCAAGGTCGACGACGCGCTGTGGCGTCGCTTCTCCAAGGCCCGCGAGGCCTTCAACCGCCGCCGCGGCGCTCACTTCGCCGAACTCGACCGGGAGCGTGCCGCCGCCAAGGGCCGTAAGGAAGAGCTCTGTGTCCGCGCCGAGGAGCTGTCGGGTTCGACCGACTGGTCCGGCACCGCGGCCGTCTTCCGCGACCTGCTGACCGAGTGGAAGGCCGCCGGCCGCGCCCCGCGCGAGGCCGACGAGCAGCTGTGGCGTCGGTTCAAGGCCGCGCAGGACGTCTTCTTCGCCGCCCGCAATGCCGCCGCCAGCGAACGCGACCACGAGTTCGAGGAGAACGCGTCCGCCAAGGAAGCGCTGCTGCACGCCTACGAGCACATCAAACCCGATGCCGACCTGGACACTGCCCGCAGCGCCCTGCGCGAGCTGCAGGAGAAGTGGGACGCCATCGGCAAGGTCCCGCGCGAGCGCATGCACGATCTGGAATCGCGCCTGCGCGCCATCGAGAAGAAGGTCCGCGAGGCCGTCGACGCCCAGTGGCGCCGCACCGACCCCGAGGCCATGGCCCGCGCCGCCCAATTCCGCGAGCGCGTCGCCCAGTTCGAGGAGCAGGCCGCCAAGGCCCAGGCCGCCGGCAAGACCCGCGACGCGGAGAAGGCCCTGGAGCAGGCCAAGCAGTGGCGCGAGTGGGCCGAGGCCGCCGAGGGCGCGGTCAGCCAGCGCTGAGCCGACCGCCTGGGTTCCCTTGTCGCCCAGGCGATCAGCACTCCGGGTGCGGTCGTGATCAGGCTCGGTGCATCGCACCGAGTCGCGAAGAGCTGATCGCGCACCCGGTGACCACCGGCACGGCCGGCCCTGAACTCCCCCCGGCGAGCCGATGCCGGATCTGGTTGTGGCCCACCATGGTTGGTGCGCTGGCACGGCCATCCTCGGCCGGGGCTTCAGTTGAGGTGGGCCGGGGCGGGTTCGGTGACGATCTCGTGGCGGGTGGGGCGGTGCGAGCGGCGGTATTCACTCGGGGGGAGGCCTACTTCGCGGTTGAAGTGGGTGCGGAGGTTGGCGGCGGTGCCGAGGCCGCAGCGGGCGGCGACGACGTCGACGGGGAGGTCGGTGAGTTCGAGGAGTTCGCGGGCTCGGATCAGGCGTTGGGTGAGCAGCCACTGGAGCGGGGTGCCGCCGAGTTCGGCGTGGAAACGGCGGGCCAGGGTGCGCTCGCTGAGGTTGGCATGGCCGGCGAGGTCCGCGACGGTCAAGGGGTGTTCGAGATTGGCGAGGGCCCATTCGAGGGTGGTGGCGAGGCCGGTGTCGGTGGGCTGGGCGGGCACCGGGGACTGCAGGTATTGGGCCTGGCCGCCGGCGCGGTGCGGGGACACGACCAGGTAGCGGGCGGCGGCATTGGCGGCCCCGGCGCCGAGGTCCCTGCGGATCAGGTGGATGCACAGGTCCATGCCGGCCATGGTGCCGGCGCTGGTGAGGATGCGGCCGTCGTCGATGTAGAGCACGCCGGGGTCGATGTCGAGGTGGGGGTGGCGCTCGCGCAGGGCGGCGATGTGCCGCCAGTGGGTGGTCATGCGGCGGCCGTCGAGCAGGCCCGCGGCGGCCAGCACGAAGGCGCCGGTGCACAGGGAGGCGATGCGGGCGCCGCGCTGGTAGGCGGTGCGGACCGCCTCGACCAGGTCGGCGGGCGGGTCCTCGCGGACGTTCGGGGTGGACGGGACGATCACGGTGTCGGCACTGATCAGATCGTCGTAGTCGTGATCGGTCAAGGCCACGAAGGGATCTCGCAGCGTGGCGTGCTGGGTGTCGCGCGGGCCGCAGAGCTGGAAGTCGTACCAGGCGGCGGGGTCGACGCCGAGGGGCGGCTCGTAGAAGACCTGGTACGGGATGGCCACCTCGAAGATCGGCATGCCGGGTGCGACGGCGACGGCCAGGGTTCCGGGACCGGTCGATTCCATGACTCGAATCTAGCGCCGCGTCGTGTCAGAAATCTAGCGCAGTGTGGCATTCCTGCCACTCGTGGATCGTGCCGCTGCTTCGCATAGTCGAAGACATGACCACGACGACCGACGCCACAACCGCACTCCCCCAACCGGATACGGCTCCCGACCCGCGCCGATGGCGGGTGCTGGCGATTGCCGCGATCGCCCAGTACCTGGCCATCCTGGATCTGTTCGCGGTCATCGTCGCCTTCCCTGCGCTACAGCAGTCCTTCGGCCATGCCTCGACCGGCGCGGTGTCGTGGACACTGAACGCGTACACCATCGTCATGGCCGCCCTGCTGGTTCCGGCCGGCCGGTTCGCCGACGACACCGGCCGCAAACGCGGATTCCTGCTCGGCATAGCGCTTTTCGGGCTGGCGTCCATCGCCTGCGGTCTCGCTCCGAACCTGGCCGTTCTGATCGTGGCCCGCGTGCTGCAGGCCGCGGCCGCCGCTCTGCTCATCCCGACCGGGCTCGGCCTGGTGCTGCCGGTGTTCCCGAAGCGCGAGCACGCCACGGTCATGGGCATCTGGACCGCGATCGCCGCGGCGGGCGGCGCGAGCGGCCCGGTCATCGGCGGACTGCTGCTGCAGGCCGGCTGGCGCTGGATCTTCCTGCTGAACGTGCCGTTCACGGTGGTGGCCTGCGCCTTCGGGCTGCGCGTGCTGCCCGATATCCAGCAGCGCGCCCACCGGCGGCTGGACCTGCTGGGCGCGGCGCTGATCCTCGGGGCCACCGCCGCCTTCACCACGGTGTTCGTGCAGGCCACCGACTGGGGCTACACCGCCCCGGGCACCCTGGGCTGCCTGGTCGCCGCCCTCGCCCTGACGGCCCTGTTCGTCCGCCACGTCCGCCGCCACCCCGACCCGGTGGTGAGCCCGATCGTGTTGCGGCACCGCCTGTTCCGCACCGCCGCCCTCGGCGTCTTCTGCTACTACCTGGCCTTCGCCGCCATGATCCTGGAGGCCACGCTGTTCATGACCGAGGAGTGGCGGTATTCGACCCTGCGCGCCAGCCTGGGCGTGGCGGCCATGCCGATCAGCTGCCTGCTGCTGTCGCCGCTGTCCGGCCGCTTCGTCGCGCTGGTCGGGGCGCGCGCCTCGGCGGCGCTGGGCGGGGCGGCCATCGCGCTGGGCTGCGCCTGGTGGGTGCTGGCCAGCGGCTTCTCGAATTCCTATGCGGTGGTGATGGTTCCGGGCGCGATCCTGGCCGGGGCCAGCACCGCGCTGCTGCAACCGCCGCTGTTCGGCGCCTCGACCCTGCTGCCCGCCGACCAGATCTCGCTCGGCTCCGGCACCCTGATGATGGCCCGCCAGACCAGTTCCGCCCTCGGCGTCGCCATCCTGACCGCCATCCTCGGCGACGCCGCCCACCGCACCATGACCGAGTTCCGCGCAGGCTGGCTGTACATGGTGGCGGCGGGCCTGGCGGCCATGGTCGCCGGACTCGCCTACCGCCCCGACCGCGCCGCCGCCTGACCTCACCCGCGAATACGAAAAAGGCCCGGTGGCAACCACATTCGGTTGCCGCCGGGCCTCTGGGTCGATTGCTCAGTCCTCGCCGAAGAGGCGACGGCGCTGCTGTTCCTCGGCCTTGGCCTCGGCCAGGCGGCGCTGTTCCTCGGCGGCCAGCTGCACGGAGGTGCGCGCCCACACCACCCGGACCCAGTGGAAGGTCAGCACGATGATGGCGATGGTGGCCACGATCAGGCCGATGCCCGGGCCCGCACCGTGGTAGTTGCCGAGGCCCGGGGTCTGGCGGTGCCAGATGGACAGCACGCCGAACACGCTGCCGATGGCCGACCCCGCGACCGCGATCCAGGCCAGCAGCCAGCGGCGGGTGATGAGCGCCAGCACCGAGAACCCGATGCCGAACACCACGACGAACCAGACGAAGACCCGCGAGGGCAGGCCGATGTGGTCGGCCTGGGCGACCGTGTCGTACAGCAGCACGTCGAAGCCGCGGGTCTTGCCCGCGTGCGGCAGCACCAGCGAGGCGAGCAGCACGAACACCGAACCGGCCACGACCATGGCGCGCACGCCCGGGTCGATTTCGCCGGCGATCTTGCGTTCGACGGCCTCGAGGTCCGCGCGGAACTGCTCGAAGTCCTGACTGTTCTCGGCGGCCTGCATGCTCTCCTCGTTCGCCTCGGGCGTCGGTTCCGACGCCGGTTCCGATTGTGCTGCTTCGTCTTCCGGATGCTCCGGCCGGTCACGAGGCTCGTCCGGGCCGGTGGGCTGCTGCTCGGTCATACCACTCGAGATCCTTGCTGACGGCTAGCGCTCCCGCGCCGGGATGTGGTCAGGCGGTGTGCGAGGAGTACCCGTGACGGATCGATCCCTCGCACGTACCCCAGCGATCCTGCCCTATGACGCTGCGTAGTTGACAGCGACCCCACCATTCGCCGCCCGAGGTGGCGCCGACCGGCGCGGTAGCCGCGGGCCGGACTACTCGCCGCAGGCCGGGCCGCAGCCCGCGGCCGCGGTCTCCACCACGACCGGCGCGCCGATGCTCGGCAGGCCCAGGCCGACGCCGATCGGCGCGGTCTTGGGCGTAACGCCACGCTCATGGGCGTCCCCGGCATGGGTGCGGCGGTGGGTGCGCACCTCGCCGTCGGCGATCAGGTAGTGCGGTGCCGCACCGGTGACATCGACGGTGATCACATCGCCGGGCCGAATCTCGTTGCCGGGAGCCGGATCCACCGGCGGGCGGAAGTGCACGAGCCGGCCGTCGCGGGCGCGACCGGACATGCGCGCGGTCTTGTCGTTCTTCTTGCCCGCGCCCTCGGCGACCAGCAGCTCGACGGTCGAGCCGATGAGCGCCTGATTGCCCTCCAGCGAAATCTGCTCCTGCAGCGCGATGAGCCGGTCGTACCGTTCCTGCACGACCTCCTTCGGCAGCTGATCGGGCATGGTCGCCGCGGGCGTGCCGGGCCGGATGGAGTACTGGAAGGTGAAGGCGCTGGTGAAACGCGCCTGCCGCACCACATCCAGGGTGGCCTGGAAGTCCTCCTCGGTCTCGCCCGGGAAGCCGACGATGATGTCGGTGGTGATGGCGGCGTGCGGCATGGCCGCGCGCACCTTCTCGATGATGCCGAGGAACTTGGCGCTGCGGTACGAGCGGCGCATGGCCTTGAGCACACGGTCCGAACCGGACTGCAGCGGCATGTGCAGCTGCGGGCAGACGTTCGGCGTCTCGGCCATGGCCTCGATGACGTCGTCGGTGAACTCGGCCGGGTGCGGGGAGGTGAAGCGCACCCGCTCGAGACCCTCGATATTTCCGGCGGCGCGCAGCAGTTTCGCGAAGGCGCCGCGGTCGCGCGGCTCCTCCGGATCGGCGAAGGAGACGCCGTAGGAGTTGACGTTCTGACCCAGCAGCGTCACCTCGAGCACGCCCTGCTCGACCAGTGCCTGTACCTCGGCGAGCACGTCGCCCGGACGCCGGTCCACCTCCTTGCCGCGCAACGCCGGAACGATGCAGAACGTGCAGGTGTTGTTGCAGCCCACCGAGATCGACACCCAGCCCGCGTACGCCGACTCGCGCTTGGCGGGCAGCGTCGACGGGAACGCCTCCAGCGATTCGATGATCTCGACCTGGGCCTGCTCGTTGTGGCGGGCCCGCTCCAGCAGCACCGGCAGCGAACCGATGTTGTGGGTGCCGAACACCACATCCACCCAGGGCGCCTTCTTGACCACGGTGTCGCGGTCCTTCTGCGCCAGGCAGCCGCCGACGGCGATCTGCATGCCCGGGCGGTCGGCCTTGATGGGCGCGAGGTGCCCGAGGGTGCCGTACAGCTTGTTGTCGGCGTTCTCGCGCACCGCGCAGGTATTGAAGACGACCAGGTCAGCGGTATCGCCGGCCACGGCTTTGACGTAGCCGGCGTCCTCGAGCAGACCCGAGAGCCGCTCGGAGTCGTGCACGTTCATCTGGCAGCCGTAAGTGCGTACCTCGTAGGTCCGGGCCGGGGAATTCACCCAACCAGGGTAATAGGTGCCCGGCGCAGGCCATAAACCCCGTCCACGCCGGGTGACCCGGGTCCTCGTGGCGGACCTGTGATCGCCCGGGCAGGTCCGGCGGATGGTCATGGAATTGTCGGCGAATCATCGTCCGACCGGGCGACGGTGGTCTCAGCAGCATCAATCGCTGGTTACGCGGGGGTGTCGAGTCCTGCCACAGTTCGAGCCGCCCTGGCAAAGACGAGCATTTCGGGCACGACATGATTAGGGTCACTGGTCATGACCGACGTGGCCGATTCCATCAGCACTCCCGCGCCGATGATCTCGATGCGGAATGTGGACAAGCACTTCGGCTCGCTGCACGTATTGCGTGACATCAATCTCGAAGTGCCCAAAGGGCAGGTCGTGATCGTGGTGGGGCCCTCCGGCTCCGGCAAGTCGACCCTGTGCCGAACCATCAACCGGCTCGAGACCATCGACTCCGGTGAGATCGCCGTCGACGGCGTGAAACTGCCCGACGAGGGCAAGGCCCTCGCGAAGCTGCGCGCCGATGTGGGGATGGTGTTCCAGCAGTTCAACCTGTTCGCGCACAAGACAATTCTCGAGAACGTGATGCTGGCGCCGGTGAAGGTGCGGCGCGTCGACAAGACCCAGGCGCGCGCCCGGGCACTGGAACTACTCGACCGGGTGGGCATCGCCAATCAGGCCGACAAGTATCCGGCGCAGCTGTCGGGCGGTCAGCAGCAGCGCGTGGCCATCGCGCGGGCGCTGGCTATGAACCCCAAGGTGATGCTGTTCGACGAGCCGACCTCCGCGCTCGACCCGGAGATGGTGTCCGAGGTGCTCGAGGTCATGGTCGGGCTGGCCAAGGACGGCATGACCATGCTCGTCGTCACCCACGAGATGGGCTTCGCGCGGCGCGCGGGCAATCGGGTGCTGTTCATGGCCGACGGTCAGATCGTCGAGGACACCGAGCCCGAATCCTTCTTCACCGCACCGAAATCGGATCGCGCCAGGGACTTCCTGGGCAAGATCCTCTCCCACTGACTCCGCTCCACTAGGGAACACTCCCGCACTCCACGAGAGAACAGGACGTTCGATGAGGATCAACCACGCAATCCGGATCGCCGCCGGAGTGGCTGCCCTGGCGCTCGCCGTCACCGCATGCGGCGGCGGCAGCAACAAGACCGCCAGCCAGCACGCGGCCGACGGCAAACTCACCGTCGGCATCAAGTTCGACCAGCCGGGCCTGGGACTGCTCAACAAGGACGGCAGCTACAGCGGTTTCGACGTCGACGTCGCCAAGTACGTGGCCGACAAGATGGGCGTGAAGCCGGATAACATCACCTTCAAGGAATCGCCGTCGGCGCAGCGCGAGACGCTGATCCAGAACGGGCAGGTCGACTTCATCGTCGCCACCTACTCCATCACCGACGCCCGCAAGCAGAAGGTCGACTTCGCGGGCCCGTACTTCGTGACCGGGCAGTCGCTGCTGGTGCGGTCGGACAACACCGACGTCACCGGGCCGGAATCGCTGACCGGCAACAAGAAGCTGTGCTCGGTCAAGGGCTCCACCCCGGCGCAGAACGTGAAGGACAAGTACGCCAAGGAAGTTCAGCTGCAGGAGTACGACACCTACTCGCTGTGTGTGGAGGCGCTGAAGTCGGGCGCGGTGGACGCGGTCACCACCGACGACATCATCCTGCGCGGTTACGCGGCACAGTCGCCGGGCGCGCTGAAGGTGGTCGGCAAGACCTTCTCCGTCGAGAACTACGGCATCGGCGTGAAGAAGGGCGACACCGAATCGCGCGGCAAGATCAACGACGCCATCGATGCCATGATCACCTCCGGCGCGTGGAAGGCGGCGCTGGAGAAGGAATTCGGCAGCACCGGCTTCCAGATCCCGGAACCGCCCAAGGTCGACCGGTACTGATTCGCGGGCGCGCCAGGTGATTTCACGTCTCGCGAAATCACCCGGCGTGCTTCGTCTTCCGATCGGAGGAATGGGGCAGTCGTGTTCGACTTGATCTCCAACTATCACACCAAACTGCTCGACGCGTTCTGGGTGACGATCAAACTGACGCTGTATTCGGCGTTCTTCGCGCTGATTCTCGGCACCATCGTGGCGGCCATGCGGGTGTCACCGATGCCGATCGCACGCTCGATCGGCGCACTGTACGTCAACATCATTCGCAACACGCCGCTCACGCTGATCATCGTGTTCTGCTCGCTGGGCCTGTACCAGACCCTGGGGTGGCGACTGGCGGCCGAGGGGCCGAACAGCATCGCGGAGAACAGTTTTCGCTTCGCCATCGTCGGATTGAGTGTCTACACAGCGGCTTTCGTGTGCGAATCGCTGCGGGCCGGCATCAATACGGTGCCGTTCGGGCAGTCGGAGGCGGGGCGTTCGCTGGGACTCACCTTCGGGCAGAACCTGCGGCTCGTGGTGCTGCCGCAGGCGTTCCGGGCGGTCATCGCACCACTGGGCAGTGTGTTCATCGCCCTGACCAAGAACTCGACCATCGCCTCGGCCATCGGCGTCGGTGAGGCCGCGCTGCTCATGTCGGAGATGAACGAGAACGAGGCGGCGCCGCTGAGTGTCGGCGCCATCTTCGCGCTCGGGTTCGTGATCCTGACATTGCCGACCGGTCTGTTCTTCGGTTGGCTGGCCAAGCGATTCGAGGTGGCGCGATGACCGCGTCCGTGCTCTACGACGCGCCGGGACCCCGCGCGCGCCTGCGCTACCGCATCTACTCGGTCGTCGTCATCGCGGCCGCGATCGCGGCGGTCTGGTTCGTCTATCACGGCCTGGCCGACAAGGGGCAGTTCACCGCCGACAAGTGGAAGCCCTTCACCGAGGGCGATACCTGGCGCACCTACCTCCTGCCGGGTCTGCGCGGCACACTCGAGGCGGCGGCGCTGTCGATCGTGCTGGCGCTGATCCTCGGAATGGTGTTCGGCATTCTGCGGCTGTCGGACCATCGCGCGGTGCGCTGGTTCGCCGGTGTGATGGTGGAGATCTCGCGGGCCATTCCCGTGCTGATCCTGATGCTGTTCCTGTTCACCCTGTTCGCCCAGCAGAACGTCTTCCCCTCCGACCAGCTGGCCCTCGCGGCCGCGGTGGCGGCGCTGACCATCTACAACGGATCGGTCATCGCCGAGATCGTGCGCTCGGGCATCCGGGCGCTGCCCCGGGGACAGACCGAGGCCGCCGTCGCCCTGGGCATGCGCAAAACCCAGGTAATGGTGACGATCCTGCTGCCGCAGGCCGTCACCGCCATGCTGCCGGCGCTCATCTCGCAGATGGTGGTGGCGCTGAAGGACTCCGCGCTGGCCTACCAGATCACCTATCTGGAAATCGTGCGCAGAGGCACGCAGCTCGGTGCGGCGGAAAAGAATCCGATCCCGTCGCTGATCGTGGTGGCCATCATCATGATCGTCATCAACTACGCGCTGACCGTGATCGCCACCCGGGTCGAGAAGTGGCTGCGCACCCGCAAACGCGGCTCCCGGGCCGTGCTCGCGGCGGGCGCCGTCACCCCTCCCCCGGGCATGGATGTCGTCATGGTGGACCAGTCCGCGCCCGGCGTGATCGGCGACGCGCGGTCGGGGAACTGACCTCGGACCCCGGTTCGGGAGCCGTGACTCCCGAACCGGGACAGGGCATTCCGGGAATGCTCAGCCGACCCGGGGACAATTGCTCCATCCAGCTCGCATACTGGTCTTCATGAACGAAGACGACAGCGCTCGAAGAGAATTCGTCTTCGGGCTGTTCCTGACCACCATCGTCACCCCCCTCCTCGCCGGCCTCACCGCCTTCGCCGCCGTCATCGGCGCGCTCGCCATCCACGAGGCCGCAGGCCGCCTCCTGGCCTCCCGCCGCGACAAACCACCCCGCCCATCCGCACCCCACATGTCCACCCCCCGCGCCCTCCGCCACACCAACCACCGCCACACCCGCCGCGCCCTCTCCACCCGCCGCCCGGGCGGCGTCCTGCACTGAAGGCTGTACGTACGGCATCCTCGAGCGTGACGATCCCGAATCCAGTTGTTTTCGCCCTCGTGTACCCCTCGTATCTGTAGTCGTGCTTCGTGGTGGTTTCAGGTCACAGTGATCACATGTGTGAGGGCGTGAGTACGGGGCTGTCGATTCGGCTCGGAACTCGCTCGTGGGGGCGATTGAACCGGTTCAGGGGCCGGCGCGTATTCCTCGGTGGGACGGGCAGACAGGTTGTTTCATCAACCGGCTTCATCACACGAAGTGGGACGTCATGACCACCAACGTCACCGATAGCAACGTCAAGGATCCGGGCAAGAATATCGATTCCATCGGGGTCGATGTGGGGCTGCTGGTGTTACGGGTGTTCTTCGGGGGGTTGTTGTTCGTGCACGGCAGCCAGAAACTGTTCGGGTGGTTCAATGGCGCGGGCTGGCACCAGACCACCACTGGGTTCGAGAAGATGGGGTATCACCCTGGCAAGGTGTTCGGCACGCTGGCGGGGCTGTGTGAATTCACCGGCGGCGCGCTGCTGTTCCTCGGGCTGTTCACGCCGCTCGCGGCGGCGATCGCCATCGGCACCATGATCAACGCGATGAATGTGACCTGGCCCCACGGGCTGATGGGTTACGAGAGTGCCCTGCTGTTCGCCGTGGCAGCGCTGACGCTGGCGATCGCCGGGCCGGGCCGATTCTCCCTCGACTACAACCGGCCATGGGCACGCCGCGGCGTCATATGGGGCGCCGCCGCCCTCGCCCTCGCCGTGGTGGCCGCGGTGATCACCTTGGTCATCAAGTGGTCGGGATAGACGCCGAGCTCTCGGATCGAGCCGAGAGCGCAGTCAGGCATCGAATCCGTTGGCGGCCAGTTCGGATTTCACCACCGAGTAGGCGGTGGATTGGCTGAAACCGCGCCGGGCCAGGAGGCCGACCAGACGGCGGATGGCCTTGTCGCGGTCCAGGTCTCGGGGCAGGGTGCGGAGTTTGGCGCGCACCAGTTCGGCGGCACGATCCTGCTCGTTCTCTGGCGAGTCGGTCTCTGACGCCGACTCTTCGGAGTCGCTCTCGCCGAGGGCGCGACCGCCCAGCACGGCCCTGCCACGCGGCCCGGCCTTTGCGCGACGCATCGGCGATGAGGTCATGCGGTCGGAGTTCTCGTCCTGGCTGTCGGAATTCTGCTCACGACGAGCGCCGGTCCGCTCGCTCATGTGAAGTGCGCCCGACGCTGCGAGCTCCGCCGCCACCACCTGATACGCGGTGCCGGGACTGTAGCCGCGCCGCGCGAGCATGGCGACCAGGCGACTCATGGCCTTGTCGCGGTCCAGGTCCGGGGACAGCGTGGTCAGCTTCCGGCGCACCAGCTCCCCGGCGCGGGCATTCTCGTCCTCGGCGGTCACTGACTCGAGTGCCGGTTCGGCATCCTCCGACGCAATGCCCTTGCGCCGCAATTCCTCGGCGAGGACCTTCTTGCCCTTACCCGAGTAGGTGTGCCGTGACCGCACCCACTGCTGCGCGAACGCCGCATCATCGATCAGCCCGACCTCGGTCAGCCGATCCAGCACCCGCTTCGCCACCGCAGCAGTGAAACCCCGATCCGCCAACCGATCCGCCAACTCGGCCCGGCTCCGAGCCCGATCGGTGAGCAACCGCAGGCAAACATCCTTCGCCTGCGCCTCGGTCCCCCCGCCCCCGGCACCGACCGATCCCCCCGGCTCCCCTCCGGATTCCGAACGCCCACGATCACGTCCGCGCCGCCGCCCACCCCGACCGAACTCCTCCCCGCGATCGGCCGAGACTTCCGAACCGACATCGGCCGAATTACCACGACCGCCGTCGTCCCGACCCCTCGACTCGCTTCCACCCCTTGACTCGTCCCCGCCGATCGACTCTTCCCCGCCGTGTCGCCGCCTGGCCCGACGACCTCGCCGATCCGATTGCGCGCCACCTCGTTCCGAGAAATCCGCTGCACGATCCGCGCCGAGTCCCCCACGCCCCTGCCCCGAGAGCTCACCCGGCTCGTTGTAGGAGTCCGCAAACGCCCGCTCGACCGAGGTTGAGCCGGATCCACGAGTGTTTCGACGACCGCGCTTCCCCGCGCTCGGCCCACCCCTCGCCGCTTTCGCAGCCACGACCGCATTCGCCTCGGCCAACGCGGCCCGCGCCGCCGCCAGCTTGTCCTCCGGAGTACCGCCGACCGAGTTCTGGGCCGTATCACCGGCATCCCCATCCACAGTCGCGGGCGTACAGTCACCGAGCCGGCGCTGGCCGGAGTCTGGCCCGGCGTCGAGTTCGTTCGGTCGAGCCTCGCGATGTGCCGCCCGACCGAGACGCGCGGAATCAGCGGCGTTCGCCTCGGCCGATTCGGCCCGCAGCGCGTCCTCCCGGCTTTCGGTGGCCGAGATCGGTTCCGCGGCTGGGTGGGTCGAAGCGGGTGGGACCGAGTCTTCGTGGATATATGCGGCAGAGTGGGTTCCGCCATCACCGGGGGCAGTGGGCGCTTCCTCTGGCCACTGCCCCCGGTGATGGCGGCGCCCGGTGGGCGAAAGGTAGTGAGGGCGGGAAGAATTCGAGGCCGCAGACTCGGGGCCGATCGCCGAGGCAGCAGGCGTGGGACCGATGACGGACGCGGCGGGGCCAGAGGGGTCGCCGGGCGGATAGTCCGGCGGCTCATGGTCTCGGCTCGGGTCGGCGGGTTCTGGCCGCGATGGCTCGGAGAGCTCCGGTCGGTGCGACGGGGGCGGCTCGGGTGTGGTGGTCGCATCGTCTGTGGTGCGCCAGGTGGAGTGATCGGTGTCCGGCGAATTGTCTTCGGGGACAGGGTGATAGGACGTGGCAGGGGCGGATGGGCCGTAGTTCCAGGTGCCGACGCCGGAGGTGTAGGGGTCGGCGGGGCCGAAGAGGTCGTGGCCGGGCTCGGGGGTTCGAGGCCTGGGAGCGCTGGGGCGGCGGCCGGCCTGGCGGGCGGCGGAGGACTCCAGTTGGCGGCGGAGGCGTTCCACCGCGTCCAGGCGTGCGGGCCCCGGCGAATCGGGCCGGGGCCCTTCGGGTTCCCGAGGGGTCATGGATCAGAAGTCGGCGGGAGCCTCTTCGGCGGTGACGTCCGCGCCGATGCCGAGCTTCTCCTTGATCTTCTTCTCGATCTCGTCGCGGACATCGGTGTTCTCGAGGAGGAACTTGCGGGCGTTCTCCTTGCCCTGGCCGAGCTGGTCGCCCTCGTAGGTGTACCAGGAGCCGGACTTGCGGATGAAGCCCTGATCGACACCCATGTCGATGATCGAGCCCTCCTTGGAGATGCCGATGCCGTAGAGGATGTCGAACTCGGCCTGCTTGAACGGCGGGCTCACCTTGTTCTTGACGACCTTGACGCGGGTGCGGTTACCGACCGCGTCCGAACCGTCCTTGAGGGTCTCGATACGGCGGACGTCCAGGCGGACCGAGGCGTAGAACTTCAGCGCCTTACCACCGGTGGTGGTCTCGGGGGAGCCGAACATGACGCCGATCTTCTCGCGCAGCTGGTTGATGAAGATGGCGGTGGTGCCGGAGTTGTTGAGCGCGCTGGTCATCTTGCGCAGCGCCTGGCTCATCAGGCGGGCCTGCAGACCGACGTGGCTGTCACCCATCTCGCCCTCGATCTCGGCGCGCGGCACCAGGGCGGCGACGGAGTCGATGACGATGATGTCGATGGCACCGGAACGTACCAGCATGTCGGCGATTTCGAGGGCCTGCTCACCGGTGTCCGGCTGCGAGACCAGCAGCGCATCGGTGTCGACACCCAGCTTGCGGGCGTAGTCGGGATCCAGCGCGTGCTCGGCGTCGATGAAGGCGGCGACACCGCCGGCGGCCTGCGCGTTGGCGACCGCGTGCAGGGCGACGGTGGTCTTACCCGAGGATTCCGGACCGTAGATCTCGACGATGCGGCCGCGCGGCAGGCCACCCAGGCCCAGCGCCACATCCAGCGCGATGGAGCCGGTCGGAATCACCGAGATGGGCTGACGCGCCTCTTCGCCCAGACGCATGACCGCGCCCTTGCCGAAGCTCTTCTCCACCTGCGCGAGCGCGAGCTCGAGCGCCTTGTCACGATCGAAAGCCTGTGGTGCCATCGTCTGATCCCCTTCTCAACGGGTGTGTCTCATGCTGTGGTTGGCGCCCACGTTAGAGGGCGGCACCGACAAGTTCCGACGACGAGCTTAGACGAACAGATGTTCGATGCAAGCGACGCGCTGAGCGACACGCGAAACACCTGGTGGCAAGCATTCGGCAATCAGGGCAGCACCGCGAGTTTCTGCGCGTCGACCAGCGTCTGCGACTGCTTGAACACCCGCAACGCCGTCGTCACCTCGATATCCCGGAGGCCGGGCAACGCACCGAGCCGTTCGGTCACGTACCGGTACAGATGGGCATTGTCCCGGCAGACCAGCGACGCGGTCAGGTTGGCCGGCCCGGTGATCGCCGCCAGGTAGGCGACCTCCGAATGCTCCGAGATGGCCTTGCCCACCTCCTCCAGCCGCGCCGGATCCACCCGCATCCACAGCACCGCGCGACACGTGTAACCCATGAGCTGCAAAGCGAAGTCGAGATCGAAGTAGAGCACGCCGGACTCGATGAGCTCGCTCATCCGCCGGGCCACCCGGGTCGCGCTCCAGCCGGTGGCGGCCGCCAGCCGCGCGTAGGGCGCGCGCCCGTCCCGAGCCAGGATGGCCATCATCGCCTCGTCCTCGCGCGACAGCGTGACCTGGGTTTCCGGACCCACGGGCTCCCACATCGGCGGCCGCGGGCCGAGCTCGCGCAGCTGCTCCGCGGTGAAGAACCGGTCGTAGCGGGGCCACTCCTCGGGGAACGGAAACTGCCGCATCACCTCGTGCACGGTCAGCCCGACCACCGAACTGGCGCGCGGAATCACGCGCAGCAGCAACTCGTCCCGCCGCTCGATCGACCGCGTGCGGCCCGCGCACATGATCTCGAAACCACTGGTCAGCAGCGACACCCAGCTCAATTCCGGTACCCGCGCGAGGGATTCGGCCAGGGCGACGGTCTTGGCGGGCGTCGAGGTGATGCGCATGACCCAGCGCGGCTGCCCCAGCGGCACCGTGTTCACCTGGCCCGCCACATGAATCATGCCGCGCGAGCGCAGTGACCGATACCGCCGCGCCACCGTCTGTTCGGAGACCCCGAGGATCGCCCCCAGCCGTGCGAACGGGATGCGCGCATCGGTGACCAGGCCGTGCACGATCTGTTTGTCGAGCACGTCCAGGACGGAGGAATCATCCAGCTCTTCCTCGAACATAGGAGGAATCTACCGCATCGACTCGGATAGCTAGCTGGATCCAAGCGCCTATCCCATCCTTGGGGACGAAATCGTTCGTTCTCTGGAGGTTCTCATGCGGAAGTGGTTGCCACTCTTCGCCGCGTGCCTGGGCTCACTGATGCTGCTCATCGACGTCACCATCGTGAATGTGGCACTGCCGGACATCGCCGCCGACCTGGGCACCGGCCTGTCCGGGCTGCAATGGGTCATCGACGGCTACGCGCTGGCGCTGGCCGCACTGCTGCTCATGCTCGGCTCGCTCGCCGACCGGTTCGGCGCGAAACCCACCTATCTGATCGGCCTGGCCCTGTTCGCGGCCGCCAGCCTGGCCTGCGGTATCGCCGGGTCGGCGGGCGTGCTGGTGGCGGCGCGCGCGGCGCAGGGCATCGGCGGCGCGGCCATGCTGGCCACCACACTGTCGCTGCTGCACGCCACGTATACCGGTCGTGATCGCGGCATCGCCTTCAGCGCGTGGGGCGCGGTCTCGGGCGCGGCGGCCGGTATCGGCGTGGTGCTGGGCGGCGTGCTGACCGATCTGCTGTCGTGGCGGTGGATCTTCTTCGTCAACCTGCCGATCGCCGTGATCGCGATCGTGTTGTCCGCCTTGGCATTCGGGCCGTCGCCGCGGCACGCGGACCGGCGCATCGACGTCGGCGGGATGCTGAGCTTCACCGTGGCGGCGACAGCCGTCACCTACGGCATCATCCGGGGCGGCGAGCACGGCTGGGGTGATCGCGGGGCGGCGGTGGCACTGATCGTCGGCGCGTTCTCGCTGATCGCGTTCATCGTGCTCGAATCACGCAGCGCAGCACCGATGTTGCCGCTGCCCCTGCTGCGCAGCGCGGGCTTCACCGCGACGCTGATCGCCGCGGTCGGCATGAGCTTCGCCGCCTTCGCGTCCAGCCCGCTGGTGTCACTGTGGCTGCAGCAGTACCTGCACCTGACCCCGCTGCGGGCCGGGTTGTCGATGCTGCCGATGTCGGTGTGCGCCTTCCTGACCTCGGGCATCTTCGGCCGGTTCCTGCACGAGATGGCGCCGAAGTGGACGATCGGCGGCGGCCTGCTGGCGATCGGCGCGGGCAGCTCCCTGCTGACCCTCATCGACTCCGGATCCTCCTGGACCGCCGCGATTCCCGGCTTCCTGGTGATCGGTGTCGGCGTGGGTGTGATGGCTCCGCCGCTGATGGCGGTGGGCATGGCCGCGGTCCCGCCGCGTCAGAGCGGCACCGCGGCCGGTGCGATCAACACCGCGCGGCAGCTGGGCCTGGCGCTGGGAGTCGCGGTGCTGGGCACCGTCTTCCGCAACGCGAGCGATGCGCACCCGGTGACTCACGGCTTCGTGGACGGCCTGAACTCGGCGACGCTCACTGCGGGGGTCTTCGGAATCGTCTCAGCTGCAGTCGTTTTCGCTCTCTACACCCGCGTATCCCGCCCCACCCCCGAGACCCCCGTCCTCGGCCCGCCCGAGCCCGCGGCGGTCGCCTGACCGGAAAATCAAGATCAGGGAGCTCTCACGGTGGAATTCGCCCGAATTCCCCGCAGTGAGAGCTCCCTGATCTTGTTGTCACCGAATGGGGAAGCCCAGGGCGTCCTCGTCGGGGGTGCGGGGGCCGAAGATGCGGCGGTCGGACTCGGCGATGGGGACGTCGTTGATGCTGGCCTCGCGGCGGGACATGCGGCCGTCGGGGGCGAATTCCCAGAGTTCGTTGCCGTAGCTGCGGTGCCACTGGCCCTCGTCGTCGTGCCATTCGTATTGGAAGCGGACGGCGATGCGATTCTCGGTGCAGGACCACAGGTCCTTGCGCAGGGCGTAGCCGTTCTCCTTGGCCCACTTGCGCTTCAGGAAATCGACGATTTCGGCGCGGCCGGTGAGGAATTCGTCGCGGTTGCGCCAGACGGAGTCCTCGGTGTACGCCTGGGCGACCGTCTCGGGATCGCGCGTGTTCCAGGCATTTTCGGCAGCGCGGACTTTGAGCTTGGCGGATTCCAGGTCGAAGGGAGGCAGTGGAGGACGCATGAGGGAGACCTTTCGATTCGGTGCGGGTGGGCTGGGCGCTAGGGGTTGGCCGGGGACAGCTCGGGTTCGCTCCAGCGCAAGGGTGTGGCATTCGTGATTTCGACGACTTCGGTGAGGGTGAAGTCGATGGCGCATTGGGCACCGGCCGGGAAAGCGGCTTCCTCCCAGGTGATCTCGGCGGTCCCGGTGAGTTGCAGGGTGGTGCCGGTGCGCCAGTCGGGAATCAGGAGGCCGCAGCGCGGGTCGGCGGCGATATTGCCGAGGGTCATGAACATGGAGTTGCCGCGGTAATCGGGCCAGCGCAGGCGGGTCGGGGAAAGCACCTGCAGGAAGCCGGGATTGCCGCCGCGATGGGAGGCGTCGGCATTGCCGTCGACATCGGCGGACGCGATGAAGAACGCGTCGGCGCGGACGATGAGCTGCCGCTGAGACTCGTCCAGTGCGCTGGTCCGGCGCACCGTCGGAGCCCCGCCCGACGCCCACTCCTCGATCCCGCGGCGGGAGATGTACTTCGGGCAGTTCGAATACACCTGCTCGGTATCGATGTGCAGCCCGGTCGCGGTGGGTGCGATCACGCCATTGACCCGCATCCGCCGCCGCACTTGCGGCTGCAACGCGATCATGCCGACATGCCTTGTGCCGCGCAGCGATTCGGCGAGCGGATCACCGGCCACCGGCCGCGCCTCGACCTCGATCGCCCGCTCCCCGGAGGCGTACACGAACCCGGGCGGCCCCACCAACTGCCCCGCCCACATCCGCCCACCGTCATCCCCGGCGGCCACCACGATCATCGGCTGCTCCGCCAGGAATGCCGCCGCCGCGGCCGGGATATCAGCGCGGATCATCCGCCCGACCCGCTGAGCAATATCCTCCTGCCCCATGCGCCGCTGCACGGCCAATTCCCCAGGGTGATAGCCGATCCCGCTCGCCGTCACGGCACCCTTCGACATGGCGCCACCGGCAGTCACCGTGCCGGTGGTCGATCCGGGCTCGGAGGCCTGCGCGCCGGGCTTGTCCGTGGCCGATACTTTCCCGCCGTGGTGCGCATCGCGTGTCGAGACGGCGTTCATGTGAGCTCCCATCGGGCCGCCTGCGGAGGTGACCGGTCTTCTCGGGTGAATTCTGGTGCTGGTGGCTGTATTCCGGATCAGAAGAAGCCGCAGGTGGGGGCGGCGCCGGAGGGGGCCGGGGCGTGGTCGGCGCCGGAGGGGGCGTAGATCTCGAGGCGGATGCCGTCGGGATCGATGAAGAAGATGCCGCCGGAGGAGGCGCCCTCCCCATGGGCGACCACGCCGTCGTGGGCGAAGGCGACATTCAGGGCCTTCAGGGCGGATTCCGCCTCGCGGACCTGGTCGATGGTGTCCACCTGGAACGAGAGATGGTGCAGGCCGGGGGTTTCGGCGGAGAACTCGCCGTCACTCTGCTGCCAGAGGGTGACCTGCAGTTTGCCGTCGCGGCCGAGGAAGGCGAAGCGCTGGGCGCCCTCGCCGCCGGCGCCGAGCTGTTCGAAACCGAGGGCGCGCCGGTAGAAGGCCACCGAGCGGTCGAGGTCGGTGACATTGAGGCCGATGTGCCCGGTGGCGAGAACGGGTGCGGTCATGGGAACCCCTTCGGAAGATGTAACCATCGTAGTTCGTTTGACTAGTTAGAAACTAGCGGCGGCCAACACCTGCCGTCAACCCCTATAGTTTGTTTTGCTGGTTAGAAAGGAGTCGTCGGGCCGATGCGCGCACTACGGCGGTTACCCTCAGGCGTGCCAGAACCACGTCCCCACCTCGGTGAACCGCTCGCCCTGGACCTGCTCAACACCCGCTGGATCGCGGCGACGGGACACCAGGACCTGCTCACCAACGTGTCCGGGCTCCGCGGGTGGCTGGCCGACAACGACCTCGACCTGCCCGCGGACGAGGCGACGTTGCACGCGCTCGTGAGGACCCGGGAAGCGATCCTGCGCGCGGTCCGCGGCGAGACCGCCGACGACCTCAATACCGTCCTGGCACACGGCCGCATCCGCCGCGCCCTCACCCCGGACGGCCCGGCCGCGCTCCCCGAGGTCGCCGATCCGGCCTGGCTACCCGGCTGGCTCGCCGCCGACAACCTGCTCCACCTGCTGGCGAGCACCCCGGACCGCATCAAGCAGTGCGCGCACCCGCAGTGCATCCTGTACTTCCTGGATACGTCGAAGAACGGCACCCGTCGCTGGCATTCCATGGCGGCCTGCGGCAACCGCGCCAAGGCCACCCGGCACTATGCGAAGAAGACGCAGGCGGAGTAGGCGAACCCGCTGTGGCTCAGAACAATTCGTCGAGCAGGCGGTAGTAGGCGAGCCGCGCCGGATCGGGATCGGGCAGGCCGTAGGCGGCGAAGAAGGCCTCCACCTCGCCGGCGCCGAAGTCATCGCCGAGATCCCGTGCGGCCAACGCCAGATCGCGGTAGCGATCCGCGACCCCCAGCCGGCCCACATCGATGAGAATCCCGCCCGCCAGCACGTTCGGCGGCGTGTAATCACCGTGCGCCACAACGAGATCCTCGGCCTCGGGCCGTTCGGCGACCAGCTGTGCGTACACCTGCGCTGCCGTCCGTCCGAGATTGTCCGCATCGAAATCATCGACGTCGACCAGACCTTCGGCAACCCGCCGAGACGCCTCCGCCAGGGTGATGTCGAGCCGGCCGTCGAACGGACAGCCCGCCACCGGCAGCGCGTGCAACCGCCGCAACGTCTCGCCCATCAACATGCCCGGCGAACCCGGCTGCACCGAGGCCACACTCGGCACTCCCGCATCGACGAGCACCAGCGTGTCGTCCTCGAAGACCGCGATCTCCGGCACCGCCATCGACCGCTCCCGCAGCCACCGATACCGCGGAAACTCCGCCACCGCGACCGCACCATGCTTGACCCAATACGTTCCATTGGCCCGGACGACCCCGCCACTGCGCCCCTCGTGATCGTCCGACCACGCTGGATTCGGCCCGAGCAGCTCCGCCACGCGCGGCGGCAGCCGCAGCCTCATGCGGATCTGCTCACCATCGCGACTTCGGCACATCGAATTCCGCGCACAGTGCCCGCCACACGTCGCGGGGATCCACCCCCGCCTCGATGGCCTGGGCCCCCGTCCGCCCCATGGACGGCAGTACATGATCGGTCAGCAGCACGTCTCCCCGCGCCGTCCCGAACTCGGTATGCAACAGCTCCTGGAACTCCGTCAACCGCACGGCCGCGAGCCTACGCCACCGCCCCGCACCCGGGCCAAACCCAGCCGCGGCCACCCACCGCCTCCGACAAACCGCCTCGCGGTGTCCTACCAACCGGCGTCGCGAGCGAAAGTCAGACGGCGGGTGGGGATTCGACGGCGGCGTGGCAGATTTCGACCGGGTCGGTGACCACGGTGATGCCGGTGGCGGCGGAGTGGGCGGCGGCGGTGTAGGCGGGGTCGTCGAGGATGCGTTTGACGGCGTCCCGGACGGCTTCGGGGGTGACGGGGCGGACCAGGATCGAACTGCCCTGGCGCGCGGCGCGATTGGCGAGTTCCCACTGGTCGCCGCCGCCCGGGGCGGTGACGATGGGGACGCCGGCCAGCAGGGATTTGGCGAGCAGACCGTGGCCGCCGCCGCCGATCACGACCGAGGTGTGGCGCAGGATCTCGTCCTGGCGGCCCAAACCGGCTGTGGCCCAGGACGGGAGGTCGGCGGGCGGAGTGTCGAGCATGGAGACTGCGACCCGGACGCCTGCGCCTTCGAGTGCCTCGAGGGCGATGTCGACCAGGCCCGCCGTGCCGGTCTGGGCGGTCGAGGGGGCGACCATGACCAGGGGGGCATCGCCGGGCGGTAGATCCAGGATGTGGTCGGTCGGCTCCCAGAGCAGCGGGCCGACGAGGTGCGCATTCTCGGGCCAGTCGGGGCGCGGCACCTCGAGGGCGGGCAGGGTGGCGACCAGGCGGGCGGTCGGGCCCGGGTCCTCCGGTGGCAGGCCGATACTGGCGCGGGCCTGCTCGCGTTGCAGTCCCCCGCGCCGGATGGCCCGCGACGTCAGCCCGCGCAGGACCGAGTCCCGGGCGCGCCCGCGCATGCCCTCCCCCGCGGCGAGCCCACTCCCGATGGGCGGCAAGCCCTTCGACGGCAGGTACAACGGGTGCGGCGACAGCTCCACCCAGGGCAGCCGCAGCCGCTCCGCCGCCATCCCGCCCCCGACGGTGAGCACGTCCGACACCACCAGTTCCGGCAGCATGGCGCTCAGATCGGGCAGGATCTCGGTCGAAATGTGCGCGGCCCTTTGATGAATCCTGGCGCCCGCGTCACTGTCGTCGTCCTCGGCCCGGGGTGCGAGGCCCTTCAGCCGCCGCACCCCGATCCCGGCCTCCCGGGCCGCGTCGAACCACCGCGGGCTGGTGAACAGCACCGGCTCATCGCCCGCGGCCAGCAACCGCTGACACAACGCCATCGCCGGAAACGCATGCCCCGGATCAGGCCCGGCCACCACCGCTACTCGCACGGCCCCAGGGTGCCACACCCGACCGACGCCCCCGGCACCTTCACCCACTGTGGTGGCCCGTGTCACTCGACCACCAGCGCACTCGGCGCCGGGACCGGCCGTCGGGCCCGGCCCTCAGCCCGCGAAGTGGTAGAGCTCGAAGGTCAGGGCGTGGGCACCGGGAACGCCCTCCTTCGGGCCGGCGGTCATTTCCAGGACGGCGCGGGCCTGGGTTTCGGCCGGGTCGGGGCTGAGGGCCTCGAGGTAGCGGCGGTGGGCGGTGAGGGATTCGACGGCGGTCTCGAAGGTGTCGGTGACGTCGAGCCCGTGGCTGCCGTCCGGGACGCCGTAGACGGCGGCCCAGCGTGGCGACCAGGCGGGCAGCTCGGCGAGCTCGGGGTGAATCCATTCGTTGCCGGCGTCGGACACGGCGTCCAGGGCGGCGCGGCCGACGGCGCGGTGGTCGGCGGAGTTGGCGTAGCCGCGGACCCAGGTGTCGCCGAAGTTGAACAGCACCACCATGTCCGGGCGGTGGCGGCGGATGGCCGCGGCCAGATCCCGGCGCAGGGCCAGGGATTCCTCGATCCGCCCGTCCGGGTGCCCGAGGAATTCCACCTCGCTGACGCCGACGATCTTGGCCGAGGCCCGCTCCTCGTCTTCCCGCAGCGGCCCGCACTCGGCCGGCGGCAGCCCCGCGATCCCCGCCTCGCCGCTGCTGACCAGCACGTAGCGAATGGCCTTGCCCTGCCTGGTCCAGCGCGCGACCGCGGCGGCCGCACCGTATTCGATGTCATCGGGATGCGCGGCGATGACGATCCCGCGCTGCCAGTCCTCGGGAAGCTGCTCCATATCCTGCATTCAACACCAGCCGCCACCGCCCACACCTGGCCGACGCGAACTTCGCACCCCACCGCCACGCCGCGGCGTCACAGCATGGCGAGTACGCCCTCGAAGGCCGCTTCCGCCGCCCCGAGCAGCTTCAGATCCGGGCCCAGACGCGACTTTTCGATGCGAACCCCGCCGAAGGCACGGCTCACCATGCTGCGGCGGTGGACCTGATCGCGGACCCGCGCGATGGCCGGTTCGGGGAGCGCGGTGAAGAGGTCGCCGAGCACCAGCAGTTCGGGCCCGAGGATATTGACGACATTGACCAGGCCCAGGGTCATCCAGTCGAGGTAGTCGGCGAGCCTGGTTTCCCAATCACCGCGCAGCTCACGGAGTTCGGCGACGATCGCCCCGCGCGGGCCGTGCTCGGGCATGCCAAGGGCGCGGCACAGCGCGGCCTCGCCCACCTCGGTCTCCCAGCAGCCTTCGTTGCCGCAGTGGCACTTTCGCCCGCCCGGCCGCACCGTCATGTGGCCGATCTCGCCGAGATACCCCGCGGATCCGCGCAGCAGCGCGCGCTGCGCGATGAGCCCGCCGCCGACCCCGACATCGGCGGAGACGAAGACCGCATCGGCGGCCGTGCGCCCGACACCCCTGGCATGCTCTGCGAGCGCACCGAATTCGGCGTCGTTACCGACGGTGACGGGTAGGTCCAGCACCGCATACAGCCGCTGTCCCAGTGCCACCTCACCCCAGCGCAGGTTGGCGGCATGGTGCACCAGGCCGTCCGCGCGCCGCACCACACCGGGAACGCACACGCCTGCCGCCACCGGCCGCAGGCCCAGATCCTCCGCGAGCATGGTCGCCGATTCCGCGACGTGGGTGATCACCTCGTCCGGTTCCCGTTGCCGCCCACGCAGATTCCAGCTGTTGCGTCCCATGACCTGCCCGCCGAAGCCGACCAGCGCGATCCCCACGTGCTCGACCTGCACATCCACCGCCAGCACCACCGCCGCCTGTGGTTGCGGCAGCACCAGCAGCGAGGGCCGCCCGGCGCCGCGCGCCAGCCGCGGCACCTTCTCCTCCACCACCCCGTCCTCGGCGAGCCCGTCGACGAGCATCTTGATGGTGGACCGATTGAGCCCGAGCTCGACCGCCAGCGCCGCCCGGGTGGCGGGGCCTCCGATGTGTAGCAGCCGCAGGAGGCTCGACCGGTTGAACCGGCGCACCTCGTCCGGTCGGGCGACGGTCATGGACTCGGTAATACCATTGCGCGGCTCAACGGCCCGTTATCGCCACGCGGCGTCTCGAGAGCGCGTCGACGGTGGCGGCGAGCAGCAGCACCAGCCCGGTCACGATGGACACGACCGCCGCGGGCTGCCGCAGCAGGCCCAGTCCGTTCGACACGACGGCCAGCACCGCGCCGCCGATCACCGCGTCGGCCACCCGGCCCCGGCCGCCGAACAGGGAGGTGCCGCCGATCACGGCCGCGCCGACCGCGAACAGCAGGGTGTTGAGCCCGCCCGCCTGCGGATCGACCGAGCCGACCTTCGAGGAGTAGACGATGGCGCCGATCGCCGCACAGGCCGAGCAGATGACGAAAACGCTTGCCCGCAACTGGGTTACGTTGATGCCCGCGCGCCGGGCCGCCTCCAGGTTCCCGCCGACGGCATAGATGTGACGGCCGTAGGTGGTGCGGGTCAGCACATAGGTCCCCGCGACCAGCAGCACGAGAACGATCGGAACCACGTACGGCACACCGGAGATCACGATCAGCTTGCTGGGTGAACGATTCACGGTGAGCAGCGCCGTCACCGCGATCGCGAACCCGCTGAGCGCCACCACTTTCGCGACCACCAGCGGCGTCGGCGACGTGACCAGCCCGCGACGCCGGCGCCGCAGATGCCCGCCCAGCGTGACCGCCGCATAGCCACCGGCCGCCACCACGCACAGCACCCAGCTCCCGACCGTGGACAGATTTCCGTTCGCCACCGCATTGAGCACGTGCGAGGAATTGATCCCCAGCACCCCGCCCTCGCCGATGAGCTGCAGGATCACCCCCTGCCACGCCAGGAACAGCGCCAGCGTCACCACGAACGACGGCATCCCGATCTTCGCGATCAGGAACCCGGTGATGCACCCGATGGCCGCGCCCACACACACCGCGAGCAGCATCTCGATCCACGGATTCGCCTGAAACCCGATGACCGTCAGCACGATCCCCAGCACCGAGAACGCCACCCCGGGCCAGATCCGCAGCAGCCCCGCCAGGATCGCGGCCAGCACCAGCATGGCGTTGAACACGAAGAACACCGTGGATCCCATGCCGGTCAACAGGTTCCCGTTGTCGACGTAGTGCATGGCCAGCACCGCCCCCGCCACCCCGGACGCCGTGCCCGCCGACAGATCGATCTCGCCGATCAGCAGCACGAACACGATCCCGATGGCAATGATGGTCTGCCCCGCCCCCTGCGCCAGCAGGTTCGCAATATTGTTGAGCGAGAAGAACACATCCGACATCAGCGAGAACAACACCACCAGCGCGATCAGGCCCAGGATCGCGGGCAGGGATCCGATATCCCCGGCGCGCAGCCGGGCCGCGTAGTCGCGCACGGCTTCTCGCGTCGACCGGGTCGTGGTGTCGATCCCGAAGTCGGTGATGGCGGTACCCGGTTCGGCCGTCGCCGATTCCGAAACATTGGTCATAGCAGTGGCTTCCTCACAGCACCGCGGCTTCCGGCCGCGCCAAGCCCAGATCGCCGGAACGCCCGGCGGTGATCAACTCCACCACCTGGCCGGTGGTGACATCGGCGGTCCGCACCTGCGCGGCCATCCGGCCCAGGTACAGCACCGCGATCCGATCGGCGACCTCGAACACGTCGGCCAGGTTGTGGCTGATCAGCACCACCCCCAGCCCCTGTTCGGCCAGCCGCCGCACCAGATCCAGCACCTGCCGGGTCTGCGCCACCCCGAGCGCCGCGGTGGGTTCGTCGAGCAGCACCAGATTGCTGTTCCACAGCACGGCTTTCGCGATGGCCACGGTCTGGCGTTGCCCACCGGACAGGGCTGCGACCGGGGTGCGCACCGATTTCACGGTGCGCACCCCCAACGAGGCCAGGGTGCGCCGCGCCGCCTCCTCCATGCTCGCCTCGTCCAGCAGCCACGGCTTGCCGCGCTCCCGGCCGAGGAACATATTGGCCACGATGTCGAGGTTGTCGGCCAGGGCCAGGTCCTGGTAGACGACCTCGATGCCGAGCGCCGCCGCATCCTTGGCGCCACGCAGGTGTACGGGTTCGCCACGGAATCGCACCTCGCCGGAGTCGGCGGCGTGGATTCCGGCAACACATTTCACCAGCGTGGATTTGCCCGCGCCATTGTCGCCGACGAGTGCGGTGACCTCTCCCGCCGGCACGGTGAGGTCCACGTCGTGCAGCACGTGCACCGGTCCGAAACTCTTGTTCAGGCCGGTGATCTGGAGCAGCGGCTCACTCATGTCTCTCGATCCTCAGGCGATGCCAAGTTCGGTGCAGGCGGACTTCACGTCGCCCGAGCAGACGTCGGAGGCCTTCACGAAGCCCGAGTCCACCACCTGCTTGACCTCTGCCCTGGTGATCAACTGCGGTTGCAGCAGCACCGATTTCACGTCCCGCTTGCCCTTGGGATCCTGACTCACGCCCTGCGCCAGGGCATCCGCGGCCGCCTTGTCACCCTTGGCCAGGGCCACAGCGAGTTTCGCGGCGTTCTCGGCCTCCTCCTTGATGGGCTTGAACACGGTCATGTACTGGTCCCCGCGCAGCACCGCCTTGAGGCCGTCCACGGTGGCGTCCTGACCGGTCACCGGCACCTTGCCGTTGAGGCCGTTCTTCTTCAGCACCGTGATCACCGCACCGGCCAGGCCGTCATTGGCGGCGACCACGCCGTCGACCTTGCCGTTTGCGCCGGTCAGGATCTGCTCGAAGGTGGTGCCACCCTTCTGGTTGTTCCAGTCGTCGATGGCTTGGCTGCGTACCAGTTTCAGCGCGCCCGAGTCGTACAGGGGCTGGAGCACCTGCTCCTGGCCCTGGTGGAACAGGGTCGCGTTGTTGTCGGTCGGCGCGCCCTCGATCTCGACGACCTGCGCGCCCGGCTTGTCCTTCAGCGCGGTGGCCAGCCCCTGGCCCTGCAGGGCGCCGACCTTCACATTGTCGAAAGACACGTAGTAGTCGGAGGATCCGCCGAGGTTGAGGCGGTCGTAGTCGATGGTCGGGATGCCGGCCTGCTTGGCCTTGGCCGCGACCGCGCTGCCCACCTCGCTGTTGATGGAGGCGATGAGCAGCACCTTGACGCCCTTGGCGATCATGCCGTCGGCCAGGGTGGAGAATTTCTGGACATCGCCCTGCGCGTTCTGCACGTCGGCGTCGAATCCGGCCTCGTTCAAGGCTTTCTGCAGTAGCGGCTTGTCGAAGGATTCCCAGCGGGCCGAGGTGGCGGTCTCGGGGAGGATGACCCCGACCGTCCCATTGGCGCCGCCGCCCGATGGCGCACTCGACGAGGAGGTCGTGCTGCTGGAATTGGATCCGCAGGCGGTGAGGGTGAGCAGGCCGGACAGTGCGAGCGCGGCGGCGGCGTAACCCCGTCGGCGTCCGGACTTCGTCGGCGGGAGCGCGCTTTTCGTCCTCATCAGGGTGACCTTTCACGCGGCGGTCACTGGGTTGCAACCGCACACACGGCATATGTTGTGGGCAACAACATATGCCGTGTGAGTCACTCATATAGGACGTTTGGCCAAATCGATGCGGCCCGGTTCAGGGCAGCAGGATGACCTTTCCACCCGCGTGCCCCTCTATGACGAGCTCGTGCGCCGCGGCCGCCTCCGACAGCGGGAACGTCTTGGCGATCGCCAGATCCAGCTTGCCCGTGGACAAGAGCGGCAACAACTCACGCCAGGCATTGCCGCGGATCTCGGTGCCCGGATCGGCCCCGGGACCCATGCCGAGGGCCTTGAACCCCTCCGCGGCCGCCCGATCGAACGCCACGATGGTCGCGATCCGGCTCCGGTCGGCCACCAGTTCCAAGGAGACGTCGATCGCCTCCTCGGTGCCCACCGTGTCGAGGGCAACATCGATTCCGTTGGGGGCCAAGGCCTTGACGCGATCAGCCAGTCCCGGGCCGTACGCGACCGGCTCGACGCCGTAGGCGCGCAAGCGTTCATGCCGGCTCGGCGAGGCCGTGCCGATCACCCGCGCGCCCCGCGCCACCGCCAATTGCACGGCCAGCGCGCCGACACTGCCCGCGGCACCGTGGATCAGCACGGTGTCCCCGGGCCCGACGCCGGTCGCCGCGAGCAGATGCACCGCGGTCCCGCCGACACTGAGCACACCGGCCGCATGCTTCCAGTCCACATCGGCGGGTTTGGGCACGACCCGGGCGGCCGGCCCGGTGACGGCGGTGGCGTAGCCGCCGCCCACCGTCGCGATCACCTCGTCGCCGACCGAGATCGGCCCGGCCGGCCCCTCGGCGTCGGGACCCACCGCGGTGACCACTCCGGCCACCTCCAGGCCCAGCCGGATGGGCAATTTGCTGGGATCGGTGCCGAACGCACCGCTGTAGAGCTTGTAGTCGAAAGGATTCACCCCGGCGGCCCGCACCGCGATGCTGACCTCACCCGGCCCCGGCTCGGGCACCTCGACCTCGACCAGCGACAAGACTTCCGGTCCACCGTAAGCGGTGGCAACGACAGCAGTAGCCATCCCGCGATCATACGAAAAAAGGACCGCCCGTCCCCGCTACCGGGGCTGGACGGTCCGAAAGTTTCGACCGATCAGAACTTGCTCAGCGGCGACTTGTCCTTCGAGCCCGACACCGCCTTGTACAGCATGTACAGACCGAAGACGATGGCGCTCACCAGCAGAATCGGGAACAGTGCCTTGATCAGCCACCCGAGCACCGCGAAGGCGATCCATACGAGGACGACGACGCCGAGAATCTTCCAGAACATTACTGACCTCCCTAGTCTCCGAACCGCCGGCCGCGCGATCCGACACCATCCATACTGCGTCGCCCGCCTGAGAAAATCACCAGGTCAGCAGCGAAATCCGGGACAGATCAGGGTTCTCCCCGAGTCCCCCGGCCGAGGCGGCAGGCCGCGTTCGCCGGGGCCGCAGCCCGCCGACCTGCAACAGCCCGAGCCACGCCCCGGGAAAGCCCGGTTCACAGCGCTGCGGGCAGGTCAGGGATGGGCGCGGAAGCGCTGGTCGGCCAGATCGGTGAGGGCCTGGGCCCAGCCGTCGAGGCGGTCGGCGGCGTCGCGCAGGCCGAGCATGGCCCAGCCGAGATCGTCGGCGATGGCCGCGCTCTCGGGGACCGCCAGCACCCGGGCCGCGGCCGCGACCATGCCCTCGTATTCGACGACTCCGCCGTCAAGGCGGGTGGAAACAGCCCGGACGTGCTCGCCCAGTGGCGAACTCGCGCCGAGCGCACCGGCGGCCTGCTCCATGGCGACCACATCCTGTGCCAGCGCGTGCAGTGCGGCGGCCCCGGACGCGGCTGTTTCCAGGGTGTCGTTGAGATCGTCCTCGGGAAGCCGGCCCGTCCGTGCGATCTGCGAGTGCAGCCCGTGCAGCGCCCGCTCGGCCCGGACCAATCGGGCGATCGACGCTCGCGCCGCGGACCGGATCGGCGGCAGCTTCCGAGGCACGAAAGCGGCCTGCGGCAGCGGCTCCCGGCGCATCTCCAGATACCGCCGGGCCGTCACCGCGGTCCCGGTGACCAGCGCGACCGCACCACCACCGACTACGACCACCGCCCAGGCCGGCGCCGAAATCAGCACCAGTCCAAC
The DNA here is from genome assembly GCF_053603795.1 of Nocardia sp. NPDC004123. Classification (NCBI taxonomy): domain Bacteria; kingdom Bacillati; phylum Actinomycetota; class Actinomycetes; order Mycobacteriales; family Nocardiaceae; genus Nocardia; species Nocardia sp. NPDC004123. Next base: position 222,526 of record NZ_JBSGGG010000017.1, read on the forward strand.
GGTTCCGGCCGTCGTCAACCCCGAAGCTGTTCCCAGCCGGAAACTCCGACGCCGTGCCCGGCGCCGCTTCCGCAGCTCACGCTCCCGCGGATCCGCCCACCTCCGCACGGCCACCAGCGCCTGCTCCCCCACCCCCCGCAACGTATCCGGCAGCCGCTGCGCCAACTCCTCGGGCTCGAACCCGGTGGGCGCCAACACTTCTCGCACCGCCTCGGTGGCCCGCTCGCGCCGCGCCCGTTTCCGCCGGTCGCCACCCGCAGTACCGGCGGGGTCACCGGCGCGGGCGCCACGTCCGGACACGGGTTGCGAATGAACCGGTGGCTGCACCGTGGATTCACGCGGCGCTTGACCAGCGCCCAGTGGCGATCCGCGGTCGATTCGCGGCGGCGTGGATGGCTCCGGCGCAGCGGATGCCGAGTGGCCAGTGAACCCGGCCGGATGGGGCGAGCGGTGCTCCGGCGCTGAGGAAATATTCGCTGCCGGTGTGGAAGCCGTTTCAGGCCCGGCGGTTTCGGGCTGCGCCGGAGGCTGCGCGGTTGCGGGCGGCGGGAACGGGGAGGGGAAACCCGGGATGGGGTCGGCGGTTCTGGTGCGGGTACGGCGCAGAAAACGGGCAGGGGAGGTCGCGGGACTCTTGTCGGCCCGCGATCTCCCCATCGTGCACTACCTTTCGCGCAGCAGTTACTGCTGGGCGGCCTGGCCCTTGTTGAAATTGGGCTGGGCGGCCGGCTGCGCGGGCTGGCCCTGCGGGATCTGCTGCTGGGTGCCACCGGCAGGCAGCGAGTCGCCGCGCATGGAGGCGCGAATCTGCTCGAGGCGGTTGTGGCCCGCCATCTGGACGCTGGCCTGCTGGACCTCGAGCATGCGGCCCTGGACCGAGTTGCCCGCCAGCTCGGCGGCGCCGAGCGCGTTGGCGTAGCGGCGTTCGATCTTCTCGCGCACCGCGTCCAGGCTGGGGACGGCGCCGGGGGCCGACAGGGTGGAGTCCATCTGCTGCAGCGAGGCCGAGACCTGCTCCTGCATCTTGGCCTGCTCCAGCTGCGAGAGCAGCTTGGTGCGCTCGGCGACCTTCTGCTGCAGCAGCATGGCGTTCTGCTCGACCGCCTTCTTGGCCTGCGCGGCGGCCTGCAGCGACTGGTCGTGCAGCACCTTCAGGTCCTCGACGGACTGTTCGGCGGTCACCAGCTGGGCGGCGAAAGCCTCAGCGGCATTGGTGTATTGGATGGCCTTCTCGGTGTCACCGGCACCGCTGGCCTGGTCGGCCAGCATAACCGCCTGGCGCGCATTGGCATTGAGCTTCTCGACCTCGTCCAGCTGGCGGTTGAGCTTCATCTCCAGCTGCCGCTGGTTGCCGATCACCGACGCGGCCTGCTGCGACAGGGCCTGATGCTGGCGCTGGGCTTCCTCGATGGCCTGCTGGATCTGAACCTTCGGATCCGCATGCTCCTCGATCTTCGAATCGAAGAGGGCCATCATGTACTTCCAGGCCTTCACGAACGGATTAGCCATCGATTGATCCCGCCTCCATATGACGTGCCGCGCCCCGTAGCGCGACAGTAGTGCGCGACCGTCGCGCACCCCTGTTGTCCCTATCTCCACTGTGCAACGGCCGTTCCGGAGATTTCGGCAACAGCGCGACGCCTCCGGCACGAAGCCTACAGAGAATTTATCCCTTTCGGCTCCACAGCACAGTGATCACTTGGCAGCCACCAGCACCAGACGATCCGACTTCGGGGCCGGAATCACAATGCGGGGGCCGAAAGTTCCATCCGCGGCCAGGGCAACGTCGCCGTCGCCACCCCGCGGGGTAACCTTCGCGGCCACCTTGGCGAGCCCGGCTTTGGCGGGCACTTTGCCGGCTCCCACACCCGCGGTGGCCTTGTCGGCGGCCAGCGCGGTGGCCTTGTCGGCGTCGGCCATGGTGGAACTCACGTCGAAGAGCACCTGCGCCAGTGGCACGTCCAGCGCCTGGCAGATGGCGGCCAGCAGTTCGCTGGACGCCTCCTTGCGGCCGCGCTCGACCTCCGACAGGTACCCCAGACTCACGCGCGCGGAGGTGGAGACCTCGCGCAGCGTCCGGCTCTGGGCAACCCGAGCGCGCCGCAGGCTTTCCCCGATGGCTTCTCGCAGCAGCGTCATCTCGTTCTCCTCACACTCGTCTCGCCGGACCCAGCGTTTGACTGGACAACGTCCGGCGTCGGCCGCGCGTTCCCGGCCTCGTCACTCGTCCCTGACGATGCGGACGAGCTCGGTGACCGCGGCGCGAACCGCGCCCACCCTGATCGTCCACCGGTCCCCCGACAACTTCAACCGAAGTACCTCGGTGGACTCCGGACCCGCTATACCAAGGAATACCGTGCCGACCGGTCGCCCGTCCTGTGGTTCGGGTCCGGCGACTCCGGTGAGTCCGATTCCCCAGTCCGCTCCGCAGCGGTGACGGGCCCCGACGGCGAGCTGTTCGGCGGTGGTCGCGGCTACCGGTCCGTCGGCGGCCAGGGTGTCGGCACTCACACCGGCGAGCGACTGCTTGAGGTCGGTGGCGTAGACGATCAGTCCACCCCGCAACACCGTGCTGGCGCCCGGAATTCCCGCGATGGTGGCGCTGAGCAGTCCCGCGGTCAGCGATTCCGCGGTGGCGACGGTCTGGCCGGCGGCGGCGAGCGCGGCCACCAGCTCGGCGGCGGGCGCCGAGGCGACGAGCGGGTCGGGCGGAATGGGCGGAGCGGTGGCTACGCGGGACAGCGCGGTCTCGACGTCGGGCCGCACGTCACGCCGCACGGCTGCCGCCCGGCGACCCGAACCAGAGGCGGGCCGCTTGCACGACGTAGTCGAGACCGGTGACGACCGTCAGCACGACGGCCGCATACATCAAGTCCATTCCGGCCGAAGCGAATCCGCCGGAGAGCGGCAGCAACAGCACGGCAATGGCGACGGACTGCACCAGCGTCTTGAGCTTGCCGCCCCGGCCCGCGGGAATCACCCCGCGCCGGACCACGGCCAGCCGCAGCAGGGTCACGCCCAGCTCGCGGGCCACGATGACGATCGTGATCCACCAGGGCAGATCGTGCAGCATCGACAATCCGACGAGCGCGGCCCCGATGAGCGCCTTGTCCGCGATCGGGTCGGCCAGCTTGCCGAAGTCGGTGACCAGGCCGTATTTGCGAGCCAGTTGCCCGTCGATGCGGTCGGTGATGGCGGCGACGCCGAACAGTCCGGCCGCGATCCAGCGCCACTCGGTGTCGTGCCCGCCGTGGGCGAACAGCGCCAGCAGAAACAGCGGCACGATCAGGATGCGCAGCACCGTCAGCACATTGGCGATGTTCAGCAGTGGCACGGCCGGCGGTTCCGCCGCCGCCTCCGGACGGGGCACGGGGGCGAATCCCGGACGCGCCGCGGGACCGGCATCGGTCCAGCGACCCTCCAACTCGTCACGTTGCACGGTCACCAGCGCCCCCACCGGCCGAGAGACCGGCCATGGTTTCCGGACCATGCCGGTATGTGGGAGAGCTGGATGTGCGACACACCGACAAGCCTATCGGTACGCGGGCCGACTACTGTGCACCCCATGACAACACGGGCACCTGACAGTGGTTCGATCGGCGGGCATGCGGCGATAGCGCCGATCGTCCGCCGAGCGCGAACCTCTGACGTGCCCGAGATCAAGAGCCTCATCGACATCTACGCCGGCCGGATCCTGCTCGAGAAGAACCTGGTGACGCTGTACGAGGCGGTCCAGGAATTCTGGGTGGCCGAGCGCGACGGCCAGATCCTCGGCTGCGGCGCGCTGCACGTGCTGTGGGCCGACCTCGGCGAGGTACGCACGGTCGCGGTGCACCCGGACATCAAGGGCACGGGTGCGGGGCGGCTGATCGTGGAGCAGCTCATCGCGGTCGCGCGCGAGCTGGAGCTGAAGCGGGTGTTCGTGCTGACCTTCGAGGTGGATTTCTTCGCCCGGCACGGGTTCGCGGAGATCGAGGGCACACCGGTGACCGCCGAGGTGTACGCCGAGATGTGCCGGTCCTACGACACCGGTGTCGCCGAGTTCCTGGATCTGTCCTACGTCAAGCCGAACACGCTCGGGAATACCCGAATGCTGTTGACGCTCTGACCTTCTCCGTATCCGTACCGACTTCGATCAGGAGCGAGAGCCCATGGCCGTCTTCGCCGTCCACTACGTCTACTCCGAGGCCACCGTCCCCGGCCGCGACATCCACCGGCCCGATCACCGGGCCTGGCTGAACAGCCTGGTCGACGCGGGCACCGTGCTCACCAGCGGTCCGTACCCGGACGGGTCGGGCGCGCTGATCCTGGTCCAGGCCGACGACCTGGAGGCGGTGACCACGCTGTTCGAGAACGACCCGTTCAACCGCGAGGGCCTGCTGACCGACAAGCGCATCGTCGAATGGCAGCCGACCATGGGCGCGTTCGTGTCCTGATCAGGCTTCGACCGTCTCGCGCCTGCCGGAGTCGGCGCTGCGCCGGATCGCGTCCAGGACGCGATGCACGTGCAGGCCGGTCCCGAAGGACGGGACCAGGTGGAGGTTGCGGCGGAGGTCGCCCGCCAGACGGTCGTAAAGCCTTGCCACATTGCGGGATTCGATCGGCAGCGTCGCGAAGGGCCCGGCCTCCTCGGGGGTCAGGTCCTGCCACACGCCGTCCGGGCCGTTGGATCCCAGCAGGCGCAGGTCGCACATCTGGATGCCGCCCGCTCCCGAAGGGCCGTCGCTGACAATCACCAGATCGCCGTCGGTGCCGGAGATTTCGATGCGGGTGCGGCCGTCGGTGACCTTGCCGTCGTGGATGTGGGCCGATACCGGTATGCCGGTGTCGGTGCGGCCGGTCAGCAGTAGGTGGTCCGGGCTGGTGACCGATACCCGCTCGCCGGTCTCGTCGATGATGGCGAGCGGGTGGCGGATCGCGAGCTCGGCCGAGACCTCGGTGAGCGGGCCGGCCAGGGATTCGATCGTCGCGAGGGTGTGGCCGCCCGCGACCTCCAGCATTCCCGCGCCGCTGTCGCGGTCCAGGGTGTAGGCCGCCCACTGCGGGATGCGGCCGCCCGCGCCCTTGCCGCGGGCCGCGTAGACCGTGACCGAAACCACCTTGCCCACGTAGCGGCTGTTGACCATCAAGGTTCGCGCACGCTGGACGGCGGGGGCGAGCCCGGCCTGCAGTCCGACGACGTGCAGTCCGGGAACGTCGACGGCCGCGGCCACGATGGCCTCGGCTTCGGCGGTGGTCCGGGTGAGCGGCCATTCGGAGTAGACGTGCTTGCCCGCTGCCAGCGCGGCGCGGATCAGTTCGGCGTGCGCCGGGACCTTCACGATGATGACGACCAGGTCGACATCGGGATGCTCGGCCAGTTCGCGCGCGTCGGTGAAGGCATGCTCCGCGCCGAACAGGTGGGCGGCGCGCTCGGCGCTCTCGCGGCGGCTGGTGCCGACCGCGGTCAGCTCGTAGTCCGACAGGGCCCGCAGGGCCGGGATGTGGGCGCGGGTGGCCCAGCCCCGGTCCGGGTTCGCGCCGATGATTCCCACTCGGATGCGATCCGACATCACTCACTCCTTCATCAAGCGGACTCGATGCGTCCGTTTTGGACGGTAGACAAGCGGACCCGGAAAGTCCACTTTTGCTAGAGTGCTGCCATGACCGCCGTCGATCGCCTGCTGGCCCGGGATGCCGCGCCGACTCCCCGCGCCGATGCCCGCCGCAATCTCGAACGGCTGGTCACGGCCGCGCGGGCGGCGGTGGCGGAGGTCGGGGTGGCGGTCACCGCGCAGGAGATCGCGCAGCGGGCCGGGGTGGGCAAGGGGACCTTCTATCGGCGGGTGCCCTCGCTCGACGCACTGCTGACGGCGGTGCTGGAGGAGGTCCTCGACGAGGGCATCGCGGCCGCCGACCGCGCCCTCGCCCAGCCGGACCCGTGGCAGGGATTCACCGAATTCGCCGCCGCGTACGTGGGTTTGCGGGCGGAGAGCTGCGGGGTCAACGATGCACTGGGCGGCGCGGGCAGCGGCGAGGTGGACCGCTGCATCGGCGAGCTGCGCGACCGGCTGCGCGAATTGGTCGGCAGGGCACAGCAGAACGGCTCGATGCGGGCCGATATCACCTGGGAGGACGTGGCTTTCGCGCTGGCCGGGGTCGGCACCGCCGATCACACCGTCGGCCTGCGGGCCGCCCCGGATCAATGGCAGCGCACGCTGCGCATCGTGCTGGACGGGCTGTCCACCCGCCGGTGACCACCGGTCCGGCGGTGGCGCACCACGACCGGCGGTCTACCGTCGATCTCGTGCGATCGGATGATGCCACGGCTCTGTCCAGGTTCCGCGCCGCCCGGGTGGCCCGGCTGGCCACCGCCGATACCACCGGCGTGCCACACCTGGTTCCCGTCACCTTCGCGGTCTCCCCCGCCGATTCGCCGCTGCTGGTGGTGATCGCGATCGACAACAAACCGAAGACCACCACCGATCTCCGCCGGCTCCGCAATATCGCCGCCAACCCTCGCGTTTCCCTCCTCGCCGATCACTACGACGAGGACTGGACCCGGCTGTGGTGGACGCGTCTCGACGGCACCGCCGACATCCTCGACGACACGGTGGACCGTGAGCTGCCGCTCGGCTGGCTGATCGCCAAATATCCGCAGTACCAAGCAGATCCGCCCGCGGGGCCGATCATTCGGATCGCAGTCGACTCGGTACGCGGCTGGTCGTACGCCTGATGACATAGCCGCTCGTCAGGATGTGGAGCAGGACATAGCAGCCCGCGTAAGTGGGCACCGTGATGTAGGCGAACCACACCGAGTTGTCGGCGCGCGGCATCATGAACAGGCCGATTCCGATGGGGTGCGGCGAATCCTCCATGGGCGGCCGGTCGGAGAAGGTCCACCACCAGCTGAAGGCGACCAGGACGACGACGACCGGGGCAAGCCAGGTCCAGCGGGTAGCGGCGGTACGGGCGTGATGCCAGGCGAGAATCAGCAAGGGCACGAACCACACCCAGTGGTGGCCCCACGAGAACGGTGACGCGCACGCGGCGGTCGTCCCGGTGACCGTGATCGCCAGCAGCTCCTGGTGGGCGCGATGGGCAAGGGTCGCGGCGGTGAGCCCGAGGGCCACGACCGGGAGCAGCGCGAGCAGCCACATCCAGGTGGGCGGCTGGAACACGGTCGCCCCGAACGCATTCGACGCGTAGCGCTCGACGTCGAAGAACCGCAGCAGCTGCGCGAGCAGACCGTTGACGGACTGGTTGCCCGGCGAATCGACCGCCCCGACCCGGCCGGCCGCGGTGACCTGTCCGCGCCAGTACGAGTACGCGTCGCCGGGCCGGGCGAGGAAGCCGAGGGCGATGGTCGCGGCGAACGCCCCGGCCGCCACACCCAATGTCCGCCATTGCCGGGTGCAAGCGAGATAGACGAGGAAGAACGCGGGTGTCAGTTTGATCCCGGCGGCGGTGCCGACTCCGAGACCGCGCAGCCGGGCCGCGGGCGGGCGGGTGAGGTCCCAGACGATGAGCAGGACCAGGAAGACATTGATCTGACCGAGCCAGATCGTGGAGCGCACCGGTTCGAGCACCGTGCAGATCACCGCCAGCACCAGCGCGAACATCCAGGTGCGCACCGTATTCGGGTATTTCAGCGTGCGCAGGCAGCACCCGGTCAGCGCGATCAGGGCCAGTATGGTCGCGGCCGACCACAGCGCCTCGGCGGTGACCAGGGAGATGATCGTGAGCGGAACGAAGACCAAGGCCGCGAACGGGGTGTAGGTGAACTCCATGCCGAACACGACGGGCCCGTCGTAGAGCCCCGCCCGATTCCGCAGGGCCGCTCCGCCCGCCTGATACACGTCCAGATCAAGGCCGTTGTTGAACAGGCCGTAGTACGGATTGCCGATGGGTATGGCGAAGACGTGCCACAGCAGCGCGGCCACCATGAGGATGAGCCCGCCGACCAGCATCCGATCGGTCACACGGGGTTCGGTGCTCCGGCGACCGATCCGGGTGATGTCGCGCTGCCCGGAGAGATCCTCGGCAAACTCCTTGGCCCCCAAAACCATTTGGCTACCATAACCAAGCCCGGCCCGGCCGATCCTCCCAATCACGGTGCTACACCATGGCTCTCGCGGCTCGGCGGTAAAACCGCTGGGAAGCACGGGTATTCGGGAAGCGGGCAGACTGTTAGGGTCGGCGGATGAGCGATGGCACGCAGCTTCGGATCGGGATTCTCGGGGCGGCGAATATCGCGCCGATGGCGCTGATCGGCCCGGCCGGGCGAAATCCGGAAGTTGTGGTGGCCGCGGTCGCGGCACGGGACCGGGGACGGGCGGAGGAGTTCGCCCGCAAGTACGGGATCGGACAGGTCTACGGCAGCTACGAGGCGCTGGTCGGGGCGGACGACCTGGACGCGGTGTACATCCCACTGCCGAACGGCCTGCACGGGCGGTGGATCCGCGCCGCGGTCGAGGCCGGCAAGCATGTGCTGTGCGAGAAGCCGTTCACCGCCGATGCCGGAGAGGCACGGGAGATCGCCACGCTGGCCGGAACATCGGATCGAGTGGTGATGGAGGCGTTCCACTACCGGTATCACCCGCTGACGCTGGCGGCCGAGAAGATCATTGCCTCAGGTGAATTGGGGACGCTGCGGCGGGTGGAGACCGCGCTGTGCTTCCCCCTGCCCAAGTTCTCCGATATCCGCTACAACTACGACCTCGCGGGCGGGGCGCTGATGGACGCGGGCAGCTATGCCGTGCACATGGCCCGGACCTTCGGCGGCGAGCAGCCCGAAGTGGTTACGGCGCAGGCGAAATTGCGCGATCCGCGCATCGACCGCGCCATGACCGCGGAGCTGCGCTTCCCCTCCGGGCACACCGGCCGCATCCGCTGCTCCATGTGGTCGTCGGATCTGGTCCGGATCAGCGCCACGGTGATCGGCGATCGCGGCCGGATGCGGCTGCTCAATCCGGTGGCGCCGCAGCTGGGGCACGTGCTGTGGCTGAGCACCGAGAATGGCCGCAGCCTGCGGCAATTCGGGCGGCGCGCGTCGTACGACTATCAGCTCGACGCCTTCGCCGGGGCGGTGCTGCGGGGCGAGCCGATCCTCACCACGCCCGCCGAAGCCGCCGCGAACATGAGCGTCATCGATGCCGTTTATCAGGCGGCCGGGCTGCCGCTGCGCCGGCCGAGCTGACATTACGACCGCCTCTCCGGGACCGGGCGGGCCCCCGGCTGCCGAGCGCGGAGCGCGAGGGCACACCATGTCCGGTGTGAACACCCAGACTTGCGACGTCATTGTCATCGGGGCCGGACCGGTCGGCGAGAATGTCGCCGACCGCACCGCCGCGGCCGGGCTCGACACGATCATCGTCGAGTCGGAGCTGGTCGGCGGCGAATGCTCCTACTGGGCTTGCCAGCCCAGTAAGGCGCTGCTGCGCCCGGCCCTGCTGTACGGCGAGGCAGTGCGCTTCCCCGGGGTCGGCGCCGCGGTCACCGGGCCGCTCGATACCCGCGCGGTGCTGGAGCACCGCGACCGCATGGCCTCCGACTGGAACGACCACGGTCAGGTCGAATGGCTCGACAAGGCCGGTATCTCGCTCCTGCGCGGCCACGGCCGGCTCGACGGAGTGCGGCAGGTGACGGTGCAGACCCCCGACGGCGACACGGTGCGATTGCAGGCCCGGCACGCGGTCGCGATCTGCACCGGCAGCCGCGCGGCACTGCCGCCGCTGCCTGGACTGGATGCGCTGCGGCCGTGGACGAGCCGGGAGGCCACCAGCGCGTCCGAGGTTCCGGGGCGGCTGGCCATCGTGGGCGCCGGGGTGGTGGCGACCGAAATGGCCACGGCCTGGCGGGCACTCGGCTCGCAGGTCACGCTGATCGCGCGGGGTGCGCGCCTGCTGGACCGGATGGAACCCTTCGCGGCCGACCTGGTTGCCGACCGGCTCCGGGCGGCGGGCGTGGACCTGCGGTTCGGGCGGACCATCGCGACGGCCGAGCGGGCGGGTGGGCCCGATGACAGCATCCATCTCACTCTCGACGACGGCGCGCGGATCGTCGCGGATGAACTGCTGTTCGCGACCGGTCGCGCGCCGCGCACCGCGGACATCGGCCTCGACACCATCGGACTGGACCCGGGCGCGTGGCTGGCCACCGACGACACCTACACGGTGACCGCCGTCGACGGCGAATGGCTGTACGCCGCAGGCGATGTCAATCATCGGGCGCTGCTCACCCATCAGGGCAAGTATCAGGCGCGCATCGCGGGCGCGGTGATCGCCGACCGGGCCCGCGGCCGCACGCTCGAGACGGGTCCGTTCGGACGGCATTCGGGCACCGCCGATCTGGTCGCCGTGCCGCAGGTGGTGTTCACCGAACCGGAGGTAGCGGCGGTCGGGCTCACCGCCGCGGAGGCCGCGCGCCAGGGCCGGGCCGTCGACATCGTCGACTACGACCTCGGCCGGGTTGCCGGTGCGGTGCAATACGATCCGGACTATCGCGGCCGGGCGCGGGTTCTCGTCGATCCCGAGCGCGGGGTGCTCGTCGGGGCGACGTTCGCCGGGGGCGGGGTGGCCGAGCTCCTGCATTCGGCGACCATCGCCATCACCGGCGAGGTCCCCATCGACCGGCTCTGGCACGCGGTGCCCGCGTACCCCACGATCAGTGAAATCTGGCTGCGAGTGCTGGAAACCTATCGCGATCAACAACATTCGCAGGTGCAGGCCGCTGGGGACTCGGCGTCCTGAACAAGGGTCGCGGAATCCATAGTTGCACCACCGGTTCCGGTGCCGGGCCACGGTGGGGCCCGGCGCCGGAGGGGGTTACAGGGAGCCGCGTTGCCGCAGGTTGCCCGCATGGTCGAGCTCGACGACGGTGTCGATGCCGATCCGGTGCAGGAACGGATAGTCGTGGCTGACCACCAGGATCGCGCCGCGATACTCGGCCAGCGCCTCGACCAGTTGATCGACGCTGGCGATATCGAGGTTGTTGGTCGGCTCGTCGAGGATCAGCAGCTGAGCCGGTGGATCGGCCAGGAGCAGGCGCGCCAGCGACACCCGGAAGCGTTCACCGCCCGACAGCGTCGAGACCGGGCGTTCGACACTGCTGCCGCGAAGCAGCAAGCGGGCCAGCTGATTACGGATCGTGGCCGGTGCGGTGCTGGTGGCCACCGCGTGCACATTGCCGAGCGCGCCGACCTGCTCGTCGAGATTGTCCAGACGTTGCGGCAGGTAGCCCACCCGGTCGGTGAGCAGGGTGCCGCGTTCCGGGTGGCGGCCGCTGAGCAGGTGCTCGACCAGCGTCGACTTGCCCGCGCCATTGGGGCCGATCAGGGCGACCCGTTCCGGGCCCTGGATGACGATGGTGTGGTCGCCGTCGCCGAGTTCCGCGATGCGGCGGCTGCGCGGCACGTCGGGGTCGGGCAGATCGAGATGGATGTGCTCGTCGCGGCGGACCCGCGCGGCTGCGGCGTCCAGGACATCCTGGGCGGCACGGACTTTGGCGTCGAGCGTGGTGCGCATGGCCCCGGCCGAGCCCTGCGCCCGGCTGGCCCGGTTGCCCGCGAGGATGCGTGGAATGCCGCCGTCCCGCTGCGTCGCACGCGCCGTGCGCTCGCGCCGGGCCAGTTTGGTCTCGGCCTCGATGCGCTGCCGCTTCTCGACCTTCAACGCCTGCTCGGCGGTTCGCGCCGCCTGCTGGGCCGCGGCCTGTTCCTGCTCGACGTGCTCCTGCCACGCACTGTAGGGACCGCCGTATACCTCCAGGGTCGCGCCGTGCAGTTCCGCCGTGGCGTCCATGCGCTCCAGCAGTTCCAGATCGTGGCTCACCACGACGAGCGTGCCCGGCCAGGAATCCACGAATTCCGCCAGCTTGGCGCGGGTTTCGCGATCGAGGTTGTTGGTGGGCTCGTCGAGCAGCGTGATCGGGGTGCGCCTGATCCGCAGCCCGGTGACGGCGATGAGAACGGCCTCGCCGCCGGAGATCTCGCCGACCCTGCGGTCGAGATCGGCTGCGCTGAAACCGATTTCGTGCAACATTTCGTCGGCGCGGGCTTCGATGTCCCAGTCGTCGCCGATGGTCTCGAAGTGCTTCTCCTCGGTGTCGCCGGCTTCGATCGCCCGCAGGGCCGCGAGTGTGCCTGCGATACCGAGCAATTGCGCGATGGTGTCGTTCCGGGCGAGCGTGAGGTGCTGCGGGAGATACCCCACGTCGCCGCTGGTTTCCACGCGCCCCGAGGTCGGGGTCAGGATGCCGGCGATCAGGCGCAGCAGCGTGGACTTCCCCGCGCCGTTACGCCCCACCAAACCGGTACGCCCGGTGGTGAACACACCATCGACCCCCGCGAGAGCGACGGTCCCGTCGGGCCATTCGAATGACAGATTCTGCAGCGTGATCGCTGCTTGCATGGATGAAGACATGTGTCGACAGACTCTTCCTGCTCATGGGATTACCGACGCCGCCGACATACACCAGAAATCAACGGCCCATTCCCGATTCGGAACGCCGTGCAGCAGGTGTGATCGCAACGCCGCCTTCGAGTAGGCGGCTAGAGTCTGTCGACCTCGATGAGCATCCGGCCACCCTACCAGGGCCCGCACACACTCCGTTACCGTCGCCGTCGCCGATTGCCAGTGCACTGCCAGCAGACGCTGCGATGCTCTCCTGGTGTCTTTCGAACAGGAATACCAGCTGAGCCGGCTGGTCACCCGGTACGGCCGTGTGATCGACGACCGTGATTGGAACGGACTCGGCAGCCTGCTCGCCGACTCCGTGACACTGGACTTCAGCTCACTGTGGGGCGGCGAAGCGGAGACGGTGAGCCGGACCGAACTGGTGCGGCGCTGGCGTGACATGGGCGAAAGCCTCGATGCCACCCAGCACCTCATCACCGGCATCCTCGCCGAAATCGACGGCGAACGCGCCACCGTGACCACGAATCTGGTTGCCACGCACCGCCGCTCGACTACCACCGGAGGACCCCTGTGGGTAGTCGGCGGCGTCTACCGATTCGGACTGCTGGCCACCGCGACATCCTGGGCCATCAACGAACTCGCCCTCCGCGCAACCTGGGTCGACGGCAATCAAGCCGTCGTGACCGCAGCACCCCGCTGACAGTCGTCGAGCTTCAGAATGAATCGCGGCAGGTGGGGATCGGTGGCGGGCAGGCCGTCCGGGTCGAGGTCCCACCACTGGCCGCCGTCGAACTCGGTCGGGTCGAGCGGATAGTCGCGGGTGCGGTCGCCGCGAATCACGTACCAGAGCGACACATCGATATGGCCCGCCGCCTGCCCCACTGTCGTTGTCCGGGTGAGGAACAGCGGATGCTCTCCGACCAGGTCGAAGACCGGGTCGATGCCGAGTTCCTCCCCCGCCTCGCGGCGGGCGGTCTCCCGTGGATGCTCGCCGGCCTCGACGTGGCCGCCCATCGGCAGGTGCAGACCCGCCATCCGATGCCGGCCGAGGAAGATCCCGCGCTCGCGGGGATCGACCAGCACCACATAGGCGACAAGGTGCGGTGACGGCGTGGCGGGCTTGACACGCCGGAAGATGTCGTCGGTCGACGCGAGCCACTCCAATGTGGTTGCGCGGTGCTGCCGTTCGAGGTCATCGAAGGGCGTGATCGCCGCGACGACATCCGCGACCATGGCGGTAGCAGGCTGCATACCGGCGAACCTACCTCTGGGGTACGACACCGAGGAGACGGCCCTGGTCATCCGACTCGACGGAGAGATCGACGGAGTCGTGGCGGTCCGGATCGACGACGGCCTCGTCACTGGACTCTACTTCGTGCGCAATCCCCAGAAGCTGTCGCGGATCGCACCGGAAACCACAGTCAACCGCTGAATCCGGCGCACCGCACCAACAAATTCCGCGCGGTTGGGGGGCGATGTTTCACATCGGGTTCGGGCGGATCGCCGGCGGGGTTCGGAAGGTCTGCGCCAGAATGATTTTGGCGGTTAACGATCGGGTTCGGTGGGACGACATCAGGGCAGCGGATCCATTGTGGATCGTGGTCGGGGTGATTCGGGTTCAAGGTCAGGGGAGACCTATGCGCAGCACACATGTCAGCCGTCGGTCGATCGCGTTCGTGCTGGTGGGGCAGCGGGCGGGGGTGACCGTTGTCGGCGTCCTCACCTGTGCGGCAGTGGTTGCGGGCTGCACGACGACGTCGACGGTCACGCCCACCGGCCGGCCATCGGCGACAGCTACCGCCGCGGCGACGGCTGCTGTCCCGGGCTCGGTATCTGAAACAACCCCTGTGCCGACAACGTCATTGGTGGCCGAGCCCCCGGTCGTGCCGACTCGGGCACCGTCGAAGCAGCCGGAGTCGAGCCCCGAACCGCAGGCCGGGAAGACGTTTCCCGGCGAGGGCCTCACCGCTCAGCAAGCCCGTGACCTGCAGCAGGGCGTGGACAGCGGGCACCAGCCGTGGCGCCTGGATCGAGTCCAGGTCGCAAAGGCCTTCGTGCAGCAGCGATTCGGATGGGCCACTGTTCAGGCCGCCGCCGAGGGTCCGACCAGCGTCGTGGTCACCAATCAGGACGGCAGCAAACTCACGCTGCAGGTCGGTCAGCCGGTGACACAGGGCAGCCACGGCATCTGGGTCGTCGACAGCGGCACCTGGGACTGACTCCAGCGGGAACGCACTCGGCACCGGCGCGTTCACAAATCGGCGGGCCTACACGAATTTGCTGATTCCTGTTCGTACACAACACATTTCGGCCCGCGCACAGTGGGGCACCGCCGACGGTAACCTGTTTCGGGAGCGCGCAATCGGGAACCCGATGGACAGGGCAGTGTACGAACCGGAAGGAGCGCGCCCCTATGCCACCACGCAATCTCCACCCCGAAACGGTCCGTGAGCCACCCGCGGGCGCCACGGTGCCGACTCTCCTGGACGGTGTGTCGTGGCCCGGCTTCGCCCTGCTGCTGGTCGGTGTCATCGCGCTGGCCATGACGCCCGGTAGCAGCTGGACCGATCTGTGGGCCGCCGTGGCCGCGATCGCACTGATCGCCGGCGTCGGCTGGATCACCGTCGAACATCGGCGGTACCTGGCTCGGCACGAGCCGCTGACGGCTGGAATGGGCACGATGGGCCGGACGCCCAACGTGACCGATCGAGCCCCGGACCGGTCTGCGTCGGCTCGGGGCTCGCTCGGGGGTAATCGCCCATGATGATCGCTCAGCATGTTTGACGGCTCTGGACAGTACCGGGCCGGAGTGCCGCCGATCCGGAGCTGTGGCCTGAGACACGCACACTGTCCAGTGGCTGTTGCCGCTGCCGCCCGGCGGAAGGCGGTCACGGGTGGTCGAGCAAGATAGGTGGCGATTTCCCCGAGGTACAAGGAGAAGTAAGTGCAACGCATCGGCGTGATCGGCGGCGGCACCATGGGTGCCGGCATCGCCGAGGTGGCCGCCCGCGCTGGCGGGTCGGTCCTGGTTCTCGAGCGCGACACCGCGGCGGCCGACGCCGCCGTCTCACGCATCGAGAAGTCCCTGGCCCGCGCGGTCAAGTCCGGCCGCCTCGAGCAGGCCGCGGCCGACGAGGCCCGCGCCCGCATCACCCTCACCACTTCGATCGACGACTTCGCCGACCGCGAGCTGGTCATCGAGGCGGCCCCCGAGATCGAGACGCTGAAGACCGAGTTCTTCGCCAAGCTGGACGCCATCGTCTCCCCCGAGACCATCCTGGCCACCAACACCTCGTCCATCCCGGTCATCCGGCTGGCCAATGCCACCGCCAACCCGGGCCGCGTCGTGG
>NZ_JBSGGG010000018.1:0-226972 GCF_053603795.1 Nocardia sp. NPDC004123
CGGTGTCCCCAGTAGTAGCAGAAATCGGTGGCCGCGAATCCGATGGCCCAGGTCCACCACCGGTCGGCGGGCAGGTGGATCGGTGTCCAGGCCGCCGCGACGAGGGTGAACGAGAACGGGACGAGCAGGCCTTCCAGTGGTCTGGTCGCCTTGCTCGCGATCCCGATCACCAGACTGTTCACGGTGTCGCGACCATGGAATCCGTTGCCCCGCTCGGTGTCGGAGACCCGACGCCAGGACACCCATTCGACGGCCAGGGCGACACAATATGCCGTGAACGCGAACAGGAAGATGCGCGTGTAGTCCACTGTGGGGTCCTCGTCGGGGTGTTCGCGGCGTGGTGCTGCATGCTTGCGTTCCGGAGCGCAGCTGCATGCGGTTTCCGGGAATTGATTCTCGGGAATGCGGGCCTCCCACAGGAGAATTCGCTGCGGGAGGTTGCGGTGACGGAGAAAAGGATCGGAAGCCGAATTCCAGCGGAAATCTCAACTATCCGTGCGCGACGATGTCGGTGCAGGGGCTGAGCAAGGCGCGATGCGTCATCACTGAGGGGCACGGGTCGAGAAGATCAGGGATGATCGTGAGGAGATCAGGGATGATCGAGGCCGACCCGGTAGACGACCCGGTTCCCGCCACCGGTTGGGCGGGCACCGGCGCGGCAGGCTGAAGGACAATCGGTGCCGCGACGGCTGCACCCTTGGCTGCGGCCAGTCCGGCGAAAAGTACGGTAGCGGCGAGGGTGCCTCGAAGCTTGGTTCGAGTACTGGATTTAGACACTGTGAGTCCCCCAACTAGGTAGATGCAGAGGTCCCCGACGCTACCGACTGTGAAGTATTCGCATTTCAAATCATGTGCCCCCATTTTTCGGGGCACTGTTCCGGCTGAAGGTCCCCCGAAAACGACGGAGCCACGGCGGCAGCGGTGACCGGCTCGACCACAACGACGCTCAGTGCAAGCACCCCGGCGGTGACGGCGATCTTGAACTTCATAGATTTGCAATTCCTTTCGCGCGCTCGGTGACGGGATAGCCCGTAAGCGGTGGTCCCGGAACGTCCTCAACTGCCGCATACCGCGCTGACCGAACCGGCCAGCCTGGCGCGGCGGAAGATCAACTGGCCGTGGGGATCCGAGGTCGGCAGAACGTCCGCTTCTGCCGATGAGCGGGCAGTGGATTCGTTCAGACGCCTGTCGGAAAGATCTCGATCGAGGTTGGGCGTAGGCATAGGTGCCGACCGGTATCGACCGCGGGTGCGAGATCCGATTCGATCAAGACCGTGCCCGGATTGAGGCTCAACGCGATCACACCATCGTCATATGCGGTCGAGACCTTTCCGCACACCACAACTGCCCCGTCCAGGGTCTTCACTCCACTGAATTCACCGACTCCGCCTGTGTCGATCCAGGATTCGACCTCATCGATGCCTAGCTCCACCAGACACGCCTCACCCTCGAGGGCACGGCCGTGCCCTCGCCAGACGGCCGACCACTCACCGCTCGCCGAGCGAACGGCAACCGCCTGCCCTGGAGAAGCGTCATGAAGAAAGACCACTTCCACTACCAGTGATCCTTTCAGCGCGAACGACGAGGCCCTCATCCAGGCAAACGCACTGTACTGCCGCATACCGCGCTGACCGAACCGGCCAGCGCGGGACCTCGGAAGATCAACGGGCAGAGTGCCGCACGGCCGCCGGCAATGCGCGCTCATGCTGAATGCGGCGTGTTCGTCCCGACCTGCGGCCCGAGGTATCGGGCTACCTCATCGCCTCGTGGATCTCAGGCCGGGGACAGTCCAAACTCGGCATTCACGTAGGACATATCGTCTACGCCTGCCAGGTTCGAGAATGCTTCGAACACCAACTCATCCGGGTGTGAGACTTCACCGATGTCGCGCAGTGTCGCGACGATCATCGAAACCAGCGGGCGCATCGTCGGCTGCGTGGCGCCAAATCCGAAAGACGGAGTGAGCCAGCTGCATTCGTCGGACGTGCCCGCGGCGTAGTAGGGAACGCCCCAGTGCCATCCGAGATTGCTCATTCGATCGCGGGGTTCATCAGGGTCGAAACCAGCGTTGGCTCCCACAGAGCCCACACCGCGTACGACGTGATCCCGCTCTCTGTTGAGCTGCATGAACAGAGCTTTCCCCGGCACCGACAGGTCGAGACTGCCGTGCCACGGCATCGTGGTCAGCACCCACTCCAGGCGGTCGGCGAATTCATCCCAGCCAGAGCATCGCGCGGACGCGCCGCCTTGGGTTGGGCGGTCCTGGGAGATATTTCGCAAGCGTGGGGGTCTCGCAGGTCCAAACGCGGTGTAGGCACTGACTCGTAGGTCCGCCGGTGTGCAACCCAGTCCGTCACGAAGGACCGCGACGATCGCAGCGGCCACCTCGTCCCGATAGTCGGCGTTATGGCGCCAGCCGGTCCGCCACTCGCGCGCATACTCCTCGACACTCTCCCCGCCATGGTCCGCGGCTCGGTCATCGTGGATCTTGATAGGCGTCCACAATGGTTGGTCATACGGCACCATCCGGCCAGATTCATAATCTCGGACCATCGCAAACGACGTTGTTCGCTGCGACTCGATCACAGACCGCAACCGAGCAGCCGCTATCGGGTTGTCCGGCACCGTGACTCTAACCTCGACGCCCTTGTCCTCAGCCCAGAACAAGACCCGCTGTCCGGTCAGCGTCTCGCGCAACTGGACGCTGTCGCCATCTTTCGGTGAGATCATGCGCTCGTCGTTGTCCCAGTCCGGGTACAAGACCCACGCGATGTCCTTCGCCAAACCCGCCCAATCATTCTCGGCCACAACCACTCCTGTCTTCGCGGCCCTGACAAACTACCGACACCAACCGACACCATCGCGGAGTTCCTGGGCGAGACGCTCGCGGTTGCCCGACCCGCGCGGACCGAACCGGTCAACGCACCGGAGGCTGGAAGGTTAG
The DNA here is from genome assembly GCF_053603795.1 of Nocardia sp. NPDC004123. NCBI lineage: Bacteria > Bacillati > Actinomycetota > Actinomycetes > Mycobacteriales > Nocardiaceae > Nocardia > Nocardia sp. NPDC004123. The sequence goes on from NZ_JBSGGG010000018.1 coordinate 2,945, forward strand.
GACAGACAGCTCAAATGAGCTCGCGGAGCCATAGCCAGACATCCTATGCCGCATGGCGCACTGACCGAACCGGCCAGCGTGAGGCGCCGGCGGCCGGAACCTGGTGCGGTGCAGAACGTCCGCAACTGCCGAGTGGCGTGCGTTCATCTCCCGTAGGAGCGCTGGCTAGTAGTGATACGTGAAGTAGCCCGAGGTCCACTCGTCCTTGTCGACTTCGTATCTGTCGATGTGAAACAGTTGGGTTCGTCTCGGAAGCCCGGGAGGTTCTGCGCTTCGCGAATTCGCTCGTGTGCGCGCTGCTCGGTTGAGTAGACCCCCAGGAGTTTGACGTCGTCTCCGTCTTCCTCGTTCCAGGGGAGGTCTCCATCGTCGTCGACGTGTCGAATCGGAGACCCGTCCGACGGGCTCGCGTGATGGATGTGCCGTAGCAGATAGACGTCCACGACGCCGGAGCCTATATCCCGCAGGTTGGCAGACGAGGATCCGCTGATCCAGTGGTCGGTGGCGAAGCGGCCGCGAGCCAAAGGACATCCGCTCATGCCGAGAGCCGCGTATTCGCACAGTCTCCCAGCCCGGACATGTCACGGAGGCTAGAGAATCTCCTTGGTGAACACGATCCTCGGCTGGCCCGGCCCGTTGTAATCCTCGACGAGACGTACATCGAAGCCCAGCTCACGATGAAACGAGATCGATCCCTGGTTACCGGGCGAGGTTATGGCTTTGAGCCGCGAAGCCCCCTGTCGTCGTGCGGCTGCGGCGAATGCCGCATACAGACGGCGGCCGAGACCGGTGCCGCGTGCGTCATCGCGGGTGGCAATCAGATGCGCATAGGCCGCGCGGGCCGGGGTTACGAACCCTAGGACATATCCACGGATACCGTCGGGGCCTACCGCCACCAAGCTGGTCTCGGGAAACTCGTGGACCAGGACGGGGAGGTGCAGAGCGCGAAGATCCCGCTCTCCCCAGTACCTAGCATGGTTATCGACCACGACGCACAAGTCGTGCGCGGTTGCGGGCCTGATTGTTTCGCTCGCGTCGCACCGTTCACCCATTCCACGATGCTCACACCTCCCGGCCGCATGCACCACCTGAGCATGACCACCCAACACACTATTTTGCCGCATTCCGCGCTGACCGGACCGGCCAGCGCAAGGTGCCGACTGCCGGAACCTGGTGCGGTGCAGAACGTCCGTTACTGCCGCATGTCGTGCTGACCGAACCGGTCAGCGCGGGGCATCGAAAGATCAACTGGCCGTGCGGATCCGACGCCGGCAGAACGTCCGCTTGTGCCGAGTTGGGGGCATTTCGGAGGTCGGTAACGTCCGTAAGTTGCTTTGCGACAACAACTTCGGCTGGCGCGAATCCAGCCATGGAGTAGGTCCAGGATTCAGGACTGGGCGGGGAGGACAGGCGACGTGGATCAGGCAGCAGCCGATCTCAAACACAAGGTCAAACGGTTCAACAAAGTCATCGTGGCGCTACAGAGGGCAGGGATCGCCTTCGGGTCGATGTATCTGCTCACCGCGCCGGGACGCAAGAGCGGACAGCCGCGCACCGCGCCGATCGCCGTCGTGCCTATCGGCGGACAGCGCTACATCATTCAGGCCTACCCGCAGGCGGCCTGGGTGGCCAACGCGCGCAACGCCCAGACCGTGACGCTGAGCCGGGGACGACGTGCCGCTACGGTTCGCCTGGTGGAATTGCCTGTGGAGGAGCGCCGGCCGCTGCTTCGTGAGCATGTCGCGAACAGTCCAGCGCGGGTGGCACAGCTGTTCGTCAGGAGCGGTCTCGCGGCGGAAGCCACCGCGGAGTCAGTTGCGGCCGCAGCGGATCGGATCGCAGTCTTTCGGGTCGAATCCGCCTGACAGCGCAACAGAGCAGGGCATCCGAGATCGCTACCAGCAACTCGGATGCACGCTCATGTCGCATACCGCGCTGACCGAACCGGCCAGCGCGGTACCGTCGGCGGCGAGATCGACGGCGGCCCAGAGATATCCGCTCATGCCGATGTGCGGATAACCGCTGGTACCGGAGACGGAGTGCCGGTTGACTCAGTACTGTGATCCCGATCGATACCCGACCATTGTTTCCACTCGAGCGGCGGACGATGCTCGAGCTGCTGCAATCGCTCGAACCTGCCGACTGGGCGAAGCCGACCGTATGTCCCGGGTGGGATGTTCACGACGTCACGGCGCACATCGTGAACGACTACCTGCGGCGAATCTCAGGTAGCCGCGATGCATACGGTGGCGCTGTGTTCGGAGAGGGTGAAACCTTGCCTGTCTACCTGGCACGCGTCAATGAGGATTTCGTTCGCGCGTTGCGGCAGTGCAGCCCGCAAGTGCTGATGGACCTCCTGTGCCATCTCGGCCCACAGTTGGACCTTGTCTGGGCGGCAACCGATCTCGCCGGCCCGGCCCACCTGGACGTCTCATGGGCGGGACCAGGCCCCAGCCCGGCCTGGCTCGACATCGCTCGTGAATACACCGAATTCTGGGTCCACCAGCAGCAGATTCGCGACGCGGTATCGCACCCGGGCGGCAACGACGTGTCGATGACCAGTGCTGTTCTCGTCACATTCCTGCACGCCCTGCCCTTCGCCTTGCGTAAGCGAATTCGCCCATCCGGGACCGCATTACGTTTCGAGATCACCGGCCCGGCAGGAGATCTCTGGACGGTCGTATCCGACGGTGAGGGATGGGACCTCGTCTCCATCCAGCTACCGGAGCCCGCCGCGACGGTGCGAATGGACCAGGACACGTTCTGGCGGTTGGCCAGCCGCGGGATCACCGTAGAGACCGCTCGACGACGTGCCCAGCTCGATGGCGACTCGGAGCTGACCGACGCAGCGACGACGCTGGTGGCCATCGTCGCCTGAATCAGGTATCGGCGAGTGCCCGAGTACATCCGCTACTGCCGCATACCGCGCTGACCGAACCGGACAGCGCGGGGCATCGGAAGATCATATGGCCGTGCCGATCCGAGGTCGGCGGAACGTCCGCTACTGCCGATGTGTGAGTGTCTGGCGGCGGGAGTTGTCGCCGGTCTGTAATACGGTGCGCCCGTGGCAGATATGTTCGAGTTCCTGATCTCGGTTGACCTGCGGGATGAACTCTCCGCAGCGGATGTTGCGGAGTTGCGCTGGCATCTGGGGTTGGGCGAGGCTCCCGAGGATGGTTTTCGGATCGAAAGCGGGGTCCGCTTTGCCATCGAAGGCGAAGACGGAGAGCCGGTTCTCCTGGATCCTGAACCTTTGCTTGGTGTGCACGGCCCTGCGTGGAAGATCGGGGGGATGCTCGACGCGAACCTCGAACGGACTTCGGCTGGTTGGCATCTCGAAGCTCGGCAGGAGGTGCACGTCGAGACGCTTCAGGACCTGACTGAGCTGATGCTCTGGCTGTATCGGCGCGTGGATCTCGGACTGGTCGGTCCCGATGGCTCGGTAGAGCTTGCGCGTTTGCGCTGGTACGAGGACGCAGAATCGACGCCGCTGATGGTCAGGGATACCCACGTCTTTTGGCCTCAGTAGCCAGACGGTCCAATATCCGCTCTTGCCGCATACCGCGCTGACCGAACCGGCCAGCGCGGGGCGCCGCCGCCGGAACCTGGTGCGGTGCAGAACGTCGGCAACTGCCGCATACCGCGCTGACCGAACCGGCCAGCGCAGAGCGGCCGGTGGCCGGAACCCGGTGCGCCGCAGAACGTCCGCTACTGCCGATGACAGTCAGAATTCCTTACTGGGTTCGGAACGCTTGGACCGTTGTTCGAAAGGCGATGCCGGGTCTGCCCGAGGTTGGCGGGCTCCCGCCCCGGCCGTCGCGCCGCACGCGCGCATCAACCACCGTGACATCCGGCCAGGACATCGGCCCACCTTTGACGCTCAACGAACCGGCAACCGCGAACGGTGTCCCGCCGATAGCCGGACCTGGCCCGCAACGGCCGACCGAACGCGTCCCGGAGCGTGCCGTCCTGCCTAGCCGGTGCCGTCCTGCACCGGATAGTGGATGACGACCACACCGCCGGTCGCGTAGTTGACGACATCGGCGGCCGCCCGCTGGCCGTGCGCCGACGCCCGCGCCGCGGCCATGGCGGCGGCGTCGGCGAAGTCGGCTTCGAAGACCGCGAAATACGGCGCTTCTCCCGTGGTCGCCGCCACGTCGAAGCTGTAGCGCCACGCAAGCAGGCCGGGCCAATTCATGACCAGTGGAAGGTGTTTGGTCACGTAGTAGTCGCGGAAGTGGTCAGGGTCGGCGGGCTTGGGATAGAGGACCAACAATTTATGCATGACTGCCTCCTGCATCTACCGCGGTCGGTTGAATCGTCATATGCGCAGGTTAGGGCTTGATGTGTGGTCGAGGGAAAGACCGGGACGCGATAGGCTCAGAACGGATCGTTATCAATCGGCAGGGAGGGCATGTGGCGCCGGATACGGTGAGCCTGCGGTACTTTCTGGTGCTGGCGCAGGAGTTGAACTTCACCCGTGCGGCCGCACGGATCGGGATCGCGCAGCCCGCACTCAGTGCCCGGATGCGCCGATTGGAGGCGGAACTCGGTACGAGCCTGCTGGTTCGTAACACGCGTAGCGTCGTATTGACCACGGCCGGTGCGGCTTTGGCGGAGTCCGCGCCGCCCGCGCTGGCGGCGCTGGACCGGGCATGGGACACCGCCCGGAAGGCGGGGGCCGGTGAACTGGGCACGCTGCGCATCGGATACAGCCTCAGCGCGGGGGCCGAGACGGTACCGGCCCTGGTGGACAGGCTCATTCGCAGCAGCCCAGGACTCGAGGTCGGCGCGGTCCCGATGGCGACACCGGAGATCTCTCCCGCGGTCGCCGACGGCCGCATCGATGCGGGGATCACCCGCGGTGAACAGCCGGGTCGTGGCGTGCGCCGGTTCCTGCTGCGGCGTGTGCGCGTCGGGGTCCAATTGGCGCAGCATCATCCGCTGGCCGAACACCCGGAGATCGAGATCGCCGATGCGGCCGCGTATCCGCTGCGACTGCCCGACCGTACGGCCAACCCCGTGATCCACGATCAGCTGTCCGCACTGTTCCGCGACACCCGGCCACGCCCCCGATTCCTCACGCCCGCAGTCTCTTTCGATATGTCTCAGCGCGACCTACGCGACGGGCTCACCCTCGCTCCGGCCGGTGAAGTCGCGGTCACGACACAACCGGCCGGTCTCACGTGGCGACCGCTGCAGGGCGCACCCACCTTGACCATCCACCTGGTCCTCCCGCGCGTGCAGTCACCGCTACACCGCCGCATCCGTACCGTCGCCAAAACCCTGGCACACGAGCTGCACTGGCTGCCGGACTGACGCGCAGCAGGACACGCACATTGCCGACGACGATGACGATCCCCTGCACCGCCAAAACCTTCAACAGCGGATGTGTCCAGGAAATCGGTACGAGCACGAGCAATTGCCCAACCGGCACCACGATCCCGAGTACTACAGCGACCACCAGCAGCAGCCAGCCCACCCGTGCGACCCACCCCGCGCCGGCGCACCGGGCTGACCTCCTCCGGTCCCCGGGGTCTGTCGCCGAAACCGGCCTCGCCAACCAGGACGCCCACCACCGCCCGTCTCGTGGGCGTCATGTTCGCCGCTTTCCGACATACCGGAACTATCGTGCATCAGCTAACTCATAACAATCACGCTGGGTGGTGTCCTAACGCCGGCACCGCCACCTTCGCAGTAACAGATCCACCGCAACGTCCGCCCCCTGCGTGCCCGCGCCAACCGCAGAGGGTCGAGAACGCACTACATCGCCGCATACCGCGCTGACCGAACCGGACAGCGCTGGGCATCCGAAGATCAACTGGCCGTGCGGATCCGACGCCGGCCGAACATCCGCTACTGCCGAATTGAGTGTGTTTAGCCAGCTGGTGACGACGCGTTTGGATCCGGCGAGTATGGCCGCAAGCTCACGACTGATGTCGGGTATCTACCGCTATATCCACGTACAGTTGCTACCTTGGCCCAATACCGCTTCCCAGCGCCTTGCAACACAAACCACTACCGAGACACGGCCTAGCAGCGTTCATACTGACGCGCGTAGGGCTGCGACTCCGGTGGAACATCGCGCCAGGATGGCTGGCAACCGCCGACGAAGACCGCGAAGACGGGGCCGCTGCGTGTTTCGATCGTGTAGTCGACCACGGCACCGGGCCGGGCCAGGTAGGGAAGATGCCGTTCGGCGAGTTGTGTTGCCTGCGCAGCGGTGAATTGCTTTCCGACAGGAGGGTATATCGCGACGTCCAGGGTGCGGCCTGCTTTGCCGGGCGGGTCGTATACGGAAATCTCGACGAAGAATGGGGTGGGTTGATCGGTCAGGAACCACTCCCACATCTCGAGTTCACCATTGGACGGGAAGCGGGGTCGGCTGGGGAAGAGGGGTCGGCGGTCCGTGTTGAGCCACCCGGGTTCCAGTCTCGAGTGATTGTTCAACCTGAACGCGCTCTCCACAGGAACGGTGGCCACCGTCCAATCGTTGGGCGCCAGTTCGGGAAAGTCCTGGATGATTCGGCGCATCGCCGCGGTGGCACGGTGGGGTTCGGCCTCGGAGCCCGCTGCAACGCTGATGGCGTTGCTCATCTTGTCTACGTCGAAGCCGCGTGACCTCCAGCCCACCTGTGTGCCGGGGGCCGAGACTCTCACCCAGGTGTGTGCTGAGTTCGCTTCCCTGCTCACGTCCCGACCGAACCGCCAATCCGCAGAATAAGAGTCCGTCATCCGGTCGATGTTGACCTCGGTGTAGTCGCCTTGGTAGCGCGGCGGAAGCTGCTGGGCGCCCATGGCACGCACCACGGACGCGGCCTCGTCCGGTGTGGCGCCATCCTCCAGGCGCACGAAGAGTCGGGATGCGTACGTGCGGGACTTGCCCTCGTAATCGAACCAATGTGACGCATCGACCACCCCGGGAAGAGCCTGGATGGCAGTTTCGATCACGCGTGACCAGCTGTCACGCTCGGTCTGGTCGGGTCCTCGTGTCGGAAGAACACATCCTGTCAGCAGGACTGCCGCCATCATCAATATGACGGTCGCGGTGGTTAAGCGCATAACGTTTCATTCTGGCGTCCGGAGTGCCAGGCGATGCTAGCGAATTTCGGTCATGACGTTGGTCAGATCATTGCCAGCGACACTACGAAGGCGGTGGCCGACCGACTCGGCGCGGCCACGGCGGCGATACCACGAACTCGCCACCACCCACCGAGCCGGATTCGTCCTGGCTCGCGTCGCTCGAAACAGTAGCCGTTTACGGGGCGGCTCGGACCGGCAGGCCGCGGCCGGACGAACGCGCTGACATGCCGAATGGCGGATTCGGCTTTCGGAGTGCGCAACGTCGTTTCGCTTTTGCCTGCCGTGCCGTCGGCTGCGGCGAAGGAGATCAGTGGCCGATCTCGTCCAGTTCGAAGAGTTCCTTATCGGAAAGCGACAGCCCCGCGCCGGCCACGTTCTCACGCAGGTGCCTCACCGACGAGGTTCCGGGAATCAGCAGGATATTCGGCGACCGCTGCAATAGCCACGCCAGAGCGACCGATATCGGTGTCGTGTTCAGCCGGGCTGCCACACTCTCGAGTGCCGCGGACTGCAGTGGGCTGAAGCCACCGAGGGGGAAGAAGGGTACGTAGGCAACACCTTCCACGGCGAGCCGGTCGATCAGTTCGTCGTCGTGGCGGTAGGCGAGGTTGTACATGTTCTGTACGCACACGATCGGTGCGATCGCCTGTGCCTCGGCGACTTGTTCGTCTGTCGCGTTGCTGACTCCGAGGTGCCGGATCAGGCCGTCGCGCTGGAGTTCGACGAGGGTCTCGAACGGCTCAGCGAGCGAACCGGGTTGGGGCCCTAGGGCGTTGCCCAGCCGGAGGTTGACCAGGTCGAGCACCTCGACCCCCAGGGTTTCGAGGTTGTCGTGAACGGCGCGGCGCAGATCGTCGGGCTCTCGGGCCGGGGGCCAGCCGCCCTGCTCGTCGCGGGTCGCGCCGACCTTGGTCACGATGTGCAGCGATTCGGGATACGGGTGCAACGCTTCCCGGATCAGCTGGTTGGTGACGCGTGGCCCGTAGGCGTCGGCGGTGTCGATGTGGGTGATGCCCAGGTCCGCCGCCTCGCGCAGCACCGCGAGTGCGCCGTCGTGGTCGGCCGGTGGGCCCATGACCCCGGGGCCCGCGAGTTGCATTGCGCCGTAGCCGAATCGGCTGACGGTCAGATCTCCCAGAGGCCAGGTGCCGCCGGGCAGCGCGGTGGACCGCATGCTCACAACTTACTCCTTTCGTATCGAGCCGCAATGGTGCACAACTGCTCGTTGCTTCACTATGGAGAGGTAACTTTCCAATGGGAAGTACGCACTTCGAAGTGCGTAAGGCACCCACGGGTCGGAGGAGCGGTCGATGGCAACGAGGACGACTGCCCAGAAACGGGCGCAGTCCAAGGTGGAGTACGACGCGTTCCTGGCGGCGTGTCCGAGCCGCCGGCTACTGGATCGGATTTCCAACAAATGGGTCACGCTGGTCCTGTGCGCGCTCGGCGGCGGTTCGATGCGTTACTCGGAGCTGGCCCGTCTGCTGACCGGCGTCAGCCAGAAAATGCTTACCCAGACACTGCGCGCCTTGGAGCGAGACGGTCTGATCACCCGCACCGTGACACCGACCGTGCCCGTCACGGTCTCCTACGAACTGACCGACCTCGGCCTCTCACTGCACCAGATGATGCGCGGTGTGAAGAACTGGGCGGAAACACACATGGACGACGTGCTCGACAACCGTGCCACACACGACACCCGCACCGCTTGACCAGCCCCGGATACCCCACCCTTCACCTCCGATGTGGGGCGCCTCGCGCTGAGCGGGTTTCGAATCCCGCCCGCCCCACTCCCGGCGCACGAGCACCAACGACTGACATGCCGCATACCGCGCTGACCGAACCGGCCAGCGCGAGGCGTCGGCGGTGAGATCGGCAGCGGCCCAGAGACATCCGCTACTGCCTGTGGTCTCAGGGGCAGCGCAGCACTGGGTTTGTCCTGGTGACTCATTGAGGCCATACCGAATTCAGGGTGTTGCATGGGAGTGGGAGCGATCTCGGACCGCCGATGTACAGGTTCGACGGCGTTCGTGGACGCGTCCCCGAAGGGGTTGAAACGACAGTGGATACACTTGGCCGTGCCGCTCACCTTTCCGTCGCATGCGTTGGCAGTGCTCCCGATGAAGATCCGGTGGCCTCGTCATCTGGATGGTGTCGCGTTGGTGGTCGGCTCAGCGGTTCCCGATGCCTCCTATCCGGTGGCAGGGTTCTTTTCGATGCCGGAGACGCATGCACTACCGGCGTTGCTGTGGTGGTGTCTACCCATGGGAATCGTCGCAACGGTGGTGATCCGTTGGGGTGCCGCGCAGATTGCCGCACATCTGCCACGGCTCGGCGCGCTCGATCTGCCCGCCTATGGCGTACTCGGTGCCGCGCGATATCGGTGGTATGTCACGGGATACTCGATTCTGATCGGTGCGTTCACTCATATCTTCTGGGACGGGTTCACCCATGATCCGGCCGGCGGGCACGGCTGGGGAGTAGCCAGATTTCCCGTGCTGTTGCAGCCAGGTCCGCTCGGCAGGCCCTGGTGGTACCTGCTGCAGCAGGCATCGACCCTGGGCGGTGGGGCACTCGCGGTCGGGTTGTTCTACTACATCGGCCGGCGCGGACTGCTGCGAGCCTGGCACGGTGACCCACCGCCCATCCGGCGCGCACCGAGGCGGTTCTGGCTGGCGGCCGGACTGGTCGCCGTGTTGGCCTTGTCGTTTATTCCGCTGATGCCCTTGGCATTTCAGCCGTTCGTGTTGGGAGTCCGGTTGCTCTATGTAGGGGCGTTGTCGTTGCTGGCAGGCGCAGCGTCGATGCGCCTGGCAGGTCGTGAATCCCACAACGACGCCCCCGCCGGCGCCGGCGAACCAGACCTCGGCGTTCACGGTGTCGAAGACGACATGCCGAGGCGCTGAGACCTCGGGACTCGCCGATGCCGATCACCGGCATGATGTCATGCCGCTTCCCGCGCTGACCAAGTTGGCCGGCTCGGGCTATGGAAGATCAACGGGCAGGGCGCGTTACGGCCTGGAGACGCCATGATCGCCGGAGAACACCGGCAGTGCGGGACCTTCGACCGTCCCTGTCGAGCTCGGGTGGCTGATCTTCAGCCCGAGCGGGCCGAACATTCCTAGGTGCTTGCTCCCAGCACGGTGGCCGCCATCCCGGTGATCACCGGGATGGCGTCGAACAGGTCGCCGTCGGGTCCGACCATGGTGTCGAACGTCTCGAAGCTGGTGAGGGCCAGCAGGATACGCACCTGCCGATCGGTGTCTCCCTCCGATGGGTTCCCGTCGGCGAAGGGGGCCGCCAATACCGCCAAGCCTTCGCGGCGCCGCTCGTCGCGGGCGCTGATAACCGTGTGGACGTCGGCGTCGAGTGCGGCCAGCGCGCGCAGCCGCCGCATGGCGGGGCGGTCGGCCTGCCAGAAGCGCGCGAAGCAGGCGATGAATTCGGCGAGCGCCGCGAGTGGTTCGGGGTTGGTAAATGCCTTGACCAGTTCGGACAGGCCGCCGGCCACGCCGAGATCGTCGCAGACCGCTTCCAGCAGTCCGGTTTTCGACCCGAACTGGTAGTAGACCGTGGCACGGGCCACGTTCGCACGCTTGGCTACCGCATCCAGCGTGAATCCGGTGTAGCTGTCGGCCTCACCCAGTACAGCCCTGGCGGCGTCGAGAACCTGCCGGCGACTCTGCTCGATCTGCGCGCTGCGCTTCCCCAGGTTGTATTGGCGTGGGCTCATGGCCTTGACAGTACCTTGCGGGCCTGATTTATTCATACACACAGTCTAACTAAATTCCCGCACAGACACTCGCGATGACGAAAAGGACAGTGGCGTGACTACTCCGGACCTTGCAGTGATGGCCGACCACCCGGATCTGGCGGGCAAGACCGCCGTCGTGACCGGCGGCTCCCGCGGAATCGGCGCGGCCACCGCCATCGCATTGGCTCGCAACGGTGTTGCGGTGACCGTGGTGGGCCGCGACCACGCCGCGCTGGACGGCGTCGCGACCGCGATCACCGCCGCAGGCGGCCGGGCCTTGACGGCCGTCGCCGATTGCACCTCGAAATCCGACCTGGACCGGGTACGCGCCCTGGTCCTGGACCAATTCGGTGAAGTCGACATCGTGATCGCCTTCGCCGGCGGCTATGGCCAACCGGTGCCGTCGATCGACGAGACCGCCGAACACTGGCGTCACGTGGTGGATTCCGATCTCACGGCTACCTTCCTGACCATCTCGGCGTTCCTGCCGGACCTGATCGCTCGCCGCGGCGCCGTCGTCACCATGGCGTCATCGTCGGCCCGACAGGCCACCCCGGCTTCGGCCGCCTACGCGGCAGCCAAAGCGGGAGTGGTGTCGATGAGTCGTCATCTGGCCAAAGAGCTTGCACCCCAAGGGGTTCGCGTCAACTGCGTGTCGCCCGCCACGATCGAGCACGAGCGGATGCGGCGCTTCATGTCCGACGAACAACGGCAGCACCTGCTGCGAGACTTCCCGCTGGGACGGCTGGGTACCCCCGACGACGTCGCCTCCGCGGCGCTGTTCCTCGCCTCCGCCGCGTCCTCGTGGATCACCGGCGTCACGCTCGACATCGCGGGCGGCTCGGTCATGCCGTGAGTGCTTGCCCCTGATCTGAATATGCAGTACGCCCAGGAACTTTCAACGAGAACGGCTGAACATGACCATGAACAACCACAGACCGACCACGACAATCGACTTCTTCGGAATGTATCTGGCACACGACGCCTGCATGCGCGACCTGATACGCCTCACGGCCGCTGTTGCCGAGGGCCGCCTCACCGAGCCGTCCGTGCGGATCGGGTGGGAGACGTTCCGACGCCAGCTCGACCGGCATCACAGCACCGAGGATGCCGCCCTGTGGCCGCTGGTGCGCGCCGCGGTCACGGATCCGGCAGACCTGGCAATCCTCGACGATATGGAGGCCGAACACGAGGGCATCGAGGAATTGCTGGCCAGAGTGGAATCCGGAATAGCCACCGCCGGCGGCGGGCTGCGGTTACGGTCCGACGTGGACGCCCTGGCCGCGGCGCTCGATACGCACTTCACCCACGAGGAACAGCTGGCGCTGCCGCTCATCGACCGCACCGTCGGCGGGCCCGGATGGGCCGCGTTCGGCGCGGAGATGCGCAAACGCAACGGACTTCGCGCCTTGACCGAGTACCTGCCGTGGGCACTCGACGACGCGCCCGCCGACGCACAGACCAAGATGCTCGATTTCCTGCCCTCCCCGATTCGCGTCCTCCACCACTACGTGCTGAAACCCCGCTACGCCCGTGCGCGTCGCGGCTGGCAGCAACCGGGCGATGGTGGGGCGCAAGGTAAATGACACAGGCTCCAACGACATCGACCGAGTTCGACCCGGCCCTGCGCAAGCTCGTGATCGTTGTGGTTCTCGGCGCGATCATGACGATCCTGGACACCACGATCACCAGCGTGGCCGTGAACACCCTTGGCGCTCAGTTCCATACGTCGCTCACGGCGATTCAATGGGTGCTGACCGGATACACCCTGGCGCTGTCGGGCAGCATCCCGCTGTCGGGATGGGTGATCGTCCGGTTCGGCCCGAAGACGATGTGGATCGTCTCGCTGCTGCTGTTCATCACCGGATCGGTGCTGTGCGGAATGGCCTGGAACATCACCGCGCTCATCATGTTCCGGCTGCTGCAAGGCTTCGGCGCCGGTATGATCCTGCCGATCGGGCAGACGATGCTCGCCCGTGCCGCCGGACCCGCCCGGATGGGGCGCGTCATGAGCGCGGTCGCGGTGCCCGCGATGCTCGCCCCGGTGCTCGGCCCGACGGTCGGCGGTCTGATCCTCGGCCACCTGTCGTGGCGGTGGATGTTCTACATCAACGTTCCCTTGTGTGCGATCGCGGTCATCGCCGCGATCCGGCTACTGCCGACCGACCCGGTCCGCGACCACGACGCCAGGCTCGACCTCCTCGGATTGACGCTGCTGTCACCCGGTTTGGGCGCGCTGGTGTACGGCACCGCGCAGGCGGGCAGCGGAACGAGCCTGACCGATATCCGTGTCGTGGCCGGCGTGCTGACCGGAGTCGTTCTGCTCGGCTGCTATGTCCTGCACGCGCTCCGCAGAGGCGACGCGGCGCTGGTCGACGTCCGGTTACTGCGGGATCGGAACTTCGCCGCGGTCAACGCGATGGTGTTCGTCTACATCGGCACCCTGTCCGGCCTGACCGCGCTACTGCCGCTGTATTTCCAGACCGTCGACGACAACAGCCCACTCCGCTCCGGAGCGATGGTCGCACCCCTCGGACTGGGTGCGATCGTGACCACGCTGATCACCGGCAAGCTCACCGACAAACACTCCCCGCGACTGCTGATCCTCGCCGGACTTCCCGTGGTCCTGTCCGGCATCTTCGGCCTGACCCACCTCGCGCCCGGCACCAGCGACATCCTGGTCGTGGCAGCAGTGTTCGTGATCGGCCTCGGGCACGGCATGATCATGCCCGCCGCGATGGGTGCCAGCTACCAGACCTTACGACACTCCCAAATCCCCTCGGCCACAACCGCTACCAATGTCGGCATTCGTGCGGGTAGTTCGTTCGGTGTCGCGGCGCTGCTGGTGCTGATTCAACGCAACATCGAACATCGGGCCCCCGATGTCGACGCGTTCACCAGAACGGTCCGAACCGAGGAATTAACCCGGGAATTGACCCACGCATTCGCCCAAACATACTGGTGGACACTCGCTATCGGTGCCGTCGCGGTCGTCCCCGCGCTGATATTGCCGCGGCGACGCCGTCTCGTCATTGCCGATTCGCCGCCACAATAGACGGAGGCTACGCGCGATAGGTTGCTCTGGAGAGGGTCCGACCGATACGTCATCGGATGCCGGTACGGGGGACTTCGTCGTCGACGATCCCGATGGCATGTGCGAGGTGGAGTGCGAGCTCGAGGGCCAAGCGGCGCTCGCCAACCGGTCTGCCGATGGCGAGTTCCGCTTGTTCGAGGCGGTATCGGACGGTGTTGTGGTGGATGCCGAGATTCGCGGCAGTCGCACGAAAGTTGCTGTTGGCGGCGTAGAACGCCCTCAGGGTTTCGCGGATGCGCCGCGTCGTGCGGTCGTTGCTCGCCAATGTGCCGAGTTCGGAGCTGACGAACTCGTGGCATCGCTCCGGGACGATCGAGCACATGGCTGCGATGTCGACGTCGCGGTAGTAGGTGACCGTGGCGGTGGAAGGGGCGGTCATCTCCGAGACGCGCAATGCGTCGAGGGCTTCTCTGTGGCTGTGGCGGAACCCGTCGAGACCGCCGGCCGGATTGCCGATGGCGACCAGGACCGGCACCGAGGGCGACGGGATGCGCAGGTGATCATCCGCAGGGCTCGGCAGCCAGCACCACATGGTGCGGATGTCGACACGAACGGTCAGCCCCGGTGTCCGGGTCGCCCGGCCCAGTTCCCGGACTGCCACGTCGAGCGACGCGCCCGCGTCCGCATCGTTGGTCAAGGCGCGCAACACGATTGCCGTGTGCCGTCCCGAAAGCCGGTATCCCAGTCGGTATGTCGCATTGTCGACGTCGGTGTCCGAGCTGGAGAGCACGCGGCGCACATCTTCGAGATGGGAGAGCGAGCGTTCACGCGCGAGCCGCTCGTCTTCGTTGCGGTACTCCTCCGATATCCGTTCGGTCATCAGATCGAGGCACGACAGGATGTACGAGGTGCCCGCTTTGGCGACCTCCACTGATCGGCGATCATTGGGCCCGTAGGCATAGACCGCATCCGACCACTGTTCGGTCATCAGGTTCGCACCGATGCGGTACCCGCGGATCACCGCGGTCAACGGCAGCCCACGCTGCACCAGCATGCGAGTGCGTTCGATGACCTCCGCCGAGGGCATGAACATCTCCAGCGGCACGCCCCGGGCCAGATAGTCGAACGCGACCAGGGTGTTCGCCCGGCATGTCGCGAGCACGATGTCCTCGACGCCGGCCCGGCGAATTTCACCGACACGGTCCGCAATGAGGTGTGCGGCGTCTTCGGCGAGTGCGGGGCACCGGGGGAGCATTTCGCCCGCGACGGCTTGGACCGTCGCCTGGATCTCGTCGCCACCCGGGAGTGTGTGCATGGCCAGATGGTGCCAAGAACTATCCAAATGGTCAATTATTCGAATCGACATTGACCATTTGACAGTGGTTGCCGTCACACCACGGTTGGTAGCTTCTTCACCGAAGCGGAATAAGGCCAGTTCACACCCATATTCGCGGTGAATTGGGGATCCGTTGAGCGGAGGAGGCATGTTGTGTGATCCGTACAAGGCCCGTCCGCTCTTGTTCGTGTCTATCCAGGAGGATCCTTGAGTTCCAGATCCCGTCGAGGCAAGGTCGCGGCGGCACTTGCCGCAGCGCTGATGCTCGCGGTCGCGCTGACGGCGTGTTCGAAGAGTTCATCGCCGAGCGAAGCCGCGAAGGAGGACGCGGCGGTCAACGCCTACGTCTACACCTATCCGCTGGTGACGATGGAGGTCACGCGCCGGCAGCTGACAAACCTGCCACGCCCGAACGGGCGCACCGCGGCACCGATGAACCAGTTCGCCAATATGGCGTTTCTGCCCGACGCATCGTTCACCGCCGTCGTGCGCCCGAATGTCGACACCCTGTATTCGTCGATGTTCTACGACGTGTCCAAGGAGCCGCTGGTGGTCAGCGTTCCGGACATGGGTGATCGCTACCACCTGTTCCCGATCCTGGACATGTGGACCAATGTGCAGGCGTCGCCGGGCACCCGCACTCTCGGCGCGGGCCATGGATATCAGTTCGCGATCACCGGCCCGAGCTGGCACGGCACCCTCCCGGCAGGGGTGCACGAGTACAAGATGCCGACCGACGGCGGCTGGGTCATCGGCCGGATTCAGGTCAATGGACCCGACGACCTTCCCGCGGTCGCCGCGATCCAACGGCAGCTGACGGCCGTGCCTCTGAGTGCCTACGGCACCGCCTACACACCACCGGACAACACCGACCTGCACCCGGACTGGCCCACCGGTCAGGAGGTCGCCGCCTACATTCACCACCTCACCCCGCAGCAGTACTGGGACCTGTACTACTCGAGCCTGTCGCACAATCAGCCGCGGCCGGAGGACAAGGGCCTGCTCGACCGGTTGGCCGAGGCCGGGTGGACACCGGACAAGAAGCTGGACCTGGCCCAACTGCCGGAGCCCGACCGCCGAGCGTGGCAGGACGCGTGGCCCGAGGCGCTGTCGAAGATCGAGATCGATCTTGTCGGTAAACCGGTCAACGGCTGGAACGTCGCACGCACAGGGATGGGCACCTACGGGGCCGATTACGAGCGGCGCTCCAATATCGCGCACGGCGGGCTCGGCGCGAACCTGCCCGAGGATGCGATCTACCCGAACACCCGCACCGATGCGACTGCCGCGCAGCTGAACTCCGACCGGAACTACGTTCTGCATTTCGCCCCCGATCAGATTCCACCGGTGCACGCGTTCTGGTCGCTGACCATGTACAACGACAAGGGTTTCTTCATCGCCAACCCCATCAATCGGTACGCGGTACGTGGCGAGCAGCTGCACAAGAACCCCGACGGCTCGCTGGACCTCTACATCCAGCGCGAAAATCCAGGCGCGGCAAGGGAATCCAACTGGCTGCCGGCTCCGGTTTCGGGCGACTTCAACCTGGTACTGCGCTTGTACTGGCCCGACACGAAGACCGTCGACGGCACCTGGAACCCACCCGGAATCACGGCCACGCACTGACAATCCGCCCCGCGTTGACAGAAAGAGAAGGAACCATCGTGAACCGATTCGACATCACCATGACCAACATCGCCGTGCGGCGCTTGATCGAGACCACGGACAACCCGCGGCACCGATACCTGCTGCAGGCCTACGACCGGCATCGCAATCTGGAGATGGCCGGACGATGGAAGGACATCTTCACCCCGGACATGACTGTCGGGCATCCCGTCTACCACTTCAACGTTTTCGGAATCAACACCGTCCTCGATGGCGCCGAGGCGGTGCAGGCCGTCTACAGCGAGTGGAGCGGTACCGGCCAGTGCATCTTCTATGCCGAGGACGAGAAGCTTGCGGTGGGCGACAACATGATCTGCTCGACCGCGGCGATCTACCAGCAGACACCCGGTGCGATCCTGGCTGCGGGCGGAGCCGATGTCGACCCGGACGCGACCTATCTCGTCAAGAACGTCGAGCACATGATCTGGCCCTACGACGACCAGGGCCGGCTGGTCGGCGAGGACGTGTGGGAGATCGACGAATCCCAGCGCGAGATCATCGCGCTGGATCCCGCGGAGGTCCTCACTGTCGAGCGTTCGGGGGAGCTGCTCGCTCCGCTCATCAAGCCGCTGCCGCCCCGCCCCTTCTGATCCATCGGACTTCCGGCGCATCGAACCCGGTGGTCGCCCGGAAGCCGAGCACACGTGACAACTTGCTTTGCGATGAGGAACTCGCCATGAAATTTCACACCCTGGCGCTGACAGCGTTTTCCGCTGCCGCGAGCGTCGCCGTCAGCGCCGCGACCGCAGCGGCAGCGCCGGACACGACCGCTCCGGTCATCTCCTATCACGCTGCCGCGGTGGGAGATTCGGTGGTCGTAACGCTGCAGGACGGCACTTTCGGGCTCGCCGCCGATCAACGGTCGGTGACTGTGCGCGATGGGCTCGGACAGGCGCTCGACGCCCTGCCGCTGGCCGCCGAAGTCGACGGCCGACAGCTACCGATCCGGCCGGAGATCTCGGCCGACGCGCGCACTCTGACCCTGGTCCCGGATGTCACCGGGCTGGTCCGGGCATCGGTGCAGCCGGTGGCCTCGCCGGTCGAGAACCAGTTGGCGATGAACGATCTCATCAACGCGGTCAGCATCAGCACCTCGGTCGGCAGTCTGATCGGCACCGCCGTCGGGGCAGTGGCCGGCGTCGGGATCGGGCTCGCGGTCGCGGGTGCGTCGTGCCTGGTGCTCAGCCTCGGCTGTGTCGTGGCGGTGCTGCCCATCGTCACAGTGGCCGGTGCGGTCGGGGGACTGACCGGGCTGGTGCTCGCGGGCGGGCCCAGTGCCGCCGTCGCCGCCTACAACTACGTCACCACCCTCAACGCGGCACCGGGCACCAGCCAGTACGGCCAGTACGCGACCGGCGCGAATCACGGAGGGTGAAGAACCAGATGCGAATCAGCACAACAGTATTCGCCACCGCCTTCGCATCGCTCGCGGTGGTCGCCGTGAGCGTGGCGGCGGTTCCGGCGGCCGCGGGAACCGGCACAGATCCGCAGTGGCGGGCGAGCGTCACCCCCGAATCCGTGATCTCGACCATCGAGGTCGGCGGCTTCGTACTGTCGTCGGATCAGCGGTCGGTGACGGTCCAGGACGGCTCCGGCCGGCAGTTGGCCGATCTGCCACTGACATTCGAACTCGATGGTCGCGAATACGTCCTCGGCCAACAGATCTCGGCGGACGGGCACCGGCTGACACTCACCCCCGATCCGGCGGTCCGGGTCGCGGCCCAGCCGGTGGCCTCCCCGCTGGAGAACCAACTCGCGCTCGGCGAGCTGGCCGGGAAGATGACGACGGCCACGCTGGCCGGAACCGTCGGCGGCACTGTTATCGGCCTGCTGGTCGGGGCGGTGATCGGCTTCGGTTCCTGCCTGGTGGTCGGCCCCGTCTGCCTGGCCACCGCGCCCGCCGCGCTCGCGGCCTTCGCCGGCGCGGGCGGCCTGGCCGGGACCCTGCTGGTAGGTGGCGGCACGCTCGCGGGCGGCGTGTGGAAGTACCTCGGCACCCTGCAGGCGGCGCCGGGTGAGAGCTCTTACGCCGAGCAGGGCGGCCTGCTCGACCCGAACGGCACCGGTGTTCCGGACGCGAATCTCCGGCTGCCGAAGATCGCCCTGCCGAGCGGCTCCTCCAGCCTTTCTGCCGGACACTGATCGCCTCCGGCAGCCGATGCCGCTCGCTCACCCGGCGCGGACTACGTCAGCCCTGCTGGGGCTCGGCGGCCGGGGCCCAGCGGTTGGCGGTGAGGGCGTAGCCGGGCAGCGCGTCGGTGGACATCTTGGATTCGTAGATGCGCTGGTAGCCGGTGCTCGCGATGCGCCAGACGCCGTCCTCGCGGCGGTAGGTGTCGTGGTAGTAGGCCGCTCCGCGGATCAGCAGGCCGTAGTCCGCGGCGATCACGGTGTCCTCCAGACACCAACTGCCGGAAGCGGTATCGCCGTCGACCGTGATTTCCGGATGGTTGGCGACGTGCACGGTGATGATGTTCCCGCTGAGCGCGCCGCGCATGAAATCCACGATCTGGTCGCGGCTGGTGAACTGGGCCGGCAGTCCGCCCGACGGCGATCCGTAGGACCCGACGATGTCCGCGCAGAGCGTGTCCCCGAACTCGTCCCACTGCTTCAGATCCAGCGTGCGCAGGTAGCGATACTTGAGTGCGCGAATCGATTCGAGAGCTGCAAAATCCATACCGCAATGTAGCCGAATCGGACATCTACCTAGCAAGCATTTGCTACGTTTCGGACATGATTTCCACCCTGGTCTGGGGTACGGGCAATGTCGGCCGTGCCGCCATCCGGGCCGTCGCGGCACATCCGGGTCTGGAGCTGACCGGCGTTCTGGTCCACAACCCGGCCAAGGTCGGCCGCGACGCCGGTGACCTGGCCGGGCTGGACACCGCGGTGGGGGTCGCGGCGACCGCCGATGTCGACGCCGCGCTCGCGGCCGGACCCCGCGCCATCGTCTACGCCGCGTCCGGCGACATCCGTCCCGACGATGCCCTCGCCGACATCGAACGCGCCCTGCGCACCGGGGCCGTGGTGGTCACGCCCGCGCTCTACGCGCTCTACGACCACCGCAGCGCCCCGATCGAACTGCAGGACCGGGTATCTGCGGCCATCGCGGAGGGCGGCGGCGCCCTGTTCGTCTCCGGCATCGACCCCGGCTGGGGTAACGACGTCCTGCCGCTGCTGATGAGCGGCCTCGGCAGCAGCGTGGATGTGCTGCGGTGCCAGGAGATCTTCGACTATTCCACCTACGACCAGCCCGACTCGGTGCGCTACCTGGTCGGCATGGGCCAGCCCCTGGATTATCAGCCGCCCATGCTCGCGCCCACCATCCCGACCATGGTGTGGGGCGGGCAGATTCGGATGATCGCGCGCGGACTGGGCGTGGCGCTCACCGACATTCGCGAGGTGGTCGAGCGGCGCGCGCTGGACGAGACCGTCGAGACCGAGCGCATGGGCAAATTCGAGGCGGGCACCCAGGGCGCGGTGCGCTTCGAGGTGCAGGGCATCGTCGACGGCAGCCCGCGCATCGTCATCGAGCACGTCACCCGCATCCACGCCAGCTGCGCCCCCGACTGGCCGCACCCGCCCAGCGGCGCCGGTGCGCACCGCGTGCTCATCGAGGGCCGCCCGCGCATCGAGATCACCGTGCAGGCCACCGACGAGGACGGCAATCACTCCGCGGGCGGAAATGCCACCGCCGTGGGCAGATTGGTGAACGCCATCCCGTGGCTGGCCGACGCCGAGCCCGGCCTCTACGACGCCCTCGACGTCCCGCTGCCGTTCGGCACTCTCGGAAGGAACCCATCGGCATGATCATCGACATTCCCGAGGGCAAGGACCCCATCGGCTACGTGTGGGGCGAAATGGTGCCCGGCATCGGCGTGGCGGCCTCCAACTTCTCCCTCGCCGTCTACTCGCACAGCACCCTGGGCCTGCGCGAATTCGAGGCCGCGCGGTTGCGCATCGCCCAGATCAACGGCTGCCTGTTCTGCCTGGACTGGCGCACCGATCGCAATGGCGAGAAGGTCGAGGAGTCCTTCGCCGACGACGTGACCCAGTGGCGCACCACCGAATCCTTCGACGACCGCACCCGGATGGCCGCCGAGTACGCCGAGCGCTACGCCCTCGACCACCACAACCTCGACGACGAGTTCTTCGAGCGGATGAAGACGCTCTACTCCGACGCCGAGATCGTCGAACTGTCCATGTGCCTGGGCTCCTGGCTGGCCTTCGGCCGCCTCAACCACGTGCTCGGCCTCGATGCGGTCTGCGTGCTGCCTGGACATACCGCGCAGCAGTAGCGCAACGGCCGGGGTGCTGCCCGCCCCTGCTCGGCAGCACCCCGGCCGGCGGCCGCGTCAGTTCCTCCGATTGAACACGTCGGTTCCGAAGCGCGGCAGACCCGGTGCGGCGGCATAGCCCAGATACGGCAGGCCGAATCGATCCTCGATGCTCGCCAGCAGCGAATAGTGGTTGTACGGCGTGTCACTGAAGGTGCCCGGCGTCACCGACTTGGGTGAGATGACCAGGGCGCCGACCCGGCCGCCGCCCAGGCCGGCGATACCCGGCAGAGGACTGTTCGGGCCGGGGCCCTCGCCACAGCATGCCGAGGAATCCTGTTGCGGCCCATCGGATTCGTCGAAGGTGATGATCAGTATCCCGTTCTGCTGGAAGGCCGGGGCCGAGCTGATCACCGGAACCCATTCGCGCAGCCAGAGATCCGCCGACACCAGCCCGCCCGGAGCGCCCGTGACACAGGGGGAGTCGTGCCCGTCGTCGCACAGATTCGGGGTGATGTAGGCGAAGTCCGGCGTCGTATCCGCCTGTGTCAGATCACTCTTCAGCGCACCGAGATCGACCACCTGCTGCTGGCAGGCAGGCGAGTCGATGATCTGGTGGAAGTAGACGAACGGGTTGTGCCGGGCCGCGTACTGGCTCGCGACGGTCGCCTTCTGGGTGGTGTCCTGGCTGTTCAGGGCCGGATGGCGGCAGGGCGTGCCCATATCCTCCATATAGCCCTTCCAGCTGCGGCCGGCCCCCGTCAGCTGCCCGGCGAGCGTCGGCACCGACGCGGGGTACACGCAGCCCTGACCGACCGCCTGGCCGGGCGGAACCGTTCCGGCGCCCGCGAAGTCGCTGTAGATCTGGCAGTCGGCCTGCGTCTCGGCATTCGGTCCCTGACCGGACAGCTGGGCGAGGTAGTTGTCCAGACTGTTGTGCCCGATGCCGTAGTACTGGCTCAGCAGCACCCCCTCCGACCGCAGGGTCTGGCTCAGATACGGTGCGGCCGACGCCGGTCCCCAGGTCTCGTCGTACCCCTTGTTCTCCAGCTGGATCACGAAGATGTGCGGCGCGCCGGGATCCGCGGTCGCATGCGGGCCGTAGCCGACGGCCAGCGCGGCGATCGTGAACACCAGCACCACGATGAGTTGGCCGAGCCGGCGCATCACAGACTCCATCCCGTCGATGCGGCCACGGCGCGCAGGGTATTCCACTGCTCGAAGTCGGCGACCACGGCCGGGGCGCACACCCCCGGCGGCGCGGGCGGCACATTCCATTGCGGCGCAGCGAGATTCGGGGCGCTGCCGAAGTCGAGCACCTCGGCGATATTGCGGGCGGCGGCGTCGCGCGGGGTGAGGGATGGGAGCCCCCATCGCCATTCGATCGCCTTGAGCACCGAGGTGTGGTCGTAGACCTCGTGGGCCACGTGCCCGCGCCGCGCCAGCGGGGAGATCACCAGGCACGGCACCCGGAATCCGCGCAGCCCCCAGTCCGGGTTGGCATCCGGCGCGACCTGCGGCGGCACGTGGTCGAAGAAGCCGCCCCATTCGTCGTAGTTGATGATCAGCAGGGTGCGCGACCAGGCGGGGCTGTTGGTGACGGCCTGATAGACCTGGTTCAGGAACGCCTGTCCGGCACGGATATCGGCGTGCGGATGATCGTCGGCCGAGGTGCCGGTGTCCTCGTCGAGGAACTTGGGATCGACGAAGGAGACCGCGGGCAGCGTCCCGGCCGCGCAATCGGACAGGAAGGTCGCGAACGGGCGCGAGATGGACAGGTACTTGCTGCCCCACAGCGCCAGGAACGGTGTGTCGTAGAAGTAGTAGCGGCCCTGAATACCGGCCGCCGCCAGGCGATCCCAGATGGTCGGCAGGGTCGAAATGGTCGTCGAATTGTGAATGCGGTCCGTTTGCGCGGCATGCTGATAGAAGCGATTCGGATAGGTTTCGGCCATGATCGCCGAGAAGTAGTTGTCGCACACGGTCCACGCCGACGCGGCATTTCCGTAGAAGCCGAGATCGCCCTGCTCGTAATAGCCGATCGAGAATTCGTCGTTGGTTCCGGCGCGCAGCCAGCCGTCGCACTTGCCGTCGTTGTACTCGACGCGGCCGCCCTCGAAGGAGTGGTCGGGATCGTTGTATTGGCAGCCCTGCGTGGTCGCCAGGTGGAAGGTGTTGTGTGCCAATCCATTACGGTCGGTGAAGGTCAACCCGGCCTGCCTGCCGTTCGCTCCGGGCAGCCAGCCCAGGTAGTGGTCGAACGAGCGATTCTCCATCATCACCACGACGATGTGGTCGATCCCGGAATCCGCGGGCGCGGGCAGCGGGGCGGCGGAGGCACGTGGGGCCGTCGACCCGAGGGCCGCGCCGACCGCGAGGGCTCCCGCTCCGGCGAGGACCGTTCGGCGGGTGGTAGTGGTACTTCGAAGAAAATCCGTCACGGGTTATGCATCGCGCGGGGGATTACCGGCGAGTAACCAGTGAGGCGAAATTGAATGAGAAATAGATGAACGCGTCAACTATTGGACGTGCGACCAATTTAGCACGGCATGTCCGGCATTTCCTGCTCGCCCTGCATTTCGTCCTTGCTGGGCCGTCGGCGGGGGAGTACTCTGGCCAGAGTAAGCAAATACTCTGACCAGAGTAGCCGGGGGTGAGTATGGCCGGGAAGCGGGCGTTCCGCCGGGTCAATCCGCTGGCGCTGGCCGTACTCGTGCAGCTCTGGGAGCGGCCGATGCACCCGTATCAGATCTCGCAGACCCTCAAGCAGCGCGGCAAGGACGGCAGCGTGCGGATCAATTACGGCGCGTTGTACCCGGTGGTCGAATCATTGCTGAACCAGGGTTTCATCGAGGTCGTCGGCGCTGAACAGGACGGCAACCGGCCCGCGCGGACCGTGTACCGCATCACCCCCGACGGCGTCGTCGAGATGCGGGACTGGTTGCGCGCCTGGATATCCGAACCCGAGAAGGAATACCCGCGGTTCATGGCCGCGCTGTCGTTCCTGCCCGCGCTCGGACCCGACGAGGCCGCGGCCCTGCTGCGGCGGCGAGTCACGGTGCTGGACAAGCAGATTGCCGAGATCCGCGCCGCCACCGACGCCGTCGTCTCCTGGCTGCCCGAGGTGCTGCTCATCGAGGGCAACTACGAGATGCACATGCTCACCGCCGACCGCGACTTCACCGCCGCCCTGGCCGCCCGCATCGAATCCGATGACCTGGGCGGCATCGAAGGCTGGCGCACCATGGCCGACCTGGTCGCCCGATACCCCGCCGGCCGGGTGCCCCCGGACATCGGCGACAAGCTGCTCGAGGAATGGGGGTTGCCGACACCGCCGACCTGAGCCGGGCAATCGGCCCGGCAACAACGACGGCCCGGGTGCGCCAACACCCGAGCCGTCGCCGAATCCGAACGACCGACGGCAAACCGCCGGATGCTCGAACCGCATTTCCAGCATATCCACCGGTCCCGTGGTCGTTCCCCACACCTGACGAGGAACGAACAACCATGTCCGTCACACCCATGCCCTCGGCCGCGGTCGAGGTGCACGACCTGGTCAAAACCTATCCCGGCGGCCGCCGCAAGCCCGATGTACGGGCTCTCGACGGCCTGAGCTTCGGCATTGCCGCCGGCACCGTCTACGGCATGCTCGGCCCCAACGGGGCGGGCAAGTCCACCACCACAAAGATCTGCACCACCCTGTCGCGGGCTGATTCCGGGACCGCGCGGGTGGCCGGATTCGATGTCACCACCGACGCGGCCGCCATCCGGCATCGCATCGGCTACGTCTCACAGGGCTCGGGCGCCGACCCGCGCCAGACGCCCTTCGAGAATCTGGTCATGGCCGCGCGTCTGCACGGCCTGACCCGCCACGACGCGGTGACCCGGGCCGACGGCCTGCTCGATCAGTTCCAGCTCACCGAGGCGCGAAACCGCAAGGTGTCCAAGCTCTCCGGTGGCATGCGGCGCAAGCTCGACGTCGCCGTCGGACTGGTGCACACGCCGTCGGTGCTGTTCCTGGACGAGCCGACCACCGGCCTGGACCCGCAGGCCCGGGCCGAGATGTGGTCGGAGATCCGCCGATTGTCCACCGAGGCGGCCCTCACCGTGGTGCTCACCACCCACTATCTGGAGGAGGCCGACGAGCTGGCCGATCGCCTGGTCATCATCGATCACGGGCGCGCGGTGATCGAAGGCACACCGGCGCAACTGAAGTCGACCCTCGACGGCGACACCCTCACCGTCGAACTCATCGCACCGGATGTGGCCGCCGTGCGCGCGGTCGGGGAATCCATTCCGGCACTGCGGGATATCGTCGTCGAGCAGGACGGGCCCAACGGCAGGCTCATCGCCCGCACCGACGACCCCTCCGGCATCGTCGGCCGGGTCATCTCCGAATTCGACGCCGCCGCCATCGGTTTCGGCGCGGTCTCCATCTCCCGGCCTTCACTCGACGATGTGTACCTGCACTATGCGGGCCGCTCCTACCGGGCCGACAACAACCGCGACCGGGCGGAGGTGGCGGCATGACCACGCTCACCTACGACCTGTCCCTCACCCGCGAAAACCCCACGGCCACTTGGCCGGTGGCGGCCGGGCAGATATTCCGGCGCTGGATGGTGAACACCCTGCGGGAATCCTGGGGCGTGTTCGCGGCGCTGCTGCAGCCGATCGTGTGGATCCTGCTGTTCGGGCAGGTCTTCAAATCCGTCGGCGACATCCCGGGATTCGGGGCGGCCAACTACATCACCTTCCTGGCGCCCGGCGTGCTCATGATGACCGTGCTCTACTCGGGCGTCTGGGCGGGCACCGGATACATCGAGGACATCGACAACGGCGTGATGAATCAGCTGCTCACCGCACCGATTTCGCGCAGCGCGGTGGTGGCCGGCCAGCTCGGCGTGCAGCTCACCATCGGCCTGGTCCAGTCCGCGCTGGTCCTGCTCATCGGATTCGCCGGCGGCGCACGCTATCCCGGCGGCGTGACCGGCATCGCGCTGGCGCTGATCGCGGCCACCCTGCTGGCGGCCGTCTTCTGCGCGGGCTCGGTGGCCCTGGCCCTGATCTCCCGCAGCCAGATCGCCCTGATCGGCATGTCCCAGCTCATCATCCTGCCCCTGACCTTCCTGTCCTCGGGCATGATGGCCACCTCCCTCATGCCGGGCTGGGTCCAGGGCATCTCCAAGTTCAACCCGGTGACCTGGGCGGTAGACATCGGCCGTACCGGCCTCGCGGGCACCGCCGACGCGGGCTTCGTCGCCGCCCACCTCGGCTACCTGACCGCCCTGGCAGCGCTCGCCTTCCGCTGGGCGCTGTCGGCCTTCCGCACCTACCAGCGGACGCAGTAACCGGCCGAACACGCGAAAAGTCCGGCCTGCGTGGCGATCTCGTCCGCAGGCCGGACCTAGTGCCTCTCAGGAGGTTCGGGGCCGAAGCCTCTGAGAGCTACGGGAGTCGTGCCTCTCAGGGGGTTCGGGGGCGAAACCCTGGAGAGTTACGAGAGTTGGCCGGCTCACCCTACTTGTCGAACAGCGCCAGATACTTGGTCTGCCCGAACATCTCGGCCGCGTCGCGCGCGGACGGGCTGCCCGCGTTCGGATCGGCCCCGGCCGCGAGCAGGGCGTGGACGATCTCGTCCGAGCCCTTGAACACCGCGCCCGAGAGCGGGGTCTGGCCCTTGTCGTTGCCGAAGTTGGGGTCCGCCTTGCGTTCCAGCAGGGCGTTCACCGCCTCCGGGTGTGAATAGTAGGCGGCCAGCATGAGCAGCGTGTCGCCATTGTCGTTGGTCAGGTTCACGGGCACCCCGGCGTCGAGGTACGCGCCCAGGGTGGCGGCATCGCCGCTGCGGGCCAGATCGAAGATCTTGCTCGCCAGTTCGAGCACTTCCGGATCCAGGTCTTTGGGTTCCACCAGGCCACTCTAGCCAGCGGGACCGCCGCGGCCGAGCCAAGTTCCCTACGGGATCGGTGTGCTCAGGAGGTGATGATGAGCAGCTCGGTCGGCGAGGCGACCTCGGTGCGCAGTCCGGACTTCTCGGCCACCCGGGCCAGCCCGTCGATATCCGACGGCTCCGACCGCGACAGCACCAGCGCCCGCGCCAGCAGTCCCTTGTGGTGTTTGTTGAAGTGGCTCACCACGGTTCGCTTCCCGTCCGGACGCTCGGTCAGCACCGTCGCGGTGACCGCTCCCGGAACCCGGCCCAGATTCTGGTAGGTGCCCGACCGCAGATCCACCACCAGGTGCCCGGCCGCCTCCGCGCGCAGCGCCGCCGGCAGCACCGCCTTCCACAGCGACTGCAGCGTCGGCAGACCCGGCAGCTTCGACCCGCCCGAAAGCCGGTAGGCCGGAATCGGATCGCCCGCGCGGATCACCCCGAACAGCGCCGAGCCGATGCCCAGGCGGGCCTCGGCCTTGGCGCGCTGGGCCTTGGTGAACCGGGCCGCGTCGAGTGCGTCGTACAGCACACCCGTGTATCGGTCCAGGGCCGGGCGGGTGGCGGAGGTGCGCAGCGCGGCATTGCGCGCGATCTCCGCGTCAGCCCCCTTACCCAGTGCCAGCGCGGCACGCGCGGCATCGGGATCGGCGGCCAGCGCGATCAACTCGGTGACGAGTTTGTCGCGCACCGCTGTGAGCTGCGGCATCGCGAGGGAATCCAGGTCCAGAGGACCGCCCGAACCACCGTCGGACTTGGTTTCTGAGGGAGGCAGCAGCACCAGCACGAGCCAACACGGTAATGCCTTGTGAACTGTGCGCGAGCAGCGGCTACTGTGTTGAGCCGTGATCACCCGTCTCTCCCACCTGTTCCTGCGCACCCTGCGCGACGACCCCGCCGACGCCGAGGTACCCAGCCACAAGCTGCTGGTGCGTGCCGGTTACGTGCGTCGCATCGCGCCAGGCGTCTACTCGTGGCTGCCGCTCGGCCTGCGCACGCTGCGCAAGGTCGAGGATGTCGTCCGGTCGGAGATGAACGCCATCGGGGCCCAGGAGATCTCGCTGCCGGCGCTGCTGCCGCGCGAACCGTACGAAACCACCAACCGCTGGACCGAGTACGGCGACGGCCTGTTCCGGCTCAAGGACCGCAAGGGCCAGGACTACCTGCTCGGCCCCACCCACGAGGAGCTGTTCGCCCTCACCGTGAAGGGCGAGTACAGCTCCTACAAGGATCTGCCGGTCACGCTGTACCAGATCCAGACCAAGTACCGCGACGAAGGCCGCCCGCGCGCGGGCATCCTGCGCGGGCGCGAGTTCATCATGAAGGACTCGTACTCCTTCGACCTCGACGAGGACGGGCTGAAGAACAGCTACAACGCCCACCGCGAGGCCTACCAGAAGATCTTCGACCGCCTCGGCGTCAAGTACGTCATCGTGGCCGCCACCTCCGGCGCCATGGGCGGCTCGGCGTCGGAGGAGTTCCTGGCCGACAGCCCCGTCGGCGAGGACACCTACGTCATCTGCCGCGAATCCGGTTACGCCGCAAACGTGGAGGCCGTGATCACCACCGCGCCCCCGGCGATCCCGCTCGAGGGCCAGTCCGACGCCGTCGTCCACGACACCCCCAACACGCCGACCATTGCGACGCTGGTCGACTGGGCCAACACCGCCAACGTGCTGGGCCGCGAGGCGACCGCCGCCGACACCCTCAAGAACGTCATGGTCAAGCTGCGCTACCCCGACGGCAAGACCGAGATCCTCGGCGTCGGCATCCCCGGTGACCGTGAGGTCGACGACAAGCGCCTCGGGGCGTCCGTCGAGCCGGCCGAGGTGGAATTGCTCGACGAGACCGACTTCAAGGCCAACCCGTTCCTGGTGAAGGGCTACATCGGCCCGAAGGCGCTGCAGGCCAACGGCGTCCGCTACCTCGTCGACCCGCGCGTGGTCTCCGGCACCGCCTGGATCACCGGCGCCGACGAGCAGGGCAAGCACTACGTCGGCCTGGTCTCCGGACGCGACTTCACCCCCGACGGCACCATCGAGGCCGCCGAAGTTCGCGACGGCGATCCCTCGCCCGACGGCCGCGGCGTCCTGGAGGCTGCCCGCGGCATCGAGATCGGCCACATCTTCCAGCTCGGCCAGAAGTACACCGACGCCTTCGAGGTCGACGTGCTGGGCGAGAACGGCAAGCCGGTCCGTCTCACCATGGGCTCCTACGGCGTCGGCGTGTCCCGCATGGTCGCCGTGCTCGCCGAGCAGATGCACGACGACAAGGGCCTGCGCTGGCCTCGCGAGGTCGCCCCGTTCGACGTCCACGTCGTCATCGCGAACAAGGACGAGGGCGCCCGCGCCGGCGCCGAACAGGTTGCCGCCGAACTCGATTCTCTGGGCTTCGAGGTCCTGCTCGACGACCGCACCGCCTCCCCGGGCGTGAAGTTCAAGGATGCCGAGCTCCTCGGCATGCCCTACATCGTGGTCGTCGGCCGCGGCTGGGCCGAGGGCAAGATCGAACTCCGCGACCGCTTCGCCGGCACCGCCGAGGAACTCCCCGCCGAGACCGCCGTGGCCTCGGTCGCTGCCAAGATCCGCGGCTGACATCGCTGTCGCGAAACTGTAAGTGGCGCATCACCGTCCGGTGATGCGCCACTCTTTTTCAACCAGCCTGGCCGGTGTCCGCTCGCCAGATGTTCCAGCCGAGACCAGGCCCGCGAACCATCTCCTGGACGGCGCGCTCATAGGACCTTTTCGCCGCACAGTCGTCCACGCATGCCCGATGCCGATCGAGTCCGCTCTTCGCCTCGGCGAGCGTGGCGGGCCGCCGATAGGGTGCCCGATGCCGATTACGGATCACACGTGCCACAACCCGGCTCCATTCGACTCGCCGGAAACCGAATGACCTTCGCGGACTCGATCTTTTCGGCGTCGGTCTTGATGATCTGCCGCGCCGCCATCTTTCGCTCACACATCGCGGTGAGGCAATCCTGATGCAACACAAGCGATTCCATTGCCTCCGCCGATGTCATCGCCGGCTCCCGCTCCCCGACATCGCAATTTTCCAGCCGTTCGTAGATGTCCACGACCCATTCACCTCCCGGCACTCGCCAATTTTCTTGCGTCCGCGTCGGTGACGGCCGCGCCCGCTATTTCCGTACCGACAGGAATTTCTTATATCCCCGCCCAGGCAGACGATGAAGATGCCTGCCTCAGCGATCGTCAAGAGCGTCAAAGCCCAAGCATCCCAAGCCATTTCGACTCCTGTTGTTTCCGGATTCATTCGACTGCGGCGGGCCGACCTGTCGCCGTCAGGTGTCATGTACTAAGCATGCGCCGAAAAGTGCTGCGGCAATACGTGGATGGCGCACAGTCGCGTGAAATAAGATTGAGGTGCGGAACGCACATGTGCGTAGAGAACGTTTCCCAGATAGCGAGGCTAACGAAATGGCCGGTTTGACGGTCTCTCGCATGGATTTCGGAAACTTCATGAAATCTGTGCGATCAAAGGCACCTCGTACGGCCCTGTCGGCCGCGGCGGCCCACCTCGAGGTCACGCGATTTGTCCTGATGCGAATGGAGGAAGGCTCGCCGACCAAGCTCACCAGGCCGCAGATCAAGGACCTGCTCGAGTACTACCACGCTTCCCCGGAGGACCAGGCCAAGGCGCTCAAGCTTCTGGAAGAGGTTCGAGCACAGGACAATGCGGCCAAGGCGCAGGGTAACTCGAAAGGGTTCTGGAAGCCGTACAGCGACCAGGTCGCGCCGAACTTCGAGAAGCTCCTCCGGCTCGAAGGAGTGGCAGAGCAGATCATCACGTTCCAACCGGTAATCGTGCCCGGCTTGTTGCAGACTGCTGACTACCGGCGGGAAATCGTCCGCGTCACCCTGCCACGTCTGTCCGCAGTGGACGTAGAACGGCGGGTCGAGCTCACCCAAAAGCGGCAAACACGGTTGGACGATGCCGGTTTTCGGCTGGAGGCGTTCATATCCGAAGCGGTCTTGTGGAACAGGCCTGGGCCGCCAGGGGTCATGTCAGCGCAACTGCGGTGGCTCGCCGAGGTTGGAGACCGGGACAATATCGAGATCCGGGCGCTCCCGTTCGCTATCGGCCCACACCCGGGGCTTGTCATACAGCAGTTCATCCTGCTCCATCTGCCCAAAGGCGCGAGTGGGATGACTTTGCCGCCAGTGGTATACGCCGAAGGCGCCATCGGCAGCGTTCTCCACGAGCACGACGAAGAGGTCGACGAATATCGTGAAGCAATCGCCGGTCTTCGGGCTGTAGCGTTGACAGCGCAGGACACCAGGGACTTGCTGGTGCGAATCGCAAAGGAGCACACGGCATGAAGAAGCCGGTAATGGGCGAGTGGTACAAGTCGAGCTTCTCCGATGCTGGCAAAGAGTGCGTCGAGGTTCGGCACGACTCAACTGTCACGCTGGTCCGCGACACGAAGGACAACGGCCGGGGTCCGATCCTGGCGTTCCCCGCCGACGTGTGGACGAATTTCATCGACAGCGGTATCTGGCAGCGCTGACGAACTGACCGCACGACGAAAGCCCCTGGCTGAGTGCGCGATTCAGTCGGCGGCTTTCGTCCGGCGCGGATCCGAGGCCAACGCGCTCAAATCACTTCGGTGTCATGAACGCGCCGAGATGCCGAGGTCCGGTCGACCGGTGCATTCCCGCACGATCCAGTGCTGAACAGCAGTTTCCGGGCTGTTGCAAAATGCGCCGAGTCGGCGATTGTGACGTCACGTCGGGAGGCAAATGACCTGCGGCCCTGCATGATCGGTCGACAGCGGTCCACGTAGACATGTGACTCAGGTCACGGCTGAAATCCGCGCCTAATTTGCAACAGCCCGTTTCCCGCCAATTTCTCAGTCGTAGTGCGCGTTCGGACCGGTTCGGCTGGTCGCTCGAGGGTGCCGGTGGCAGAGTCGGGGCGGCCGACGATCTGCAGGCCCATGTCGGTGCCCACTGCCAGCGTGAGGCCGAGGGCGATTGCCAGGGCCAATTGCGGTCCGCCGCTCGCGAAACGCCCCTCGCTGAGAGCGAGCAGCCCGAGATAGAGCGAGCGGCCGGGGAGCAGGGGAGCGAGGGCGGGCACCAGTAGCGGCAGGGTGCTGCTGCCCAGCACGCGGGCTCCGAGTCCGCTGAAGATCCCGATCAGTATCGCCGCCACGGCCGTCGCGGCCACGGGGGCCAGGTGCGCGACGACGAGGAGATGGTAGGTCGTGAAGCACGCCAGACCGGTGGTCGTGGCCGCTGCTATCGCCCGCGGAGGAACCTCGTGAATGACAGCGAAGGCTGCGGTCAGCGCCCCGGCTGTCAGCACGAGTGCCCAGCCGGCAGCGGGAGCCCGGCTGAAGATGGTGTCCTGCACGGTCGGTCCGGCCCCGGCCAGGCGGCCGATGTACAGGGTCGCGGTCACCCCGCAGACGATGGCGGTCAGCAGGAAGAATGCCTCGAGCAGGCGTGCGCCGGCGGTCAGGAAGTAGCCGGCCAAGCCGTCGTTGATCGCCAGCACGAGCGGGCGGCCGGGGAATTGCGCGAAGAGCGCGCCGGTGATCATGGCGCCCGCGTGAGACGGGTCGGTCACCGTGCTCGCGGCGACACCGATTCCGGCTGCCGCTACGGCCGCGGCGCCGAGCTGGTAGAACGGCGCAGCCCCGGTCCGGGCTACGGCGGCCGCGGCGCGCTCGCCGACCAGACCTCCGCCGAGCGCGCCGAGGAGCACCCACCAGCCGCCGCCCACCATGACCGCCGCGAAAGCCGAGACCAGCGCGGTCGCTACGGACAGCACCCACTGCCGGTATGGGCCGGGCGCGTACTCGATCGCGGCCAGCTGCTCCGCTGCCGCGCGCGATGGCAGACCGTCGACAATGCGCGCGGTGAGACGCTCGACGGCATCCACCCGGGTGTAGTGCGAGCCGCGATCCAGCACCGATCGATCCGCCGCCAGCGGCGCCACGTCCACCGATGGCTGGTACGACAGGCTGATCATGGAGAAGGTGACGTTCGGGACGCTGCCGTTCAAGCGGTATGCGCTGGTGACCGCGCGCATCGCGGTCTCGACTTCCCGGCAACTCGCCCCACCGCCCAACAGTGCGGTCCCGATGCGCAGCGCCAAGTCGAGTACCCGCGGAGGAGAGGGGGCTGCGGCACGGGGTTGCCACATCCGCCCCCTCCGCACGCGCACCGCCACCCGCGGCAAGGACCGCGCGGCTTTCGAATCTGCACCGCGCAGCCGCTCTCTCTTCCGGGTGTTCACGGTCCTACCGGCTTGTGCGACAACTCAAATCACGGTCCCGGCCTTGATGACATGGCGCAGGGTCTGCTCAGGCCGGGTGAGCACGCGGATATCGTCGAGCGGATCGCCGTCGACGACGAGCAGGTCGGCGTGGGCTCCGACGTCGAGGGTGCCGATGTCGCCTTCCATGCGCAGCAGCCGGGCCGCGGTGGCGGTGGCGGCGCGGAGAATGTCGGCCGCCGGCTGAATTTCGGCGCGCAGGGCGAATTCCTGCAGCTGTGCGCTGTGCAGCGGGCCGAGCAGATCGGTGCCGAAGACCAGGTTGACCCCTGCGGTGTGGGCCCGTTCGAGCGCGGACATGGCCGCTGCGTGGACATCGGCGATCTTCTTGTACGACTGTTCGGGCATTCCGGCTGCCTTGCCGAACCGGGCCATCTGGTCGTAGGTCACCAGCGTGGGGACCAGGAAGGCGTCGTGTTCGAGCAGCAGGCTGATGGTTTCGTCGTCGATCAGGTTTCCGTGTTCCACGCAGCGGACGCCCGCCCGCAGCGCCCGGTTGACGCTGCGCGGGTGGTAAGCGTGCGCGGTGACATAGCGATTGTGTTGCTCGGCCTCGATGACTGCCGCACGGATCTCCTCTTCGGTGTACTGGACCGCCGATACCTCGTCGTGCGGTGAGGCGACGCCGCCGCTGACCAGTATCTTCAGATGCGAAGCGCCCTTGCGGAATTCGTCACGCGCGGCGGCGCTCACCTCGTCGGCACCGTCGGCGATGCGGGCGAAGGCGGGACGACTCTGGCAACAGGGCATCGCGTCGTCACCCAGTGGGCGGATGTCCCCATGCCCACCCGTTTGTGACAGGGCCTTCCCGCCGTAGATCAAACGCGGACCCGCAGCGAGCCCTTCCTCGATGGCCCGGGCCATCCCGTAATCGGCGCCGCCGACGTCGCGGACGGTGGTGAATCCGCGTCGGAGCATGCGCTCGGCTTCCTTCAAGGCCCGGACAGTGGCGTACCCGGGGGTCCAGCCGGCCGCTTCCTTCGGGTCGAAGGTGGTCAACAGCAGATGCACGTGTGCGTCGATCAGACCCGGCAGCACTGTCGCCCCGGCGACATCGAGCACCGGCACGTCCTCGGACGCCGTCGGCGGGCGCCCGGTGCCATGGCCCGCGATGCGCCCGTCGGCGACCTCCAGCCATGAAACATCGCTCAGCTCACCGTCTTCGGGATGCAGCAGATGAGCGTTCGTGATCAACAGGCGATCGGGATTGGGGGCACTCATGCTCGGTTTCCTTCCGGTAATAGCCAAGTTGAATGCAACAATAGATGCACAGAATGGATGTGTGCAATGATTGTTCCATGAAGTTCACCTCACTGTCGCTACGCACCTCGCCCGGCCGTCGTGACGAGCTGGTCGAGCGCTATCGCTCGCTGGGCATCCTCGAAGCCTCGGGCGCCCTCGCGGCGCAGGTTCTGATTCCCGCGGACGAGCCGGGCGCGATCGTCGTCACCGCCCTGTGGGCCGACGCCGATGCCTGTGCGGCCTGGCAGAATTCACCCCAGCGCCAGGAGTTCGCCCTGGCCTTGATGCCCTTCTTCGACTCTGCCGATGCCATCAGCACCCGCGGCTTCCACGTCGCTCATCACACGGCGCAGTGACGAGGGCACCTACCCCCACGAGGAGACGACACGTGAGCATCGAGGCATGGCTGGCAGCGCAAACCGCACGCGACACGCTCGGTCCCCAAGCCGAACGCGTTGCGCAGGTGCTCGTCCGGGCGCCGCACTTCGCCAGCTACTCCTCCGCCCGCGAGATCGCCGAACGAGCCGGCGTCAATGTCTCCACCGTGGTCCGCACCGCGCAGCAACTCGGCTTCGAAGGCTGGCCCCAGCTCCGCGAGGAACTCCGGGCCCTCTACCTCGCCTCCGTCTCCTCCGGTGACATCTCCCTCGGCCCCGCGGCCGCCGACCCCGCAGCCCAGATGCTGCGGCAGGACGCGAA
Organism: Nocardia sp. NPDC004123; assembly: GCF_053603795.1. Lineage (NCBI taxonomy): Bacteria > Bacillati > Actinomycetota > Actinomycetes > Mycobacteriales > Nocardiaceae > Nocardia > Nocardia sp. NPDC004123. The sequence goes on from NZ_JBSGGG010000018.1 coordinate 38,270, forward strand.
CAACGTTGTCGCACTTGCCACCTCCGACAATCTCGCCGCCATCCGTGCCACCGCCCGGGCCATCAAGGCGGCCCGCCGCACACTCATCATCAGCTCCGGCAGCGGAGCCGGGCCGGCCCACATCCTCGGCTACCTCGGTGCCATCGCCGGGCACGACATCCGGCTTTCCCTCGGCTCCTCCACCACGCAGGCCGTCGACGTCGCTCGCCTCGAAAAGGGCGACTGCCTCATCACCATCAACATCTGGCGTCTGACCCGAACCCTGCGCGGCCTGACCCGACTCGCCCGCGACCGTGGCGCCACCGTCAGCGTTCTCACCGACCTTCGCACCTCGCCCCTCGCCGGAGATGCCGACCACCTCATCCTCACCCCCATCGAGGCCACCCATGCCGGACCATCCCTCACCGGCGTAGTCGCCGCAATCCAGGCCGTTCTCAGCGAACTCGCCGACGACGACGCGATCCGCGCCTCGGGCCAGATCCAGCAAATGTGGCAAGACCTCGATCTCATGGACGACCAACCCTGAACCCGCCCATGGCATCTGGATCCGCCGACGAGCACGCACCCGGTCCTCGTCTCGGTGCCGGAGATGGCCATTTTCCGCTGTTGATCACCTGAGTAAAATTCGGTTGAGGGCGATCGCACATGGGGGCATCTCATGGACGGTGTCCCCGGACATGCGCACACCGGGCTACTCGGATTTGCCCGCCGAAGCGGCTTTCACAGCGACACCATCGACCGCGCCGCCACCCCGGATGGTCACGACGGCGTAGTCGTTACTCGAACGAGACGTGCGAGGTGACGAAATCGATCAGGCGCAGCAGCCGGTTCACCGAGTCCGGGAAAGGCAATGATGATGACCAACGAGACTTACCGAAGTACCACACGTCAGCTGTTCACCGCGTTCGTGCTGGCGGGGGTGGCGATGGCAGTTCCCGCGACGGCGGCGGTTCCGGCCCTCGCCGCGCCGAGTGCAGCGCCCGGCGTGGTGCAGGTCGATCGGACCTGGGGATGGATTGGTAATGCCGCCGAGCCGGTTCCGCCTCCGCCCGTCCCGCCCCATGGCTGCGACACCGAAAACTGCGGGGAGAGCGGTGGGGGCGACAACACCTGCACCGACCCCAGCCAGACCGGGGACGGCTGCAGCGACCACGGCGAGACCGGTGGGACCGGAGGTGGACCATCGGCCGCCGAAGCCCGCGGAATCCACTCCACCATGGCCACGTCCCAAGAGATCGAGAGGTAGCGTCAGCGTCAGCAGCCGCTCAATCGTGCACCCGAACAGACTGCCTTGCAGCCAGTGCGAGCCGTTCGGGTAGTGGTGCGAGCGTGTAGTTCTGCCAGACGTAGCTGTCCATTTGATGCTGGTCACCGGAGAGGTTCACCACCCGGTCGACCTTGCCGTCGATATTGAAGTGCCACACCAGCGCCCAGATGGTATCCACCTTGCCCGCGCCGGCGGTGGAGTAGCCGCGGTGGATGTCCACGACGTATTCGTCGTTGGCCTCCAGGAAGAAGGTCTCCGCCTTCATACCTGCCTTGGACAGCTGATCGAAGAAGGCGACGACCTCGTCGATGCCGTGTTTGGTGCCGGACAGGGCGTGACGGCCGGGAATGGTCCAGGCGATGTTCTCGGTGAGAACGGCGCGCATGCCGTCCAGGTCATAGCGGGCGTAAGCGTCGAAGAAGGCGGCGATGGCGGCGACTTTCGAATCCCGGTCGTTCACAGTGCACCTTCCTGGTTGCGGGACAACGGGATTCGGGTCAGGTCGGTCGTGGTTTCGAGGATCACGTGCGAGTCCTCGGTCAGCCACTCCGGGAGCAGGACGGTGAAGGCCACGACGTCCGCAAGCGCCATATGGGTGTCGACTGCCGCCTGGTCGGCGTAGCGCTCCCGGATGAGATAACGGCCAGGCTGGGCCGGATCGCGCCAGAAGCCATAAACGAGCACACCGGGTTCGGTGGTCGCGGCCTTGGCGAGGGTGGTGATCGCGGACTCGAAAGCGGCGGTGTGCGCGGGCGCGATGTCCAGCACCGCGGTCAGCTGGATTGTCATATGTGCAGGTTAGGGTCACGCGCACGGTCGAGCGAAAGATCGATTCGGGATAGAGTCAGAACGGATCGTTATCAATCGGCAGGGGGGACGCATAGCTCCGGGCGTGGTGAGCCTGCGGTATTTTCTGGTACTCGCGCAGGAATTGAATTTCACGCGAGTGGCCGAGCGGATCGGCATCGCCCAGCCGGCGCTCAGCGGCCGCACACGCCGGTTGGAGGCGGAACTCGGGACGGCGCTGTTGCTGCGGAGCACTCGTCGTGTCGAATTGACCGCGGCCGGTATGGCATTGGCGCAGGAGGCGCCCGCCGCGTGAGATCGACGCGGCCGCAGCATATCCCGTCCGAATCCACGATCGCGCCGCCAATCCGGCCGTCCACGACCAACTGAAGGCGCTGCTACGCACCGGCGGCCGAGAACCTCGATTCCACACGCCGGCACTCTCATTCGACATCGCCCAGCGAGACCTGTACGACCGAGTCACATTGTCGCTCGCTGGTGAGGCAGCCCTGTCAACCCAGGTAGCCGGCCTCACCTGGCGCCCCCTACGCGGCGCACCCGCCCTGACGGTCTATCCGGTGCATCCACGCGAGCAGTCACCCTTACACCGCCGCATCCGGTCCGCCGCCAAGGAACTCGCCCACGAACTCGGATGGCTCCGATAGAGCTGCTCGAACGCTGCCCCCAGTTTTGGGGGCCGCCGCTGTTGCTAACGGTGTCCGAGGATCATCCGACGAATGGACTGTGAGTCCGAAAAAGCGCAAGGTTCAACAGTTCTCGGCGCGGATCGGTGTCCTGGCGGCGGTTGCGATCGCGACGCTGGTCGGGGCCGGCGGACCCGCCGCTGTTACGTCATCAATGCGACGGACGGCGTGATCGCCGGCAAGGGCACCGCGGCTCTCACCCTCGGCCGGCGGCAGACCGTCCGGCCGAACCGATTTCGACCCTGACAGGAGATCGATACACCATGACGCGAATTCTGAACTCGCCCAAGACGAAACGGATCGCTGCGGGTGCTGCCGCACTCGGCGTCGTCGCAAGCGTGACCGCACTGACCGCGCCGTCGGCCTCGGCGACCGTCACCAGCATCGCGATCGCGCCCGCCTTCACCCTCGGCACCCACACGTACGGAACGACCTGCTCGTACACCGTCACCGTCGCGGTGGACGACAACAGCCAGACCGTCTACTTCTTCGAGGAGGGCCAGGGCCCCAGCGGATTCGCCGAGGCGAAGCCTTCCAACGGCGTAGCGAAGGCGACCTGGACCCCGTCCTCGACGAAAATCACCTACATCTACGCCATCCAGCCGAACGCGACAGCTCAAATCAGGCAGCCCGTCGATGTCGGCGCCGGCATCAACCTCGGATCCGCCTGCGTAGCAATCTGATCCGGCCACCACCCGACCTCTTCTCGCCCCACCCCCGATGCTTTGAGGAGTTTCACATGCTCGCACGCCGCGGAATCTCTGCCGCCCTCCTGATCGGCGCCGCAACCCTGTCCGCCGCCGGCACCGCCACAGCCAACCCCCTCCCGCTCGAATCGCCCGCTCCGGCAACAACCGAACCCGTCGCCGGCGGCTTGTGCAACGCCGACCCCCTTCTCGCCCTGTGGTGCTTTATCGCCAGCCCCTCTGCATAACCGTCGTCTGCCGGCGTGGGTGGCGGGTCAGCAAAGGGAAACTCGCCACCCGCCTCGGCCTTCGCCACCCCGACCGGTCGGCAGCACGAAGCGTGCAGCGTAGTCGACCGAATCCAGTGCAGGGGTCGCTTGGATCCCGTGATCAGTGGGCGTCGTCGAGGAGCCGGGAGGAGGCCTGTCCGCTATTCGTTTGCTCGCGCTCTGATTGCTCGTTCGCCTGAACTTGTTCGGCGAGGATGTCGGCATGACCGGCGTGCCGGGTATCGACCCGGTTTCCAGGCCGGCTTATCGGTGATGCCCGCGACCGATCTCGGTCCCGACTGGTCTATGACCGCCCGGTCGCGGCCATGGGCGTTGTACAACCGCGGTGGAATCGGGGCCGACCAGCAGTGCTGTGTCGGCACCCAGGGCGTGAGATATTGCCCAGGGGTGAAAACGATCGCCACCTATGGTGGCTATTCGAGACGAGCGCCGACGCCGAAGATTCTTGTCAAGGCTGCTACCAACGAAGCGGCAGACCTCACCCATCGCGCGCCGCGCCGATACACGAACCAGCTCTCCAGGAGTTCACGAATGCCGTCCACCTTTGTCGCGGATGTTCGCGACCGAGCCGATGCCTACCGCGCTACACCTTTTTCCGCGAGGTGGGCCGCGAACTGGTCGCGGAGGCGGTGAACCACCGTGCACTCGACTCCGACACACGGGCAGTGGGGGGCCGGCCACCGTACCGGCCGCGTGCCGCACGCTGCTCGCAGCATGCAGCGAACCACAATCCTCCAGACGAGTCTGTGGAACGAGACGGCACCCCCATCAGCAGTGAGTCATCAGCATTCGCTCGATGTGTCGGCGCGAGAGCCGGTCGATCCCCGAGCAGTCGTAGCACGCCGGTCCATACCGTCGGACTAGAATGTGAGGGGGCATAGATCGTGTGGCAGTGGGGTCGCACTTTCGCCGAAGGGGCCGAGGCCGCATCGTCGTCCAGCTGGCAGGTCGACAATGTTCAAGCGCCGATTCTCGATTCTGATCAACCTGCGCAGGTTGCCGACAACGCAGGCAAGGCAGTCGTGAACAACCTACGGCCGCCACTGATGCCAGGGTCGACGTTCGGGAAATATAGCCTGCGGCGGCTGATCGGTTCCGGCGGGATGGGCCGGGTATTCGAGGCACTCGATACCACCAAGGGCCGGGTAGTCGCGGTGAAAGTGCTGCCCGAACAGCTGGCCGACGACCCGGTCTATCGGGCCCGGTTCCGGCGCGAATCCCACATCGCCGCGCTGCTGCAGGAGCCCCACGTCATCCCGATCCACGACTACGGCGAGATCGACGGGCTGCTCTACATCGACATGCGACTCGTGCACGGCGAAAGCCTCCGCACCGTGCTGAGAACCCGCGGCCCGCTGCCGCCCGAGCAAGCTGTCTCGGTGATCTGCCAGATCGCAGCCGGACTCGACGCGGCACACCACGACGGCCTGGTCCATCGTGACGTCAAGCCGGACAATATCCTGCTCACCCACGACGGGTTCGCCTACCTGGCCGACTTCGGCCTGGCCAATACGAACACCGACGAACGCCTGACCCAGACCGGATCGGCGATCGGGTCGTTCAACTACATGGCACCCGAACGTTTCCAACCCGGCCCGGCCACCCCGGCTGTCGACGTGTATGCCCTGGCGTGCGTGTTGCACGAATGCCTGACCTGCACCCGCCCTTACGCGACCGATGGGGGCGACGCCGCCATCATGCGGGCCCACATGTACGAACTTCCACCCCGAACGAGCAGCTACGCACCGGGAATCCCGGTCGCGATCGACGCTGTCGTCGCGCGCGGCATGGCGAAGTCGGCTGATGAACGCTACGCCAGCGCCGGCGAACTGGCCGCCGCCGCTCACGCCGCACTTGCACCGTCAACCGGCGACGCCGCAGACGATAGTCCCCTTGCCGTATTCGAATACGATCCGACCATGGCGGCGCATCCCGCACCCCGGGCGACCTCCACGCCCGAGGTGAGATCCGTCCCTGGGCCCAGGCGCCGGCCACGCCGCCTCTGGATCGCCGCTGCCGTGGCCGTCGTGGCCGTCGTGGCCGTCGGAGCCTGGTCGCTGCTCTACAAGCCCGCACCACCGGCCCCAGGGGCGGCGAAATCCGAGTTCACCGACGACGACATCACTCTGCTGATGAACGCGCAAGGCCCGTACAACCGCAGCATCTGTCATCACTGGAAGCCAGAGGCGATTCTGGGGGAGAAAGCCCGTCTCGCCTGCGACGAGATTCCGGAAATCCGCGTGCCCAGAGCGGAGTTCCACCTGTTTCCCAGCGCCGACGCGCTAGGCAAGGCCTATCACGGCTTACCGGTACAGACCAGCAGCTGTCCGGGCTATCCAGCCGGCCCGGACGGCCCCGCGACGAGAGACGGCAGGGAGGTCGGGCGGACGGCCTGCTTCATGGATGCCACTACGACACCACCGACGTCGGGGGTGATCCAAACCGACGACGCGGCCATGAGCATGGCGGTTTTCTACTTCACCGAGTCGGTGGGCGGTAGCGCAGGTTTGTTCTGGACACTGAGCGACACGGGAGAGGGGAATTCGCAATTCCGGACCAAACCGAAGGACCCGGATTACACCACTCCAGCCGACCGTGATCTGCTCACCAAACTGCCCAAAACTTACAACCCACGATACTGTCGACACGAGTCACCCGAGAGCGATGCGACCGCCGTCGTCGTATGCTTGGGCAACGAATCTGGTGCGCCGACAGCAACCTTTTTCCAATTTCCCAACCATCCGATCGCGACGCAGTTTTTCGATGGTGTCATGAGGAAGTCCGGCGGGCGCGCGTGCGCCGGTGCAACGGTTCCCGAGCAACCGTCGATTCGAAATGGCACTACCGTCGGTCGGTTCACCTGCACCACCGATCCTGTACCGACGCTCGTTGCGTTGGATCAGAGCAGCGACATCGCCATTCGAGTCAAAGCAGTCGGTCCCGATTCCCCCTCGAACCGTCCCAAGACCGATCAGGGTTTGATCGATTGGTTCAAAAAGAACCCGCTGTAGGCGCCGATGTCTCCGCCGCGTCGGCTGAGCAGCGTCGACCGCACGTCGATTCGTCGATAACTCGCGTCATGCCGACAGACGAAGTCAACTGGTCTTCGATGCCGATGCGATGTGCGAACTCGGTAGGTCCGGGCGCTTTCCGTTTGCGATCCTCACCAGCACCAGCACCAGCACAGCCCCTGCTGAGGCGGGGCTGTGGCTCTGGCCATGGATCCTTGGGCTTCGGTTGCTCCCTGGGGCCACCGCGTCCGGCTTCGCCAGCCGCTCGCTCATGTCACAGGTGGGCTGCCCGGGCGCCGCAGCCAGTCCGCCCTGGTCCGGGGCTGGAACACCCCGGATAGATCTGGCAGGAGCCTCCGCCGCTCCGTGTCCTGGAGAGCCCGCCGCCCGGTGGGGAACTGAGTTAGCAGTCGAAGTGAGGGCACCGAAGTATCGGCGGATGCCAGTAGCTTTGCGAGGCGGCATCGAACGACGACACGGATGCCACCGGTGGTGCCGCTAGCGCCAGCGACCCCGACATCCCCAAGACGCTGGGGCCGAGCAGCATGAGTCCGCCGGTAAGGGCCATCGAGAGCAGGACGCGGCGCCGGGTACGCAAGCGCATTCGCCTGCCGGGGGTCCCGGGACGAGAAGACAGAAACTGAACAGCAAGAGGCATCTGCATCACTTCCCTGGGGGCGGTATCGCTCACGACGTGAACAGGGTCAATCCTCGTCTGTGAACGGATCGCGCAACACCCACCCCAGGGTGAAAACCCGCACCTTCCCTGACCAGCCGGCCGATCGGATTTCGGAACAGGGCCACTCCTGCCGTGACCGATTCGATGGTCACGCCGAACCCCGCACGATCGACATCCCCATTGAAAATCAACGGGCCCTGAGTCTTCGACGTCGGCAGAGCGCACGCGACTGCCGAGTCGAGTGCGTTCACGCGCTCCACAATGCCCGTAAGTTGCTTCCCGACAACAACTTCGGCTGGCACAGCTCCAGCCGTCGAGTACAGGATTCAGGACTGGGCGGAGAGGGCGACGTGGATCACCGCCGAAGTGACGCATCCGTGGCGGATGTACCAGCCGACGACACGGAGTCGCCCACCAGCTCGTGACGCGTCGCTACCGCCGACGGCTAGCTCAGTGTCTTCAGTGCTGCCGCGTCGTACGGCTTCAGTTCGTCGATCCGCCCCGCCAGGACCTTGGACGCCCACTCCGGGTCCTGGAGCAGAGCTCGGCCGACAGCGACCAGATCGAATTCGTCACGCTCCAGCCGGTCGAGGAGGTTGTCGAGGCTGCCGAGTTCGGCGCCCTCGCCGGTGAACGCACGCAGGAAGTCGCCGTCGAGGCCGACCGAACCGACGGTGATGGTGGGCTTGCCGGTGAGCTTCTTGGTCCAGCCGGCCAGGTTCAGGTCCGAGCCCTCGAATTCCGGGCGCCAGTAGCGGCGGGTGGAGGCGTGGAAGGCATCGACGCCGGCCGCGGCGAGCGGGGCCAGGATCGCTTCCAGCTCCTGCGGGGTCTCGACGAGCCGCGCGTCGTAGGCCTCCTGCTTCCACTGCGAGTAGCGGAAGATCACCGGGAACCCGGGTGAGACGACCGCCCGGATCGCCGCCACGATCTCGGCCGCGAACTTCGTCCGGGCCACGGAATCGCCACCGTAGGCATCGGTTCGGCGGTTCGTCCGTTCCCACAGGAACTGATCGAGGAGATAGCCGTGGGCGCCGTGTACTTCGACGCCGTCGAAGCCGATGCGCTCGGCGGCCGCGGCGGCATCCGCGAAGGCGCCGATGACGTCGTCCAGGTCACCCTGGGTCATCGCCTTGCCGGTGCCCTCGGTGCCGTCGACACGAATGCCGGAGGGGCCGACGGCGGGGGCATCGGCGTAGGGCTCCTCGCCATGCTTGCGGACCATGCCGATGTGCCACAGCTGCGGCACGATCCTGCCGCCTGCGGCGTGCACGTCCGCCGCCACCTTCGCCCATCCCGCCAGCTGCTCTTCACCGTGGAATCGAGGCACCCGATCGCTCTGCCCGGCCGAATCGTGGCCGACGTAGGTCCCCTCGGTGACGATCAGCCCCACGCCGGCGGCAGCGCGGCGGGCGTAGTAGGCGCGCACGTCCTCCCCGGGAACGCCGCCGGGGGAGAACATGCGCGTCATCGGCGCCATCACGATGCGGTTCGGAACGGTCAGTCCGTTCAGCGTGACGGGTCGTGACAGAACCTGAGCCGTGCGAACGGCGTCGGACGCGGTGACGGTCACTGGGCACTCCTCGTGGTTACTTGTCAATCTAGATGGTTGAGAACTTCAAGCAATATGGCAAACGCTAGTGGTAAATATTTGAGGTAGTCAAGTTTCTGTGGATAGGCTGGTTCATATGGCAGCAGCTCCCCGCGTCGACACCGCTCAGCTCATGGAGCTGCTCTCGGTGTCGCTCGGCGCCTACTACGGAGACTTCACGCTCGCGGCGGCGAGCGAGAACCTCACCGCGATTCAGGGCAAGGCGCTGACCGTGCTGCGCCGAGGCCCGATTGCGATGCGCGCCTTGGCTCACATCATGGTCTGCGACGCCTCGAACGTGACAGGGATCATCGACCGGCTGGAGAAGCGCGGCCTCGTGCGCCGCGAGGCCAGCGCATCCGACCGGCGCGTCACGAACCTCGTCATCACGGTCGAGGGCGAGCAGGTCACCGACGCCATCCGAGCGAAGATGCACACCACTCGAGAGGGCCTGAACAGCCTCAGCGCCGAAGATCAGGACCACCTGTATGTCCTGCTGAAACGGGTCTTCGTCTCCCAGCTCGCCGCCCGGCCGGAGTGAGCGGGCACGCCTCGGTGTGGTCTCTCGGTAAGTGCGCGCGGCCGTTCGCGGAGGCGCTGATCCAGTGGCGAGCCCAGACCGACCCCGCCGCCCGGCGGCGGCGATGAACTGTGAAAGGTAGTGCTGGTCGAATCACCCCGCCCGTGTGGTGGCGAGGATTCCGGCGAGAATGACGCGCACCCCGTGGTCGAACTCCGCGTCCGGATCCGCGGTGAAGGTGTCGGCCACCATGCGCGCCGTGCGCGGATAGCGGTCGGAGTCGATCCCCTGGCCGATATGTTCGAGCTCGTAGGGGTTGCCGTCGATGTACTCCGCGCCGGTGCGCGACTGTTCCTCGATGACGAAACCGACGGTGTAGTGCAGCAGGATCGGGAAGACCCGGCCGGCTTCCGGCAGCGCGAAGCCGGCATCTTCCAAGGTGCGCAGCGTCAATTCGACCGTGCGCCACATGGATTCGTCGCTCACATAGGTGCCCGCTAGGACCTTCGCCCCGTCGCGGTAGCGGAGCATCGACCGCCGCAGCCGCCCGGCCACCGCAGCCACCCAGTCCTGCCAACTCTCTCCCTGCCGTGGTGCTTCGACATCGGTGACGGCGGAGGCGAACACGGAACGCGCCATGACATCGAGCAATTCGCGCTTGTTCTTGACATGCCAGTACAGCGCGGGCGCTTGCACATCCAGCGCCGCGGCCACCTTGCGCATGGTCAGGCCGTCGAGACCCAGCTCGTCGAGCAATCCGAGCGCAGCCTCGGCGATCACGTCGGCGTCGAGCTTCTTCATCGACCACCCCTTTCGTCCGATTCCTTGACAGCTTAACAACGTTCTGCTCTCCTTAACATCGTTAAGCGATTTAACGTTGTTAAGGAGAGCGTCATGGAAACCACCGAGGTAGTCATCGCCGGATCCGGGCCGACCGGGCTCATGCTGGCCGCCGAACTGAGGCTCGCGGGCGTCGATGTCGTCCTGGTCGACGGACTTCCGGCGCGCACCGGCGAATCACGGGCCGGTGGTATCCACGCCCGCAGCATGGAGATCCTCGATCAGCGCGGACTGCTCGATCGGCTGCTGCCGCAGGGCCGCATCATGCAGGCCGGGCACTTCGGGGGACTGTCGCTGGACTTCAGCGACTTCCCCACCCGCCGCCCCTACATGCTCGCCATCCTCCAGTCCATTATCGAACGCGAACTCGACACGCACGCTACGGAATTGGGCGCGGACACACAGTGGGGTTCGCCGATCACCGGATTCAGCCAGGACGGCGCGGGCGTCGAGGTCGAGATCGGCGGAGCCAACCCCCGCCGGATTCGCGCGGCCTATCTCGTCGGTTGCGACGGTGGCCGCAGCGCGGTGCGCAAGCTGGCGGGCATCGCCTTCACCGGGACGGATGCGACCGTGACCGGAATGATTGCCGATGTCGAGCTGGCGGATCCGCCGGCGCAGCCCTTCTTCGCCCACCGCAGCGGCCCGGGTGACTTCTCGGTGGTGCAATTGCAGCCCGGCTGGTACCGGTTGATCGTCCAGCGGCACGACATGGTGCTGGAACGTGGCGCCGAGCTGACCTTCGAAGCCTTCCGCGAGCACTTCATGGAGCTCGCGGGCACCGATTTCGGCATGCACAGCCCGCGCTGGGTAACGCACTACGGCGATGCCGCCCGCCAGGCCGAGCGGTACCGCGCCAGGCGGGTATTCCTCGCCGGGGACGCCGCCCACATCCACTACCCGGCCGGTGGTCAGGGCCAGAACCTGGGCATCCAGGACGCGGTCAACCTCGGGTGGAAGCTGGCAGCGGTGTTGCGCGGCAACGCATCCGACGAACTGCTCGACACCTACGAGACCGAGCGCCACCCCATCGCGGCCCGCGTCCTGCACAACACCCGCGCCCAGACCGCCCTCATGCGCCCGGGTGCGCACATCGACGCACTGCGCGACACCGTGAGCGATCTGATCGACATGGACGCGGTCCGCACGCGGCTCGGCCTCATGATCACCGCATTGGACATCCGCTACGACACCAAGAGCGACCACCCGCTGGCCGGACGCCGCGTACCCGACGCCGGCCTCACCACCGCGGACGGCGAAACCCGGCTCCACCGGTTGCTTCAGCAGGCTCGCCCGGTCCTGCTGGTGCTCAACGGGAATGCCGTCCCCGACGTGGCGCGGTGGCAGAACCGGCTCGAGATCGTCACCGCCGAAACCCACACCGCGCAGTGGGCCGTCCCCGCAGTCGGAACCATCCCGGCCCCGGCCGCCGTACTCATTCGCCCCGACGGTTATGTCGCATGGGCGACCGATGAGTCGAGCACGGCCGGTCTGATCGATGCTCTGACGACCTGGGTCGGCGAATCGGCCTGCGTGTAGGGCAAATCGACAACTTGGCGGTGCGCCCTCCTGGACGAAGGCACGTAGACCGCGCCACGTCGAAATCGGGCGCTTGGCAATGGTTCAGCAGAGAGATCTACGGGAGGGCCCTATCATGCTGACCGCTACAGTCCACGATTGTGGACCAGCCTCGGGAAGTCTCAGCACCACCGGCGATCTTTCGATCTTCGTGGGTCCGTTGGGTAGAGATGTTGTCGCTGGGTCTGTTAGGGATCGCGGGCGGCTGGTTGCTACTCGTGACGACCACGACCACCGGCTCGCGGCTGACGTTCCCCGTGGTGGCGCCGATCGTCGCGGGAATCCTTTCTCTTCTCGTCGGACTGGACCACATCGTCCGTCCCTCACCCGAGGTGGCAGTCGACGATCAGGGCGTGACGTTCAGCCCCTTCGGCCGAATTCCGTGGGCTGCGATATCGCGTATCCATCTGATAACAGCCCATGGCAGTAGGTATCTGGCCATCGAACTGGTCGAGCCCAGCCCGAAGATCACCGAAAGGCGTTGGCTCAGATGGATCTACGGCCCGATAGGCAAGATCGCAGTCGGCTACCCACTGACCATCTCGGAGCGCTGGCTGCGCCCGACATCACTGGACGACATTGCCGCGGAACTGCACAGCAGAAACCCTGGCCTGGTCATCGAAAGATCCGAACACCAAGGCTTCCGCCGAGCCCATCCCTAGCCGCCTCGTCCCGATCATCACACCCATTCGGTCCGATCGCGAATGGTCGCCACCGCCAATCATCTTCACGGGCAATGTCCTAGCCGCATAGGGCGCCGTTCAGAGCAGCCATGCGCCACGTCCGAAGATCCGCGTGGCGCGCTGTCTGGATCGGGCACGGAACCGCGCCGGGTATCGTCGTACCAGGACGTGGAGGGGGCGGTTATGTCGTTGGTGTGGTTGGTTGTCGGCCTTGTTCTCTTCGGTGTTGTCTTGGACCGCGTGGGTGTGTGGGCCGAGTCGCGGGGTTGGATTTACTGGCGACACAGATCCGGTTCCGCTACTGCCGCAGGTCTTCTCGGAGATATGCAGACGCTGGTCGCTCCTTCGAGTCTGCATACGCAGCAGGAACTTCGCAGTCGTCAGCTCCGTGGTGAACAGCTTCAGACCGCGGGCGATCCCCTTGGAGTGGACGTTGCGCATGGCATCGTGCGGTTGTCGGCCGTGAACGATGGGATGAGCCGGTCGTAGCCGTCGGCGGAACACGACTGAGACACCTTCTCCTGCCGCATAGTGCGCGGTTCGCAGCGGTCGGCTCGCGTATTGGGCTGCCGGGGACCGAACGCTCCGGGGTGTGGCGGGTTACGCGTCGCGAATGCCGACGTTGAGGAGGTGCAGGGCTGCGTCGACGGTGGCGGCGACGAGGGTGTCATCGAGGGGGCCGGTGGCTGGGAGCATTGCGTGCAGCAGCAGGGGGCCGGTCAGGATGTCGGAGACGACGGTGGGATGAGTGAACGGCGGGATCTCGCCGCGGTCGACGGCGCGTTGGAACATTGCTTGGGTCGATCGGCGGCGTGGCGCCATGAAGGCTTCGTGGAACAACGCACTCCATTGCGGGTCGCCGCTGAGGTCGCCGAGCAGGCCGGCGATGCCTGCGGCGACGACCGGGGTGCGGAAGAACTCGACCTGTAGGCGTTGCAGCTCGATCAGGTCGCCGCGCAGGGTGCCGGTGTCGGGCGCTGGATCGGTGCCGAAATGCTCGGCCAGGGCGCTGGCGATCAGGGCGACGCGGCCCGGGAAGCGGCGGTACAGCGCGGTGCGAGTGGTACCGGCCACGGTAGCGACGCGGTCGATGGTGACTGCACTGTAACCGTCTGTCAGCAACAGCTGTTCGACGGCGGTGGCGATGGCGGTGTCCAGGGCCGCATTGCGGGGGCGGCCCATCCCGGCGGATTTACCTTTGTCAGACATACGCTACGGATTGTATCGGATTGACTCTTGCCAGACATACGCTACAGAACGTAGCGTATGTGCATGGGTGAAATCTGGATCGTCGGCGCGACCGGCCGCGCCGGGCGAAATATCAGTGCCGAACTACGCGGCGGCGGGCATCGGATCGTGCTGGTCGGCCGCAATGCTCAGCGGCTGGCCGAGGCCGCCGCGACGATCGAGGCGTCGGGCGGGGTGCCGCTACGGACGCTGGTCACCGATGATCCGCTCGCCGAAATCGCTGCGGGCAGACCGGATGTCGTCGTCAACACGGTTGGGCCGTTCGGTGCGACGACGGTCCCGACCGCGCAGGCTTGTGTGGCCGCGGGCAGTCACTACGTGGATCTGGCCAACGAATTCCAGCCCGTGCGGTCGTTGCTGGAGATGGATTCCGCGGCCCGGGCCGCGGGGTCGACACTGGTCACCGGCGCAGGCTTCGGCACCCTGGCCAACGAGGCGCTGGTGTACGAGCTGTGCGCGGGGCGCCCGTCCCCGATCCGCGTGCGAGTGGCGGCGATGCCCGTCGTGGACGGCCTGGGACCGGCGGTGCTGGCCAGCGTGGTGGATGCGGCGGCGACCGGCGGGCTGGTCTACCGAGACGGCCGCCTCGTGCGGACCCGGCTCGGCGCTCACTTGCAACGCATTCCGCTGCCCGACGGCACGACGCGTGCCACGGTGGCGGTACCCACCGGCGAGCTGGAAGCCGCGCTCCGCGCCTCGAATGCCGGTGACGTGATCGCGACCTCCAGTGAGGTCCCCACCGGCCGGGTGGCCCGGGCCGCCCTACCGATCGTGGGCGCGATACTGAGGGTAGAAGCCTTGCGGCGCATCGTGATCCGACTCATCGACCGCTGGCAACTGACACCACCGGCCACGCTCGGTGAAGTGTCGTGGGCATACGCGTGCGCGGAATGGGAGGGCGGGGAAACACGCCGGGCGTGGCTGCAGACCGGTGAGGGTTATGCGTTCACCAGCCGCGTCGCGGCCCTGGTCGCGGCCCGCCTGGCCGAAGGCGATGCCCGCCCCGGTGCGTTCACCCCTGGCGCATTGTTCGGCGCCGATCTTGCCCGATCGGCGGGCGTCACGATCACCCTCGACTCGACCGCGAAGGACCTGCGATGACCGACACCACCCGACAGCACGTGCGTATCCCGGCAGGTGCAGGCACCGAACTGGACTGCTGGCTCTACCTCCCGTCGTCACCGGCGCCGCACCCGACGGTGGTGATGGCCCACGGCATCGGCGGAGTCAAAGCCGCCGGCTTGGCCCCGTTCGCGGAGTTCTTCGCCGACAACGGCTTTGCCGCCCTCGTATTCGACTATCGCCACTGGGGTCGATCCGGCGGCACACCGCGCGAGCTCCTCTCGATCCGCCGCCAGCGAGAGGACTACCGCACCGCCCTGGCCTGGGCACGTCGCCACGACTCGCTCGACAACGATCGCCTGTTCATCTGGGGAACATCCTTCGCCGGCATGCACATCCTCGATATCGCTGCCGCCGATCCGGCACTGGCCGGAGCCATCGCACAATGCCCCCTCGTCGACGGCTTGGCCGGGATGGGGAATGTGGCTCCACTGCGCACGCTGCGCCTGACCGCTACCGCAGTGGCAGACGCGCTTTCGGGCGTCGTCGGCAACCCGCCGAAATACCTGCCGCTCAGCGTCGGACCCGACAGCCTCGGCGTGATCGCGACAAACGACTCACTGACTGGACTACATCGACTCACCCCAACCGACGGCGAGCCCTGGCCCAACCGCATCACCGCACGATCACTGCTCGACATCGCTGTCCATCGCCCTGTCCGAACGGCCCACCGAATCCAATGCCCTCTACTGATGGTCGTCGCCGAATCCGACACCATGGCCCCCACCGGACCCGCCACCCAGGCCGCCGCGCGAGCGCCCCGAGGCGAGCTCTACCGCAGCCGCGGCGGGCATTACGACGTCTATGACGGCGGGATCGACCACTCCGACGTGCTCCGAGTAGAGCTGGAATTCCTCACGAGGCACGCCGCCCACCACGCCCGATAACCACGCCGATCCTTCTCTCAATAGCTGCAAGCCGACGCAGTGGCGACTGTTCCGGTCATCTGGTTTGCGGCGGTCGAGGATGTGGGCGTCATTATCGGTCGCGGTCGTAGCCCACGATTATGGAGTGTCCGCTGCGCACCCATTTTGGCTCTCGGCGCCTCGCGAAACCGCCGTCGATGCTCTGCCCGTGCCGGACACGCACGGTAAGTAGCCGATACCGCGCTGACCGAACCGGCCAGCCCGAGGCGCCAGAGGGTGATGTTCGGCGCGGTACCGATCAACGGGTCGCGAATCGGACCCCGGCAGTCAGGCGGTTCGGCCCGGTGAGGGGTGGACCTTCGGCCCTGCCGCGAGGCGGTCCCGAAGACGACGATGTGAAGAAAAGAGGGGGTCCGGTCATGAGCCGGACATCGAGGCTGAGCCGCGGGAACGGAGAGGCCGCGGTCCGCCGGACAGTGCAGCGGAGGCGGTGAACGGAATGACGCAGCAAGCGACGACATCGACAGAGAAGATCGACGTGAAGGGCGGCCACCTTGTCGAGCGAGTCAAGGAATTGGTCCATGAGGGCAACATTCGTCGGATCATCATCAAGGACTCCGACGGCAAGACCGTGATGGAGGTACCCGTGACGGTCGGTGTGGTCGGCTTCCTCCTCGCGCCCACAGTGGCCGCGATCGGGGCGCTCGCCGCGCTCGCCGCGGACTACTCGATCGAAGTCGAACGAGAGACTCCCGACTCGACAGAGACCGGCATCACTGCGCCGACGTAGGAAATGCGGGCGGTGGCCGGAGGTGAATGATGCCGACTCGTTCCTCCAAGGTCTCGGAACCGCGGCGGCTGTCCAGGCCACGAGGAAGGGACGTGAGGTCATGGCCGAGACCCGTCTGCTGGAACGGGTGACCGCTTCGGACCTGTTCCTGCTGCTCTGGGACGACTACGGCTGGTCCACCGACATCGGCGGGCTCGCCATCCTCGACGGCACAAGCCTGCTCGACGAGGACGGCAGCGTCCGGCTCGACGTGGTCCGGCGACACCTCGAGCCGAGAATGCACTTGGTGCCTCGCTTCAGACAGCTGCTGTGCCGGCCTCGGCTCGGGCTGGGCTGGCCGCTGTGGATCGACGCGCCCTACTTCGACCTCGCTGAGCACATCCACGTCCATGCGCTTGCCGCGCCCGGCGACCAGGGCCAGTTGCTCCAGATATGCCAGCAACTGGCCGGGCGACCGTTCGATCCCGCCCGGCCGCTGTGGGAGCTGTGGCTGCTGCCCGGCCTGCCGGACCAACGGGTCGGCGCGTTCTTGAAGCTGCATCACGTCCTCGCCGATGGCCCGGCCGCGATGGCCGCATTCGGGGCGCTGCTCGACCGGACCGCCGACGCGCCCGTCGAGGGTGCACCGCCGTGGACGCCGACACCCACCCCGTCCACCGGTGAACTGCTTCGCGACAACCTGCGACGCCGCAGACACGAACTGGGGCTTGGGTGGTCGGGCCTTGTCCATCCGAGCAGAACACTGCGCCTTGCACGCCGCGCGTTGCCGGCCTGGCGGGAGGTGCTTACCGAAAAGCCCGCCCCACGAACGAGTCTCAACCACGCCGTAGGCCACGAGCGCCGACTGGCCATTGTCCGCGGCCGCCTCGACGCCATCAAACTCGTCGCCCATGTACATCACGCCACGGTCAACGACGTGGTGCTGACCGCGGTTGCCGGTGGCCTGCGCCAGCTGCTGGCGAGCCGCGGCGAGGATGTCCACGGGCTCGTCCAGCGCGCGATGGTGACCATCTCGCACCACGATGCGCGGCCCGGGGAAGCGCAAGGCAACACGCCCGGATGGATGATGGTCCCGCTGCCGGTCGGTGAGCCGGACTCGTCGTGCAGGCTCACGTTGATCGCCGCAGAGACAAGCGCACGGAGGGGCAAGGCTCGCCCCGAGGCGGGCAGCGGGATCTTCAGATTCGTTGCCGGCCAGCGCATCTGGTACCGGCTGTTTCCGCGGCAGCGGTCAGTGAACCTGGTCGTGAGCAACGTCCCGGGTCCGCCGATGCGGCTGTATCTCGCCGGCGCGCCGCTGCTGGAGGTGTTCCCCGTGCTGCCACCCATGGGCAACCTGACGCTTGTCGTCGCCGCCCTGTCGTACGCCGGCCAGCTCAACTTCACTGCCGCCGCTGACCAGGACAGCTGCCCGGACGTGGAGGTGTTCGCCCGCGGAGTGCGCGATGCACTCGATGACCTCGAGCATCCGATCCTCGGGTCTGAGACGGGCGGTCGGGCTGGTGCCACGGCGTCGGTACCGACACCTGACGCACCGGTTACCCCGCGTCGGTCACCGCGGTGACCGATCCCGCCTTATCGAATCAGCGATGCCAGCGGCAACGCCGGGCAAGGTTCGACGCCGCACCGGACACGCTGTCAGAGGGTGACGCCGAGTTGCTGCTCGGTTACCTGTGGTCGGCCGAGTGCATTGTCGCGGCACCGGGGGTCATCGAGGATCCAGCGGCGATCGGCGCGAACATCCGCTCGTGTTGCATGGTGCGCGAAGCAAGTGTCGCTCGCTGGGCTCGAAGAAGGCGGTGGGTGTGGGCCCGCAGTACAGTGCCGTGGTGGCTGTCACTGTGGAAACACTGACCGAGGTCGACGACGAGATCGTGGAGGCTTTCGACCGACTGCTGCCTCAACTGTCGGCGACGGCGAAACGATTGAGTCGAGAAGCGCTGGCGCAGTTGGCCTCTGCGGAGTCGACCACCGTCCTGGTCGCACGGAGCGATGGAAAGATTGTCGGGACGTTGAGTTTGGTGATGTTCCCGATCCCGTCGGGCATCCGAGCGCGAGTGGAAGATGTGGTGGTCGATGACTCGGCCCGCGGTCAAGGCATCGCTGCGGCCTTGATCGAGGAGGCCAAGACGCGGGCTGGTGCCGCCGGTGCACGGACGCTGGATCTGACTTCGCGAGCTTCGCGCTCGGCCGCCAACCGCCTCTATGAGCGGCTCGGATTCCAACCGCGCGAATCACGGGTCTATCGCTTCGCTCCGACCGATTGATCCCGCGCGGGCAGTTCGACAAGCGCACTACTTAGCCACATGGCGCGCTGACCGAACCAGCCAACGCGGGGCGTCGGCGGCCGGAACCCGGTGCGGTGCAGACCTTCCACAACTGCCGAGGCGAGTGCAGCCCTGTCACAGGGGTGCGGGCGATGATGTCTTTCATGCTTTCGTTGGCACCGCAGTAGATACGTCTGACGCGGCTGACCGCCCAGGTGCGCGGGAGATGGGGTATTCGCGAGCGAGGGCCTGAGCTCGTACGCGAGCAAGTGCGCTGCGGCAGGCGGCTATTCGGCTGCCCCTGCCAGGGCCGCGGTGGACCTGTGCGACACGACGAGAAGGCCGATACGCCTTGGCGATTCGAGCGAGAAGGCGTCGAAACGGCTGAGTGTTCTCGGTTCCACGGGTCGGGTGAATGCGTTTCCGGCGCAACGGCTTCCGTTGCGCCGGAAGCGAGCTACCGAGCGGCGGTGCTGCGAATGCGGCTTCTCAGAGAGCGCGATTATCGCTGGCCGCCGGCGGCCTCGACTGTGGTGCCGGTGAGGTAGGAGGCGTCGGGGGAGAGTAGGAACGCAGCGACCGCGGCGATTTCATGGGGTTCGGCTAGGCGGCCGAGCGCGGTCATCGATTTGATGACCGCCTCGGCGGGCGCGTCGCGCAGCGCCGGCGGGATGTAGCGGTTCGCTACTTCGGCAGCCATGTCGGTGGCGGTGCCACCCGGGGCGATCGCGTTGATCGAGATGCCGCGCTCGGCGAGTTCGGGCGCCAGGTTGAGTACCATCGCCGAGACCGCCGCCTTGCTGGCCGCATACAAGGTGTGCTGGTAGACACCGATGCGCGCGCTGATCGACGAGGTGAGCAGGATGCGCCCACCGGCGGTCATCGCCGCGGCTGCCGCCTGAGTGGCAAACAGCTGGCCGGCCACATTGGTGCGAAACACTCGTTCGAAGTCTGCGGGAGTGATCGACTCCAGCGCTCCGAAATGCTCGATGCCCGCGTTGCTGGCCAAGATGTCCAGCCCGCCGAACGCCGCGACCACCTGATCGACCAGCGCCCGGGTCTGGTCGGGGTCGCTGACGTCGGCGCGCAATGCCACTGCCTGGTAGCCCTTGTCGGTCAGCTCGGCGACGAGCGTGTCTGCGGACGACCGGTTCGAGACGTAGTTGACCGCGACCGCGGCACCATCGGCGGCCAGCCGGCGCGCGATCGCGGCCCCGATGCCGCGCCCGCCACCAGTAACCAGTGTGCGCTTGCCGGCCAGACGTGGAGAATCGCTCATGGTTCACTCCTCAACGAAATCGTTCGGACGAATGATTCGGCTCTAGAGCAGGACGTTCGATGTCTATCCCTACGCTCGCTCGGAACGGGTCATCGCCGTAAGCGTCTTGACGTCGAATCCGCCGATCCCAAGAATCTGGTGGACTTCCCGCGGGATTACTTCGAAGCCGCGATATCCACGGGCGACGAACGGTTCTTTGCGGCACAGGTCATCGAGCTCGGCCCTGGACATACGCCCGAAGACGATGATTCCGAGTTCGCCGTCGAGGCTCGGGCCGGAAAACAACACCTTGCCGGCCAGTTGCTGCTCGCGTATCCAGGCCAGGTGATCGTCGAGGCTGCTGTCGGTCGCCGTGTCTCGATCGCCAAGCCATCGGTGCAACGTCAAGTACCACATTTCAGCCTCCTCGGTACTCGGGTGCGACCCCTGTCAACGGTGCGCCAATTCACGCGCCGCAGACAACCCCCGCTTCCCGTACCGGGTCACCACAACAGAGCCCTCAGACTCCAGCGAGCTGGACAAGTTGAGCCAATCGCCACCATGAAACCAACCTCTGCGGCAGATATCGTGCTCAGCCACGACGGCCGTCCGGATGGTGGTGACCTACTGCGAGTCTCTGGTGTCGGTGAGTGTCGGTAGCGTCGGGGGTCGTGGAAACTGGGGAACGTATCCAAGAACTCGCGGACCGGATCGTCGCGCTGCGTGACGCCTACTACCAGGGTGCGCCGCTGGTCGCGGACGCCGAATACGACGCGGTCGAGGACGAACTGCGTGGCCTGATCGAGGCACATCCCGACCTCACGCCCGACCCGAATCCGCTGGAGCAGGTCGGCGCGCCCGCGGTGCTGCACGCCCCGATCCGGCACTCGCGTCCAATGCTGTCACTCGAGAAGGCGACCAAGCCCGACCAGGTCGCGGCGTTCTTCGCCCGCTTTCCCGGGCAGCCGGTCGTGGTGATGCCCAAGCTCGACGGGTTGTCACTGGCCATTGTCTTCGAGGACGGGCGGCTGGTGCGTGCGGTGACCCGGGGTGACGGCACCACCGGTGACGATGTGACCGTGCTGGTCCGTGCGCTGGTCGATGGTGTTCCCGAGCGCATCGACGTCCCGGGGCGGGTGGAGGTGCGGGGCGAGGCGGTGATGCTGCGGTCGACCTTCGCCGCCTACAACACCGCGCATCCGGACAAGCCGCTGATCAATCCGCGCAACGCCGCTGCGGGCACGCTGCGGGCGAAGGACCCGGCCACGGTCGCCGAGCGGCGCCTGCAGTTCTTCGGCTTCGACTTGGACACCTCGCCCGACAGCGCCGCGGTCGACCTGGAGGAGGGGTTGCGGGCGCTGGGCATCGCGGGCGCGCAGATGCGGCACTGCGCCGATGCCGAACAGGCGCAGACAGCGATCACCGCGATCGAGCAGAGCCGCAGCGAGCTGGACTACGACCTCGACGGCGCGGTGCTGCGGCTGGCCGACCGCGGCGCCTACGCGGCGGCGGGGACTCGGTCGAACTCCCCGCGTGGCGCGCTGGCGTTCAAGTTCGCCGCCGAGGAGAAGACCACGGTGCTCGACGACGTGGTCTGGGACGTCGGCAAGACGGGCAAGATCGTCCCGGTCGCCTGGCTCGAGCCGGTGTTCGTGGGCGGCACCACGGTCACCAAGGCCACGCTGGCCAATCAGGAGGTGATCCGCGCCCGCGACATCAAGATCGGTGACACGGTGCTGGTGCGCCGCGCGGGCGACGTGATCCCGTTCGTGGCGGGCGTACTCGACGCCTCCCAGCGCACGGGCGCCGAGCGCGAGATCGTGCCGCCCACCGTGTGCCCGTCCTGCGGGCAGCCGGTGACCGAGCAGGGCAATAGCCGAGAATTGTTCTGCACCAACGTTTCCTGTCCCGCGCAGACGGTGCGCAGGCTCATCCACTGGGCGTCGCGCGCGGCGGCCGACATCGACGCCATCGGGCAGGTGTGGATCGAACGTCTCGCCGAGGCCGGAATCCTGGAGCGCCCGTCGGACTTCTACACGCTGACCAAGGAACGCCTGCTCGAATTCGACCGCGTCGGCGAGATCTCGGCGCAGCGCATGATCGACTCGATCGACGCCAGCCGCCAGGTCGGCCTGCGCCGCGCACTGATCGGCCTGGCCATCCCCATGGCCTCCGACGGCACCGCCGCGCGCCTGGCCCGAGCCGGGTTCGGCTCCCTGGAAGAGGTCGCCGACGCAGGCGAGGAACGCCTGGTGGCGGTCGAGGACATCGGCCCGAAAGTCGCTGCCTCCCTGGCCGCGCACCTCACCCGCCTGCGCCCGGAACTGGCGCGGCTCCGAGAAGCCGGTGTCAGCCTGGACGTTCGGGAGGAAGACCTTCCCCCGGTCGTCGCGGCAGGCGCGCCCTTGGAAGGCAAAACGGTCGTGATCACCGGCGCCATCAGCGACCCGCGCTCCGGAGAGAAAGTCGCGCGCCCGACATTCCAGCGCCTGTGCGAGAAAGCCGGCGCGACAGCCGCGTCGTCGGTCTCGGCCAACACCGACATGCTCATCACCGGTGGGGGAGTCGGTGAGGCCAAGCTGGTCAAGGCGGAGAAACTCGGTGTCGCGGTCGTCGACCAAGCAGAAATCTGGAATCTGCTCATCGCCGCGAAGGTCGTCTAGACCCTCCAATTGCGGGGCGATGCGCGCCGCAGCATTGCAGGCCGACCGGTTGTGCCAGACTGGCGACCTCCCGTGCCTACCAGGGTTTCCGAAATGCACGGCCGGATCGGATACGTGAAACTCGTTGGCACCGGCCGTACTTCGGTGCTGCCGGGAACGCCCGGGCACTGTGCGGCGCACTGCGCGCGGCACCGCGCAGGAAATACACACCCCTCGGGTCACCGGTGGCGGACCTCAGACTCCCGTCACCCCGGTGACTCTCCGTAGGACCTCCGGTGCCCAGCGGTAGCGCTGGGCAGCGCATGCAGTGCCAGGGCCCTACGGCCCGGACGCCGTCTCCGCAGCGTCCGGGCCGTCCCCGCCTATCGGAAGGCCGGGCGGCACCTGGAACCGCCGTACAGTTGGGGCACCCGCCAGCAGGGCGGCTGCACTGTCCCGACCGGGTCGGCCGGCGACGGGTAGAATCCGCGAGGCAGTCGATCTCCTGCTCACACTTGATCTTTGCGGCGTTCGAACTGTTCCTCAATCGACGAAACTCCCCATTCCGCCGCATGCTGCGCAGTTGGAATCGGCCACGTGGTTCGGTCGGAAGGTCAATGTTCCGAGGGCAACTCGGACGGGTGCTGGGTTGTCGGCAGCGGACGGAAGGGCCGCTGGCCCCGCTGACCGACCGGCGGGTCCGCGCGGGATCGACTCGCTGAGGGTATCCGACCGGTGGTTGGTGGCACAGGGCCGATCGTGCCTGCTGTTTGCCGGCGTCGGTCTGCGCTGTTACCAGGGTGGGGGTCTTGTCGATGCGGTATCCGGGTGTGGCCGGGTGCCGGTTCTCCGTTGGGTCTCGGTGAGTGGGTTCGAACCTACGCGGTCGTGACCTGCGGACTTCCGCTGATATCAGCCTGAACTGGCGGCTGGTAGCCACGGAGCGGCCCGCCTGCAGCCGAGGCATCTCGTACCTGCGATCCATGCGCCACGGTGGTTTGTCGGTGGGTCGCCGTAGAGTTGCGTTCATGAGCATTTCGATGTGTCGGGGCGCGGGCGGGGACGAATTCGGTTGCGCGGCCGGTGGTTCGGATAGCACTGTGTTTGTCGTAAGTGATTCGGACGAAGGGCCATGGGGAGTGGCCCTCCGGGGGAAGGAATGAATGCCATGAACCGCAATATGATTCGCGGGGAGCATCGCGGCCCGAGGTTCGCCAAGAGCAGTTTCAGTTACGGTGGCGGCGATTGCGTCGAGGTCGCGTACCACGAAGGCCGGATCGCATTGCGTGATTCCAAGGATCGGCACAGCCCGACACTGTGGTTCACGAAATCTGAATGGCGAGCGTTCATGTCAGGTGTGCGGGCCGGCGAATTCGATTTCGGCCTCTGACGGGAAAGGTGGTGTCGCAGCGAGTTCGCTGCGACACCACCACCCCCACGTGCGGCCGACCCCTCGACGGCCGCTGGAAACAGGTCAATTGGTTACGATGCCGTGGATTTCGTCCCGGAGTTCGGCGAGGAATACGCGGGCATCGGCGTCGAATACGGCCATTCGAGTCAAAGCCACCCAGCGGCGGCGATGGGCGTCGACAAGTTCGGGGCCGCGAGTGACCATGCTTCCCGGGATCGGTTCCGCCGAGGCGAGTGCGTGGTCCTCGTTCTCGTAGATGACGAAACCGTGCGGGATCGTGGTGCTCGCCTCGATATCCTGCGGTATCACCCCGATGCTGACCGTATCGAGGGTCTCGATCGAGATGATCCGATCCAGTTGCGCGAGGAGCACGCGATGCGGGCCGGGCCGAAAGCGCAGGGCCGCTTCGGTAATCAGGAATTCGAAGCGCTTCGCGGGGTCGTACAGCACACGCTGGCGATCCAGGCGCGCGGCGAGCGCGGCCGCCAGAGCGTCGGGCGTATAGGGCGGATCGAAAGTGGCGAACACCCGGCGGGCGTAGTCGGCGGTCTGGAGCAGACCCGGCACCAGTGCGGGCTGGAAGTTCCGCACCACGTGCGCGTCCTCCTCGAATGCCCGTACGTCGTCCTGCAAATGCGGGCGCTCTGCGAGTGAGGCCGCCCAGTCCTGCACCTCGGGCGAGTGCGCCGCTGCGGTGAGGGTGCGCAAAGAATCCTGAGAATCCGCTTCTGCCCCAACCGCTTTGGCCCAGTCGAGCACCTGCGGTAGTGGGGGAACCACGTGGCCGGCTTCGATCCGAGACAACGTCGACTGACTGATTCCGACTCGTTTGGCCAACTCCCGCCCGGAGATTCCGGCCATGTCTCGCAACCGGCGCAGCTCCGCGGCCAACTGCTGGCGCGGGTGCGACTGGCGCGCAACGGAATTCGCGGCGGTCGCCGCCGCGACCGTCGCGCCCTCTGTCGGTTGATTCACTGGAACCATGATGATTCAGATCGAATCATCTTGATTCATGCGAGTCAAGACTCGGCCGGTCGCAACGGGAATCAGGGGGTGTGGGATCGGACACATGAGCGCACCGAGGAGCTGAACCATTGGGAGAGCAGGCTTGCCGAAGATCCCGACTGCCGCGACGGTTACGGTCGAGGCATCGTTGAGTGGCTGCGCGAATCGAAGGCAGCCGACCAAGACCTCATCGGCTTCTGGGGGTGGCCAGCGGCCACACAATCCCATGGCGAACCGGCTGCGCCTGCCTGGGCAGCCATAGGCGAGCATCCGCTGACCGTGCTGACCGAACCGGCCGGCACGGGGGACGGAAGATCAACTGGCCGTGACCATCCGGGGCTGACCGAAGGCGCCGTAATGCCGGATGGCGGCCAGTTCGGGTCAATCAGCGATCAGGGCTGTGAAAGCCGTGGGCCAGTCCACAAGGGTATGCCCGTCATACAGTTCGAAAGTCTTGCCTTGGGATTCGGGGTAGAGCAGGGCCGCGACCGCTGCCTGGGCAACGATCTCGCGGCTGACGCGACCGTCGCCGCGATCGCCCTGTTCGAGATGCGCACCGGTGGCAGGTGAATTCGTGAGCCAGCTGGGCCGGACGATCGCATAGGGTGTGCCGCTGTTCCGCAGCGCCTGTTCACCGGCTCCACGAGCGCGGATGATGCCTGCCATGTCGGGATGTTCGGCGGCGCGGGTGATGTAGATCTGGGAGATCAGAACGACGGGGATCTTCTGTGCGGCGGCCAGTTCGGCGAGCTGTCCGACTCCGGTGTGCATCACCGCCTCGGCGGCCGCGTCATCCACGGGCGGCTCGACCGAGACGATGATGCCGTCGACGCCGGCCAGCAACCGGGGATCGAGCCGGTCCGCCAGGTCGACCGCGACGCTCTGCTCGTCCCGAGGACGCCGGGTGCCGACGACCACCTCGTGACCGAGATTGCGCAGCAAGTCGACGGCTTGCCGGCCGGTGCGGCCCGTGCCTCCGATAACCAGGTACCTCATGAAACTCCTCTGTTGCGGAAAACTTGTCACCAGGGCAGGGGGTGGCCGTCGCGGAAGAAGCCCCCGGTTGGGCCGGAGTCGGGCAGGGTTGCGGCCCAGACGATTCCGGCCGCACCCTCGGCGACAGGGCGGCCGCCGGGGCCGCCCATATCGGTGGCCACCCAGCCCGGGCAGATGGAGTTGACCAGGATGTGGTCGGAGCGCAGCTCGGCGGCCAGCATGCGGGTGAGAGCGTTGAGGGCCACCTTGGTTGTGTTGTAGGCGGGGGTGCCGCCACCCATGCCGGTGAGGGAGGCGGCTTCGCTGGAAACGTTCACGATGCGGGGATGGGAGCTCTTGCGCAGCAACGGCAAGAAGGCCTGAACCATACGCCAGGGCCCGTAGAGGTTGGTTTCCGCGGCCTCGTGCACGACCGCCAGGTCCGCGGTCGCCGCGCGCTGCCAGGTGTCGTAGGTGATTGCGGCACTATTGATCAGGACATCCAGCCGACCGTGCACGCCTTCCACTTCCCGGGCCGCCGCCACGACACTGGCGTTGTCGGTGACATCCAGCAGCAATGGGAACGCCCCCACCTCTGCGGCGGCGGTCTTTCCGGCTTCCTCCGACCGAGCGCCCAGCAGCACAGTGAACCCGAGTTCGGCTAGCTGCCTGCAGACTTCCCGGCCGATCCCGCGGTTGCCGCCGGTGACCAGCGCGATATCGCTCATAACTATCGATCTTGCCGCCGAATCGCCAAGTCGTCGAGTCGCTTTCGCTCAACGGAGTCGGCAAGGCCCTCGAAGCTTCGCGGGTTCGACGACAGGCGCTGGAGTTTCGTGCTCAGCGGCCGTTGAGCAATAGTGCCTCGCGCACGGCGATGCAGAGCGGGCGAGGTATCGCGTTCTCGGCCACGAGCGCATCGGCCTCGGAGGCAATCGGTGTGTCGTAGCGTTCGATGACATCTCAACCATCCGCCCATGCCGAGTTGCGGATGATTTCGGTGCCGCCATATCCTTCGGCCGACCGGTTACGAGGACTCCTCGAGCAGGTACCGAGAACAGAACCACAAGTACGACAGGCAGATTCAGCCCAATCAAAGGATCGAGTCGGCAATGACCTGGTCGAGACCACGAATCACTCTCGGCGATGAACGTCGAATGCTCGAGAACATGCTCGACCGCAACCGCGCCGAATTGGTCAACACTTTGCGCGGCTTGTCCGAACAGGACGCCCGCCGTCGCCTCGTCGCGTCGATGACCACCCCGATCGGACTGGTCAAGCACGCCGCAGTCGCGCAGCGGATCTGGTTCCAGCACGTCCTGGCGGGTCTACCCGAGGGCGAATGCGACGGCGGCACGACGCCGGGCGATGCCAGTTTCGTCGTCGACGACAACGAAACCGTGGCCGACGTGATCGCCGAATTCGACCGCGGTAGCGAACGTTCCCGAGCGATCGCCGCCGACTTCGACCTCGACGACGTGCGGACCCACCCCCGCCTCGGCGAGGTGAGCCTGCGATTCATCTATCTGTTCCTGATCGAGGACTTCGCACGTCACGCCGGCCACGGTGACATTCTGCGCGAGCAGATCGAACATCCTTGAGCATTGTGCCGCACGACAATCCAACGACAGTCGGTGCAAGTGATCGCTCATGCCGCATGCCGCCTGACCGAACCGGCCAGCGCGGGGCAGCGAAAGATCAACGGGCAGAGTGCCGTACGACCGCCGGTAATGCGCGCTCATGCCAATGACCGAGAATTTGATGCGTCGGTATCAGCTGAGCGCGATCGCTGTCAGGATCAGGTCGTCTTCGATCCTCCAGCGACCATCGAACGAGTGCAGCGGTGACCCGCCGTCGATGACCCACCCCGATACCAGCAGCTCGGTATGGAACGTGCCCGCGCCGTCGCCGCCTGATTCCTCATCGACAGTGAAAGTGACGTGCGCGTCCTCGAATCCGAGCCAGCGCTTGGTTAGCGGAAACCACGCCTTGTAGGTCGTTTCCTTGGCGCAGAAGAGAACTCGGTCCAAGTTCAATCCAGAGGGGTTGGTCTGCAACCACTCTCGTTCCTGCGGCAGTGCCACGGAATCGAGTACCCCATCGGGCAGGCTCTCATTCGGTTCAGCGTCGATCGCAACCGATCGAAACCGCAGGTGATGAGCCAGAGCAGCAGCCTGGTATCCCTCGCAGTGGGTGAGGCTGCCTACGATCCCGCGAGGCCATACCGGCGCTCCGCGCTCACCTTTGCCGATCGCGACAGCTGGCTCACCTAGCGGCTGAAGTGCTTGACGGGCACAGTGCCGGGATCCGATGAATTCTCGGCGCCGCTTGTCCACTGATCGTGCGATGAGATGCTCTTCGGCCGGGTGGGGCTTGAGGTCCTCCGGGTATTCGAGCAGCTCAGCCGTCGCGACACCGGAAGAAAAAATCTTCTCGATCATCGCCTACGAGCGTAGCGGCACAACGCATTGCGGGCAGCTGCAAGCGCCTCGCGAATGCGCTGTAGTGCCGCATATCGCGCTGACCGAACCGGCCAGCGCGAGGCGACAGCGGCCGGAGCCCGGTGCGGTGCAGAACATCCGCTACTGCCGATGAGCGATCAGAATGTAGGCCCGCCTTGGGTCGCCGCGGCGGCAGTGGCTGAAGCGGGCTTGGTGCTGGCGGCGGCGTCGCCAGCGTGGTCGCCGGATTCCCTTTTGCAGCAAGTGTTTTCGATGCCGCCATCGCGAGCGCGGCCCGGGGCCGACAAGCCCGATCAGCCGATCGGTGGTGCGAGGTATTCCAGCGCATAACCATCGCCGGAAGGGGTTACGCGGGCGATGCCGGGTGAGTCGAGGTGGGCGCCGGCTACGAAGTGGTGTGGCTGGGTCAGTTGTTCGAGGAGGGCCGCTCGCGCGGCGCGGGCCTGGGACTGGTTGCCGTCGAGCTCCCAGGACACGTTCGGCTGATCGAATTGGAGCGTGGGAACGTGAACGGTGTCGCCCCAGACGAGAAGGTGGCCGGTGCTGCTCCTGACGTCGTAGACGGTGTGACCGGGTGTGTGGCCCGGTGTCGGGATCGCGGTGGTCCAGTCGTTGATCGCGACCTTCTCCGACACGGGTACGACCCGGTCGCGGATGGGTTCGAGCCGCCCGGTGAACACCGAGGTGTCGCCCGCGCCGATCCACACGCGCTCGAGTTTGGTGAACGCCTCTGCACCGTCCGGCGCGATCAGGCCGCTCACGTGGTCTTCGTGCCTGTGGGTGATGGCCACATCGGTGACATGCGCGCGGTCGATTCCCGCTTCGTCGAGCGCGTCGTAGATCAATCCCATGGTGGGGTCGTGCCAGACGTTGGACGCGCCGGTGTCGATGAGAACCGACCGCGTGCCGTCGGTGACGAAGAAGGCGTTGACCGACAGCCGCAAGTTGTCGCCGGCCAGCGGCACGACGGCCGGCAGCTCGACGAGCTCGCGCCCATCCTCGTCTCGGAGCCGTGTCGGCGGCATGTCGATGTACCCGTCCCGCAACGAGATCACCTGCAGATCACCGAATTCGAACGTCGCATGGTGCTGGCCACTCGAGATCAATCGCATGGAATCTCCGTCGTGTTGGGCGCATATCGCGCGTCTCCGATAGAAGACTACATCTTCTTTAGTAGAAATCTACACTGTGGGCAGCAAGGTACCCAGCGATCGAGGAGCATGGTGGTCGAGCAAGACGGAAACGCGGCCGAACCGCAGCGCGGTGACGACCTGGCCGGCGCGTTCGGCGCCAACGTGCGACGACGCCGCGAGGAGGCGGGCCTGACGCTGGAGCAGCTCTCCACACAGTCGTCGGTCAGCCGGGCGATGCTGTCCAAGGTCGAACGCGGTGAGAAGAGCCCGACGATCGGCGTCGCATCCAGGATCGCCCACGCGCTCGACGCGTCGCTCTCGGACCTGATCGGAGGGGCGGCTGCTGCCGCGTCTGGTGTGGCCGTTGTCCTGCGCAAGAACGACCGCCCCGTTTTCCGTGACCCGGAAACCGGCTTCGAACGGCACATGGTGTCAGCGGCCCCGGGCGCGGGAGGAGCCGAGATGGTCGCCCACTACCTCCCCGCACACGTCTCCACCGGGCTGCTGCCCGCGTATCCGCCGGGCACGGAGAAGCAACTCGTGGTGCTCGAAGGCACCCTCACCGTCGCGATCGGCGGCATCAGCGAGACCCTGAACACAGGCGACTCCCTGTTCCTCCAGGCTGACGCGGACCACGGCTTCGCCAACCGAACGAACGCGCCCTGCGAATACATCATGTTCATCTCGCGCAGAACCTGAACCGCCCAGATCCGAATAGCCGACCACCGTGTCGAATTGGGATAAGTACGGTGCCCGGCGAGGCATGGCCGCTTCCATGGGCTGCCACGCCCGTCCCCACTCGTCGCTGGTTGTCGCCACCTAACGTGTCTGGTTGCCATCGGCGCTTCAGCAAGATCGACGAAAAGCGCTGCCCTGCCGCATACGGCGCGGCTCGCCCCGGCCGGCCGAATGCACTGACATGCCGATGAGCGAGTACTTGCCCAGCCGAGCGGAGAATCCGGTTGGCTGGGGCTGCCGTTCGAGTGCCGGTCGATCAAGGTTTGTCGAGCGGGGTCAGTTGGATGATCGGGATTGTTCGGCCCGCCTGGCCCGCCTCCCGACGGTACGGGATGTAGGCCGGGAAAACCCGATCGGCGATGGTCCAGAGTCGTCGGCGCTCGTCCTCGTCGCATATCACTGTCGCGCGCATAGGGGCCCCAGCAAAGACGACATCGGGATTGGCCAAAAGGTTGTAGTACCAACCAGGATTGGTTGCACTGCCCGCGTTGGACGCCGCGATGACGACGTGATCGCCGTCCGTGAAGTAGATGACGGCGTTGCGTCGCCGTGCGCGCGTCCTGGCACCCTCGGTCTCCAGCACCGCCGTCGGGAAAATGAGCGTCGTTGCCAGGCGGCCGCGCGTGAGCCGCAGCAACAGCGGATCGAGCTTCCACGCGAAGTGACGAGAGATCAATCTCGGCAGGCGACCGGCGGCGAGAGCCGAGTAAGCCCTTGCGAACCATCCAGGCCGACCGGTCGCATCGACCGGTCTCGAGCGCAACATGTGTGCTCCGGTGGTGCCAGCGACGGCGATCTTCATGGTGGACCCCCTCCGAATTGAACTACTACATGGCATAGTAGTTCAATTCGGTCGGCGCACAAGGATTTTGCGCGCCAGGCTGCCGCATCGAAGATCCGTCTGCCCGAGCGTCTGCACAAGCTCGCTCGACGCCGCGCTAGCCCGGCACGGACGCCTACATGCGCCACAACGAATGTCCGCTCCTGCCGCATACCGCGTTGACCGAACCGGCCAGCGCGGGGCATCGGAAGATCAACGGGCAGAGGTCATCTCGGCCACGGGCAGTGTGCGCTCATGCCGATGAGCGATCCTTTGGCCGGTCGACGGCGTCGCCGCGCAGATCACGACACCGGTACCATCGCCGATCCCGACGAAGAGGGGTATTTCACCGGCCGGCCGCAGCGCCTGTACGGCATGATCCCGGGCGAGAAGAAGCTGGTCTGCTTCACCGCCTCCGAAAGAGCCGCCGGACACTGCGAGCCGATAGCTTGGTCACTCGCCGCTCAGCGGTTCTTCGACTTCGACGACGATCGCCTCGACCCCGCCGCCTCCTGAGGCAGTGAAACCAGGTGGCATGCACGTGCTTTCACATGTCTCAGTCTTGCGATGGTCCTGTGGATCGACGCATTCGAACGTCCGCGAATGCCCGCGGGCGTGGTCCGTGCTCATCCCTTGATCGCGAAAGATCGCGCCCATACGCGTGGATCTGGGGCCGGACGGCAGCGCGGATCATTTTGCGGTGGTGGGAATGTCGGTCATGCGCGCGTCGTAGCCGGTTTCCGGGTCGACGACGCGGCCGGCGGCCCACCAGTTCTCGCGGGCTGTTTCGAGGATCATCATCAGAATGTCTTCTTCCGGGACGTCGGCGAACACCCGCAGATTGGCGACGATCTCCTGGAACAGTTCGTTCTTCTGCTCGGCGGTGCGCTGGTTGAAGGACAGCTGGATGAGCATGGTGCGCTCACCGCGCGGCAGGCCGAACACGATCGGCTGCATGTGGAAGTTGTCGGGTGTGACCTCGAGGAAGACGTGAAACTGGTCGTCCTGGGGGATCTTCAAGACGTCGACCATGGCTTTGTGGAGGGCGGCGGAGACGTTTCGGCGGTACTCGGGCGTGGTTCCCTGGCGTAGGTAGATGGTGATCAGCGGCATTGTCGTTTCCTTTCGGTGCGTTGTGTGGTGAGTCAGGCGATGGGCGCGGGGACCTGGAAGCAGGCGAGCAGCGCGCTGGTGTTGAGGTACTGGCCGACGAGATTGACCAGGGCGACAAGGCCGTCGATGCCGAATGCGGTCACCGCGTCGGCATAGAGGTCGTCTGGAACCTGGTGATCGCGGACGAGAGCGATGGCCAGACGGTGGGCGATATCGGCCTCGGCGCGCAGACCCAGAGGCGTGTCTCCGTGCCTCAGCGCTGCGATCGCGGTCTCGGGCACGCCGGCGTACCCGGCGCCTGCGGTGTGGGCGTAGAGCGCGTACTCGGCTCCCCACTCAGCGGCGACGGTGAGAATGACCACCTCACGGATGTCGGCCGGGATGTCGGCTCGGGCGATCGCCTCGGCCCACTCCAGCAGAGGCTGGGCTAAGGCCGGGCTGCGCAGCATGGCGTTGAAGGGGCCGATCAACCGCCCGTCGGGCAGCGCGGCCAGGTAGCCGGCCTCTTCCGCGGTGCGCAGGCGAGTGTTTCGCAGCCTGGTGTGGACGGCGCGCTGCGCCCCGTCGAGTGCATCGGGGAGAAGGAGGGGCAACCGCCCGCCCAGTTCGGCGGCTCCGGTGGTGGATTGCTCGTTCACGCTTTGCACGTTAGGTACCGAGCTGCCATTCGGAAAGCGAATGCTTCGCATACTGGATATGCTGATTACTCATGGACGTCTCGGTAGTTGGGCTGCGGGTTCTGCGTGAAGTGGCCGAGCGAGGCACCTTCACGGCCGCGGCACATTCGCTCGGATACACGCAGTCGGCGGTCTCCCGGCAGGTTGCGGCCCTGGAGCAGGCCACCGGCGTTCGACTGTTCGACCGCTATCCCGGCGGCGTGCGGCCGACCTCGGCGGGCGTCGCCCTACTGCGACACGCGGTGACGGCGCTGGATGCGTTGGATGCGGCCGATCGAGAGCTGCACGGTGCCGAGGACGACAGCGGCCCGGTGCGGCTCGGCTTCTTCCCTGCCGCGGGAGCGGTCCTTGTGGCTCGCGCCCTGGCAACCCTGCATCGGCAACGCCCTCACATCCGGGTCACCACCCGGGAGGGCACAACCCCATCGCTGGTGCGGGCACTGCGCGCCGGCACCCTCGACCTCGCCGTGCTGTCCTCGCGGCCACCGCACCGCTCGCCCGACACCGACGATCCTTCCCTGTGGGCAGAACCGCTGCTGGAAGACCGTCTGGTCCTGGCGGTTCCGGCGAACGGCCGGTTCGCTGACCGCACCAGCGTCTCAGCAGAGCATCTCGCCGGCGAGACGTGGATTGCCGGCCCCGCCGGCATCGATGAGCCGCTGTTGGGCGTCTGGCCGGGTTTGCCCGGACGGCCCCACGTCCAGCACACCGCCCGTGACTGGTTGACCAAACTGCACCTGGTCGCAGCAGGAGCAGGCATCACCACCGTTCCCGCGACCCTGCTGTCCGCGATCCCGCCCGGCGTCCGCCTCGTCAGCATCGACGACCTCCCCGAGGAACGACGGCGCGTCAGCGTGGTTCGCTTGCCCGGCCCTACCACGGAGCCGACCCGAGCCCTCGTCCACGCCCTCCATACCCACGCCGCCGACATCGCCGAATAACCCGCCGAACTCCGTGTGATCGGCGGCTTCGTGGGTAAGGGCCACGAGGTGGTGACCGTTGTCGGCACAGCTCACCGACGGCGGTTCGTCACCGCCCACATCCAGGCTCGATACCTCGGCAATTGGCGGGTCGCGCTGATCTACCGGCCCGAGGTGCTCGGGGCGTGCCATCAAGCCCGAATCGATGAACGCTGGAACGCTCAACGCTGGAACCAGCAAGGCTTCGAACCGGATTCACCCGAGTACGGCAAATATATGAATGCACATGCTCAGCGGGAAACGTCCGGAACTGCCGCTGATCGATCGGCTCGGAAGCCGGTGGATGTGCGAAACAGACCGCCCTCTACGAGGATTCGTCCATGACTGCGATCCGAAAAGGGCAGAATGTGAGAGCGGCCTCGAGGCTTGTTGCATCCGTGGCTCAGAACGGCGTGATCACCTTTTTGGATCGACAATTCTGGCGGCGCGCGAGAATGATCCCCCCGAGCTTGCTCTCGGCTGAGGTGAGAGTTCTGGATGCCTCGACGACGAAACCGGCATCCTCTAGCCACGCACGCATTTGGCTGTGCTGGCGACGGTGGACACAGAGGTTCATTTGGTGCCCGCCATAGCCATGGGTCATCAACTGCGACTCGTCTCCGACGTGGAAGCCCAGTAGCAGCGGCCCGCCGGGCCGAAGCGCCCGCTGGAAATGCGCTAAGACCAAACCGATCTCATCGTCGGGGATGTGGATCAGCGAGTACCACGCGACCAGGCCGGCCATCGAGGCATCCTCCAGGGCGAGGTT
The DNA here is from genome assembly GCF_053603795.1 of Nocardia sp. NPDC004123. Lineage (NCBI taxonomy): Bacteria > Bacillati > Actinomycetota > Actinomycetes > Mycobacteriales > Nocardiaceae > Nocardia > Nocardia sp. NPDC004123. The sequence continues at coordinate 73,160 of NZ_JBSGGG010000018.1, forward strand.
CGTCATCGAGCCAAGATCGAACCGGAGGTCGGGGTGATCACGCCGAGCTACCCCGATCATTCCGGGCGACAAGTCGATTCCGAACACGTCCGTGCCCAGTTGACGCAGGTGAGCCGTGATCCTCCCCGTCCCGCATCCCACATCCGCAACCGGCCCCCCACCCTGGGCCCGCACCAGATCGGCGAACAACGCCAGGACAGCGCGCTCTTCGGGTGTTTCATCCAGAAGGTGACGCGTCAGGTCTGCATAACTAGCAGCGACGGTGTCGTACGACGCCCGCGTGTCTTCCAGCCAGCCATCAGTGTTCGGTCCCATTCCCACGATCGCAGGTTACCCACCAGCCCGAATGGACGACGCTTTGGTTCAGCGAAGTCGAGATCGACTGCACCACAGTCGATCCTGTCTAACTAGAGCTGTTGATATTCGGGGGTCGTCTCCGACTGCCGAGTACCGGTGCGCCACCGGTGACAGTTGGGTCCGCGTAGAGTCGATCTCCAATCGTTCGTACTCTGGGACAGTCACTAGCGAGGGTGTCCGTGCACGATGCAGATTCGTTGTATTCCGCCAGGTTGGCTCGATACGCGACGACACGCAGCCACCTGTCAGGGACGCCCGACCGTGCGCTCGAACAGATCATGGCGGCAGGGACGCTCGAGAGGTCCGGAATCGGCGGGCGATCGACGGTGGTCGACCTCGACGGGATACGGGTATTCGTCAAGCGAGTTCCGTTGACCGAGTGGGAGTTGCGACCCGAGCATGTGCGGTCGACGGCGAACATCTTCGGCCTGCCCGCGTTCTATCAGTACGGACTGGGCTCGACGGGTTTCGGAGCCTGGCGGGAGCTGATGGCGCACATCATCACTACGGGCTGGGTACTCGAACACGATTATGTCGGCTTCCCGCTCATGTACCACTGGCGAGTGCTACCCGATATCGCACCCCGGGATTTCGCGGACGAGTTCGGCGGCGTGGAAGGCGCTGTCGCACACTGGGACGGCTCGCTCGCGGTTCATCGCCGGTTGACCGCAATCTGCGAGTCCAGATTCAGCCTCGTGCTCCTCCTCGAATACATACCGTGCACTCTTGCCGACTGGCTGACCGGCCATCGCAGTGAAGCCGGAACGTATCAGTGGGCGGCGGAGGCATTGGCTCGAGGAACCGCCTTCCTGAGCAATCATGGATTCACCCACTTCGATGCGCATTTCGCCAACCTTCTGACCGACGGGCGTCTGATCTATTTCGCCGACCTCGGCCTAGCCCTCAGTTCCCAGTTCGACCTATCTCCGGCCGAAGCCGAGTTCCTCGCTTGCCACAGCCTGTACGACAAGTGCTACACCGCCAACCACCTGCTAGCCCATTACCTGTTCGGCGAGGTATGCGACAAATCCGAATACGAAGCGCTCCTGGGCAATTGGATTGCGGGTCGCAGAACGGACAACATCTCACTCGAGCTCATCCCAATCATCGACCGCCATGCCCAGGCCGCGATGATCCTCAACGGATTTCACCGCGACTTGCTCGCTCGGAGCAAGAGGGCGCCGTTCCCGCACGCCCGAATCGACCTGGCCTACAAGGAAAATCGACTGGCGGAGTACCGATTCAACGAGGTGGAGGGGTCAGATCGCGACCGTCGAGCGTAGTGCATTGCTCGAACCGGTCACGCAGTTTCGTCGGAAGAGAAACGGACTGAGGCCATCTCGGGCTGACTGACTCCACAGGACTTCCTGCGGTGCCGCGTTGCGCCCGAATTGGACCTCGGGCCCGATCGTCAGAGGCTGGTCGACGCTGTGGCGAACTCGCCGGCGCTCGCCAGGGCGATGTCCTCGTCGACCTCGTGCCGGGTCAGGCGTCGGCTGCTGGGGCCGAGGCCGAATCCGGCCAGGAGTGCTGCCACCGCGAAGAAGGCCGCGCCGGTGAAGAAGGCGATGCGGTAGGCGCCTTCGGCGGGCAGGGCCACGACGGCACCGTGGGGCAGGGCGTGGCGCAGGGTGTCGCTGGTGAGGATCGTGACGACCAGCGCGCTGCCGATGGCGCCGCCGACGGTGCGCATGATCGAGTTGATCGAGTTGGCGATGCCGGTCTCGTGCGGTGCGACATTGGCGACCAGCAGGGCGGGCATGGCGGCGTAGGCGATCGCGATCGCGGCATTCGCGACGACCAGTGCGACAACGACTTCCGCGCTCGTCGCGTGGAGCAACGCCAGGGCGGTGAGAGCGCACAGGCCGATGACGCTGGCGAGCAGCAGCACGAAGCGCGGGCCGATCCGCCCGACCAGACGTCCGGCGAGTGGACCCATCACCACCGACACCACGGCGCCCGGCAGCATGAAGGCCACACTCGTGCGCAGCACCGAGGCGTCGAAACCGAACCCCGCCAGCGCCCGCGGCGTCGCCACGAAATAGGTCGCCCCCAGGAACACGCTGAACATCGCGAAACCGACGCAGAAACTGGCCAGGTTGGTCACCGCGACCGGCCGATGCGCCAGCAGCGAGGTCGCCACCAGCGGCTCACGCAGCTTGGACTGCAGCAGCAGGAACCCGGTCAGCACGATCGCCGCGGCCACGAACAGCCCGATCACTCGTGCGCTGCCCCAACCCCATTCGTGTCCTTGCGAGATCGGCAGCAGTAGACAGACCAGACCGGTGCCGAGGACCGCGGCACCCACATAATCGACACGGCCGCCCTGCCCCGCGCGACGCGGCAGCGCCACCAACGCCAGCACCAGCACCATCGCCGTCAACACGACGCACAGCCAGAAGATGCGGCGGTAGTCGGCGCCGCCCTGCGTCAGCAGACCCGTCGCCACCAGCGCAACACCGCTGCCCACGCCCAGGGTCGACGCGGTGATGGCCAACGCCCCGGTCAGGCGCTCGGCGGGAAGTTCGTGACGGAGCACGCTGATCGCCAGCGGGAACAGGCCGAAACTGGCTCCCTGCAGGGCCCGTCCGACGATGAGCAGATCGATGCTGTGCGCCGATGCGGCGAGCAGGCTGCCGGCCAGCGTGACCACGAGCGTCGACAGCACGACCGGCTTGTGCCCGTAGACATCACCCAGTCGCCCGAGCAGCGGCGTCAGCGCCGAGGCGGCCAACATCGTCGCCGTCGTCACCCATCCGACGGTCGTCGCCGAGACCCCGAGTTGCAGACCGATCTGCGGCAGCGCCGGTACGGGCAGCGTCTGGGCCATGGCCAGAAGAAACACAGTGCTGGCCATGGTCAGCACGATCGCGGTCGGCGATGAAGCGCGCCGGAGCTCGAGCGGAGAGGTCATTGCTGGCACGCTACGCTGGAATCGACACAGTGTCGATTATGATAGACGCCACGTCGATAGCCGGAATGAAAATCGCTCTAGGGTGAGGTCATGGCGCAGAAGGGCGGATACGGAGTGAACCGGACCCAGGACACGACCGAGGGTCTCCGCCGCCGCGGCACCATGTCCAAGGGCGATCAGCGCGAGGCCCAGATCCTGCACGCGACTCGCCAGCTGCTAACGAAGAAGCCGATGGCCAACCTGACCGTCGACGACATCACCAACGCGACCGGCATCTCACGCACCAGCTTCTACTTCTATTTCCCCTCCAAGCAGGCGGTCTTCGCGCGCCTCATGGAGGACGTGAGCGACCGCTACGCGCAAACCCACGTCTGGCTGCCGTCCACCGGCCCGCAGCGGGAGCTCCTGCGCGCCCAGCTCAGCGGAGCGGCCGAGATCTGGCACGACAACAGCGCGATCCTCGTCTGTTCGCTCGAGGGCTACGACAGCAGCTACCCCCCGCTGACCGAGTTCATCGCCGGCATCCAGGCACGATTCACCACTGGGCTCGCGGCCAAGATCGACCGCGACCGTTCGGCCGGGCTCGCTCCCGAAGGGATCGACTCGGCAACGCTCGCGGGCCTGGTCGCGCTCATGCGCGACGGGCGGCTCTCCCAGCTGTCCGCAGCGCCCCCGGATGACATGCCCAGCAGCATCGACGACCTCGCCGAGGCGATTCTGCGCCTGATCTACGGCCGACTCGATTGACATCGCCATGCTGCGCCCGGGGCGTGGCCAGGATCGGCGGCTGATTCGCGAATCTGTCACACCGAAGATCGGGGCCGGAACCGCTGAGCGGGAAGGCCGTTGGACAGTGCCGAGCCGCACCGACGCCGGATGCTTGATTCAGGCGGGGGCTTTCGGCTCGGTCTACTGTGCTCGCCCGACGCGGTTGGTCGAGACCGCCTACCGAACTGCTGCTGTCGATGTTCAACCCATGGCCACCTGCGGCGCGCCCGCCGTCGTCACCCTGTCCGAACTGGCCATCGAATTGTCCTATCCGCTAGACGAATTCACGGCCACAGCCCTGCGGGGTCTCGTGGTTCCGTAACCGTGGTCCGAGCTGTCAGTTATCAGGACTCGGCGGCGCTGTCGAGGGGCGCAGCGCCGAGATCTCATGCTTCACATGCGGCGAATATCGCGGGGTTCGGGCGACTGCGACGCGTTCAGAATTGCTCGCAGCTCATCGGCATCCCCTGACGCTTCGTTCGACTCGTCCCGGAGGAATTCGGACCGGGTTCGTCGCCGGATGGAACCGGACCGGGTCAGCGGTTTTCCGGAGGGCCGCGCAATCCCTTCGGTGCTGCGCGGCCGGGAGACTCGGGCGCTCAGTTGTAGGACTTGGCGACGCCGTCGAGGAGGTGTTCGAGGGTGTCGTAGTCGGGTGGACTGACCTGGTTGACGAGGTTGACGTCGACCGGGACCTGGTGGGCGGCGGTGGTATTCGTGAACAGGGCCACGTCGGTGGGGCGGAAGCCGTGTTCGGCGGCCAGGCGCTGCAGGTCGGGGTCGGTGGTGAGGAGTTTGCCGATCTGGTCGCCCTTGTCGTCGAGGGGGACCACGGTGTGCTGGGACATGACCGTCGGCTTGGGGTACATCAGGACCATGTCGGGCTTGAGCTGGTTGTGCACGGCCGCATCGACGTACTGGGCCTCGTAGATCCAGGCCATCGGGACGGTGCCCATGCCGTTGGACAGGTAGTCCTTGAAGGGGCCATCACTACTGGATTCGGTGAAGCCCTGCCGGGTGAACAGGCGCGAAACGCGGGACACCGCAAAGTCTTCCGCCTTGGCACCGCGCACGATGGTGTTGTCATTCGCGACGTAGGCGGTCACCGCCAGATACATGGCCGCCGAGTTGGAAGTGCGCGGATCGGTCGTGGAGACCAGCACGTTCTTCGGCACCGAATAGGTCGAATTGCCCTCCAGCTGGTTCCACTGGACGCCCTTCTCGGCCAGCGCCAGATACTTCTCGACGTCGAAAGTCGTTGTCGCGCCGGGCTGCACGATCCCGGCCTGGGTCAGCAGGTCGGCGATCGGCTTGAAGGTGGCGATGACCATGGGGGAGGAGAACGGCACGTACTTGCCGGTCACTCCGCTCTTGCGCTGAACCAGCTCCGCGGCGGCCGAGCTGGACGGGAAGGCGAAGTCGTACTTCCCCAGATCCACCGAGGTGGCGATCTGCCGGGATCCCGCGGGCTCCACGTCCAGCTTGAATCCGTGCTTGGCCAATGCGTCGGCCACCTTGGGATCGTCGAAGAACGCCGACTTCTCCGAGCCGGCCACACCGTGCACAGTGGTCAGGGCCGGCGCGGCGGTGGTTCCCGACGTCGAATCCGGTTGCCGCACAGCCATGATCACCGCGAACGCCAGCACCACCACGACACCCGCCGCGACCACGCTCAGCGCCCGCTTGTTCTCGACCAGCCGAGCCGGAACGAATCGCCCTGCGACAGCGGCGAATACGCTCGTGGTCTCCGCCGGATGCCCATCCGGCGAACCCTCCTCGCCGACCGCCGCTTTGGTCAGATCCACCTCCGTAGCAGCATTCATGGACCGCTTCGGATCCAATTCCCGCCGCGCAATCCGCTCGACGAGAATCGGTACGAACTCGCGCACCGAATGCCCCTCGAACCGCTTGCGCACCGCCCCCACCACGGCCTCGACCCGTTCTGCCGGATGCGCCTCGCCATAGTCCTCGACCAGGCGATTCGTCACCTCCCGCAGTGCCTTCTCTTCCCGCGCAGCATCGACCGCCACAGCATCTCCTCGACCTCACACCGAATTCCGTTGCACGGCAGGAAATTGCGACAAGCCGCGCCGACCGGACCCTATCGGCGGCGGGTGCCGATCCGTGATCGAAAACGGAAACGGCAAGTGCGGGTCCGGCGAATTCCCGGTGACCTCGGCGTCGGAAGACGGTGCGATCCGCGTCGGAAGGCGGTGCGATCCACTGCCTCACGCGGCACGGCGATGGGCCGCCGCGGCCTCAGGCTTGGCCGGGGAAGGCCACGGTGGCCGGGCTGGTGCCCAGGATCGACTGCCAAGTGGCAAGGCGCACAGCGCATTCGGTGAGCGCCTCGATACCGGTGCGGCGGAGATCGGGGTTGCCGGCACGTTCGACCACCGAGCGCCAGGTCGCCGCCGCGTCGGATTCGACGGTCACCGCCAGCTTGGCGGCCGGGATCGGGTCGTTCACCGGGATGGGGGAGGTGTAGGCGGCGGCGGGCTCGGGAACCGTTGCGCCGGAAGCCTTCAGGGCGTCGATGGTGGCGTCGCGGCGGGCGCGGTGGGATGCCGTGTACTCGGCGACGAGTTTGTCGCGGTCGTGGTTGGCGTAGGCCGCGATCACGCCGTAGGCGTAGACAGCGGCGTATTCGGCGCTCAACGCATCGATGAGTGCCTGCTGGTCGGTTGTGTTCATGCCAGGAGAACCCCCGCGTGGGTAGCGCACGACGCGCTGATCGAAGAGAGAAGACCGGCGCGGTAGCCGGAGAGCTGGGCCGACAGGTCGGCGGCCGAACGCTGGGACTGCTGGAGCTGGGTGCGCAGGACGGCGACGCCCGGAGGCGGCACGGGCGCGGTCGGGGTGACCGGCGGGGTGCGGCGGCTGGGGGTGCTGCCGTCGCCGTAAACACCTATGGCGCGGTCGATTTCGGTGCGCAGGGCATCGGCGTGCGCGGTGCGCTGGGTGGCGATGGTCTGCAGTGCACCGGCCTTGTCGGGAGAGGTCGCGATGGCGGCGGTCGCGGCGGCCGCGTCGGTACGGGCCGAGGTCTCCTGCGCGATCAGCGGATCCGGAGCCGCAGGGGTGTCGTTCCTGGTGCAGGCGGCCAGCGCGCCCACCGCCGCCACCGCCAGCGCGCCGCCACCGGCCAGCCGCAGCGCGCTGCGGCGGTTCACGGCGGGGAGGGGAGGTTCGGGGGTGGGGAAGGACCCGGTTCGGTCCGGCGGGACCGTGAGACCGACGACATCGGCCGGAAGGCCGCTCTGACTGCTGGGCACGGCATACATGGTGCCAGCCGTCGCGGACAGCTTGCTGCATGAGGGCCGTCGGATAGGCTGTGATCTGGAACGACGGGGAACCGTCATGGGCGCGTCGTGCTGGACACGCCGTCAGCACCACAGCGCCGACCATGCCGAAATCGAGCGAGTTGGCTGGTCCTTTACACTCTTTCCGCGCGTTACGCTAGACCTTCGGCACGGCATTTCGCCGAATCCTCCCTCCCGAGGGCGGAGACGGGTCTGCCGACCGTGCCCGACCAGTATCGATACCGACAACTCAACCCGTGACAACTGAACCAGGAGCCGCCCCACATGCCGATGCCGACCGAGGAAAGGGTGAGCCAGCTAGTTGCTGAGCTCGTCGAACGCCGAGGATTCGACCTCGAAGGCGTCGCGATTTCGGCTGCCGGTACAGCGCAGGCCAAGCTCAAGGTCACCGTCGACAGCGACGGATCTCCCGACCTGGACGCGGTCGCGGAACTCAGCTCGGAGATCTCGCAGACCCTCGACGACGCCGATGACTTCGGCGAGACCGCCTACCTGCTCGAGATCACCACCCCCGGCATCGACCGGCCCCTCACCTCCCCGCGCCACTGGCGGCGCGCCCAGGGTCGCAAGGTGAAGATCGTGCTGCGCCCCGGCGCCGAATCACCGGAGGAGAAGGGCAAGACCACGTTCGAGGCCCGCGCCGGCGTCGTCACCGAGACCGACGTCGCCCTGGTCCTCGGCGGCAAGCGGAAGCCACACCGGGTGACGGTGCCGCTCGCCGATATCCAATCCGCCGTCGTGCAGGTGGAATTCAGTCCACCCGGCGTGGCCGAACTGGAACTCGCAGGGGGAGTAGCGCCGGGCCGTCCCCAGCCCGGTGCGCCGGAGGGATCCGAAAACGAAGCAGCAGAGTCCGATTCACTGACCGAAGGGATCGTGGAATGAACATCGAAATCGAAGCCCTGCGCGCGATTGTCGCCGACAAGGGGATCTCGATGGAGACGGTGATCTCCGCGATCGAGTCCGCCTTGCTCACCGCCTACCGGCACACCGAGGGCCACCAGCCCAACGCCCGCATCGACATCAACCAGAAGACCGGTGTCGTGCGCGTGATGGCCCGCGAGCTCGACACCGACGGCAACGTCATCTCCGAATGGGACGACACCCCCGAAGGTTTCGGCCGCATCGCCGCCACCACCGCCCGCCAGGTCGTGCTGCAGCGGCTGCGCGACGCCGAGAACGAGAAGTCCTTCGGCGAGTTCTCCACCCACGAGGGTGACATCGTCGGCGGTGTGGTGCAGCGCGATGCCCGCATGAACGCCCGCGGCACCGTCGTGGTCCGCATCGGCTCGGAAGCCCATGGCGCGGAAGGGGTCATCCCGCCCGCCGAGCAGGTGCCGGGCGAGACCTACGAGCACGGCGACCGCATCAAGTGCTACGTGGTCGGTGTCTCCCGCGGCCCGCGTGGTCCGCAGATCACCCTCTCGCGCACCCACCCCAACCTGGTGCGCCGCCTGTTCGCGCTGGAGGTCCCCGAGATCGCCGACGGCTCGGTGGAGATCGTGGCCGTGGCCCGCGAGGCCGGACACCGCTCCAAGATCGCCGTGCGTTCGACGGTCCCCGGCGTCAACGCCAAGGGCGCCTGCATCGGCCCGATGGGCCAGCGCGTGCGCAATGTGATGAGCGAGCTGGCCGGCGAGAAGATCGACATCATCGACTACGCCGAGGACCCGGCCTCGTTCGTCGGGAATGCGCTGTCGCCGTCGAAAGTTGTATCCGTCACCATCGTGGACCCCGAGGCCCGCGCCGCGCGGGTGGTGGTTCCGGACTTCCAGCTCTCCCTCGCCATCGGCAAGGAGGGCCAGAATGCCCGCTTGGCGGCCCGGCTCACCGGCTGGCGCATCGACATTCGTTCCGATGCGGCGCCCGAGGTTCAGGGTGGTGTGCGTCCCGCGGCGGCGGCCGGCGGTGGCGAGGCCCACCGGGGTTGATCTTGCCGGATCGATCCGGCCCGGTCGGTCCTGAGATTTGTGAAACAGACCCCTGGGATGACAGGTTGGTAACTTCCAAGGGGTACGGATGCGGAGATCGGGACGTGACAGCGGTAGAGTGGACGCAGGCTCAGCGCGAGTCTTCGGCTTCTCTGCGCGCCGAGCGGGTGTCAGCAAGATCGGCACCCGTCCGGACCTGCATCGGATGTCGCAGACGCGAGCTGGCCGCCGATCTGATGCGGGTCGTGGCGCAAGGGTCTGCCTCCGGGCAGGACGTTGTGGTCATTCCGGATCCGCGGCACAGACTTCCCGGAAGGGGTGCCTGGTTGCACCCCTCTTCGGCTTGTCTGAGTCAAGCAGTTCGGCGCCGAGCATTCGGCAGAGCACTACGAGTGTCCGGACATCTGGATATCTCAGCCCTGGAGCATTACGTAGAGAACAGGCACGAGCACTCATGAGCAAACCGTGAAGTCCCAGAAATGATCGGCCTTCGAAATTAGTCGAGGTCGTGCGCGCGTCCCGTCGTGAAACGGGCTGCTGCGCTCGACCTCTGAGTGAGGAGAGCAGTGGCAGGCAAGGCCCGCGTGCACGAGTTGGCTAAGGAACTCGGTGTCACGAGCAAAGAACTACTCGCGCGGCTCAAGGAGCAGGGCGAGTTCGTAAAGTCGGCGAGCTCGACGGTGGAAGCACCCGTCGCGCGCCGACTGCGGGAGTCGCTCGCACCCAAGAGCACCCCGTCCAATGGAACCGCCAAATCGGCGACCCCCAAGCCCAGTGGTGATGGCGCCCCGCGTCCGGCCGCCAAGCCGGCCGCCCCCGGTGCCGGTCCCCGTCCGGGCCCCCGCCCGACGCCGCAGGCTCCGGCCCCCGCGCCGCAGGCTCCGGCCCCGGCTCCGCAGGTGGCTCCGGCTGCCCGCGCCGAGTCGGTCGAGGCTCCGGCTGCCCGTCCGGCAGCCCCGGGTAGGCCCGGAGAGGCGGCGGCCGTCAAGCCCGCTGCTCGCGAAAGCATTGCTCCCGCAGCGGCTTCCGCGTCGGCTACCCCGTCCGCTCCGGCTCCGCAGGCCCCGCGTCCGAACGCGCCGCGTCCGGGTGCCCCGGCCCCGCGTCCCGCGCAGCAGGGCAGCGCCCCGGCGGCTCAGCAGGGCGCCCCGCGTCCGGCCGGACCCAAGCCGGGCCCGAAGCCGCCGCGGGTCGGTAACAACCCGTTCTCCTCGGCTCCGGAGCGTCCGGCGCCGCGTCCGGCTCCTCGTCCGGGCCAGCAGCAGGGCGGTCCGCGTCCGGGTCAGCATCAGGGCGGTCCCCGTCCGGGTCCGGCCCAGGGTGGTCCGCGTCCCGGTCCGCAGGGCGGTCCCCGTCCGGGTCCGGGCCAGGGTGGCCCGCGTCCGGGTCCCGGTCAGGGCGGTCCGCGCCCCGGCCCGGGTCAGGGTGGTCAGCGGCCGGCCGCGGCCGGTCAGGGCGGTCCCCGTCCGGGTGGCCCGCGCCCCAGCCCCGGCTCGATGCCGCCTCGGCCCAACCCGGGTGCCATGCCCGCGCGCGCTCAGCGCCCGGCCGGTCCGGGTGGCGCAGGCCGTCCGGCGCGTCCGGGTGGTCCGGGCGGCGCCGGTGGCGGTCGTCCCGGTGGCGGCGGTGGCGGTGGCTACCGCGGCGGCGGCGCTCCCGGTGGCGGTCAGGGTGCCGGCGCCGGTGCCGGTACCGGTGGCGCTCCCGGTGGTTTCCGCGGTCGTCCCGGTGGTGGCGGCGGTGGTGGCCGTCCCGGTTCGGGTGGTGGTCGCGGCGGTGCCGCGGGTGCCTTCGGACGTCCGGGTGGCGCTCCCCGCAAGGGTCGTAAGTCGAAGCGGGCGAAGCGCGCCGAGTACGAGAACCAGCAGGCGCCCATCGCCGGTGGCGTGCGGCTGCCGCGCGGCAACGGCGAGATCGTTCGCCTCGCCCGTGGCGCGTCGCTGTCCGACTTCGCCGAGAAGATCGGCGCCAACCCGGCCTCGCTGGTACAGGCGTTGTTCAACCTCGGTGAGATGGTCACCGCTACCCAGTCGGTGAACGAGGAGACCCTCGAGCTGCTGGGTTCGGAGATGAACTACGTCGTGCACGTGGTCTCCCCGGAGGACGAGGACCGCGAGCTGCTCGCCAACTTCGACCTCACCTACGGCGAGGACGACGGCGACGAGGAGGACCTGCAGGTCCGTCCGCCGGTCGTGACCGTCATGGGTCACGTCGACCACGGTAAGACCCGACTGCTGGACACCATCCGTAAGGCCAACGTCCGTGAGGGCGAGGCCGGCGGCATCACCCAGCACATCGGCGCCTACCAGGTACTGGCCGAGGTCAACAACGACGACCGTCTCATCACCTTCATCGACACCCCCGGTCACGAGGCGTTCACCGCCATGCGTGCCCGTGGTGCGAAGGCCACCGACATCGCGATCCTCGTGGTCGCGGCCGACGACGGCGTCATGCCGCAGACGGTGGAGGCCATCAACCACGCGCAGGCCGCGGACGTGCCGATCGTGGTGGCGGTCAACAAGATCGACAAGGAAGGCGCGAACCCGCAGAAGATTCGCCAGCAGCTGACCGAATACGGTCTGGTCGCCGAGGAATACGGTGGCGAGACCATGTTCGTGGACATCTCGGCGAAGCAGGGCACCAACATCGAGCAGCTGCTCGAGGCCGTGGTCCTGACCGCGGACGCGGCCCTGGATCTGCGGGCGAACCCGAACATGGACGCGCAGGGTGTGGCCATCGAAGCCCACCTCGACCGTGGTCGTGGTCCGGTGGCGACCGTGCTCATCCAGCGCGGCACGCTGCGCGTCGGCGACTCGATCGTGGCGGGCGACGCCTACGGTCGCGTGCGCCGGATGGTCGACGAGCACGGCGACGACGTCGAGGCGGCGCTGCCGTCGCGGCCCGTCCAGGTCATCGGTTTCACCTCGGTGCCGGGCGCGGGTGACAATCTGCTCGTCGTCGAGGAAGACCGCATCGCGCGTCAGATCGCCGACCGCCGCAACGCTCGCAAGCGCAACGCCCTGGCCGCGCGCAGCCGCAAGCGGATCTCCCTGGAAGATCTGGATGCCGCTCTGAAGGAGACCTCGGAGCTGAACCTGATCCTCAAGGGCGACAACTCCGGTACCGTCGAGGCCCTCGAAGAGGCGCTGCTCGGTATCGATGTGGGCGACGAGGTGCGGCTGCGCGTCATCGACCGCGGTGTCGGTGGCGTCACCGAGACCAACGTCAACCTGGCGTCGGCGTCGAACGCGATCATCATCGGGTTCAACGTCCGGGCCGAGGGCAAGGCGACCGAGCTGGCGAACCGCGAAGGCGTGGACATTCGCTACTACTCGGTCATCTACCAGGCGATCGACGAGATCGAGAAGGCCCTCAAGGGTCTGCTCAAGCCGATCTACGAGGAGCACGAGCTGGGTCGGGCGGAGATCCGCCAGATCTTCCGGTCCTCCAAGTTCGGCAATATCGCGGGTTGCTGGGTGCTCTCGGGCTCGGTCAAGCGCAACGCCAAGGCGCGCCTGATCCGCGACAACGTGGTGGTCGCCGAGACCACCATCCAGTCGCTGCGTCGCGAGAAGGACGACGTCACCGAGGTCCGCGAAGGCTACGAGTGCGGTATGACCGTGGGCTTCAACGACATCAAGGACGGCGACATCATCGAGGCCTACGAGCTGCGGGAGAAGCCGCGCGACTAGGAAGCAGTACACGATCCCGCCGGGCCTCCGGGTCCGGCGGGGTTGTGCCCCTTCCCTTTCCGGGTAACCGTGCGCGCATTCCCCGGGGCGCGTTCATATGACTGAAAAGATGTTCTTCGGAGCGCTCGAGTTCGATATCTTGCTCGGTGATGTGCATTCACTGAAAGAGAAGCGCTCTGTCATCCGCCCCATCCTCGCCGACCTGAAGCGGTTCGAGGTGAGTGTCACCGAGGGCGGAGATCATGACCGGTATCGCCGGGCATTGCTCGGTGTGGCAATGGTCAGCTACGGCATGAATCATCTGACCGAGGTGCTGGACAAATGTGAACGGCACGTCGCCAATCGTCCGGAGTTACAGTTGCTGGCGGTACGCCGTCGCGTCTTCGGACCCGAAGACTGAAGAAGTGAGGAGGGCTCGGCATGGCTGATCAGGCTCGAGCACGCCGACTCGCGAAGCGCATCTCGTCCATCGTCGCCACGGCGATCGAGTACGAGATCAAGGATCCGCGACTGCGGTTCGTCACCATCACCGACGCCAAGGTGACCGGTGACCTGCGCGAGGCGACCATCTACTACACCGTCATGGGCGAAACCCTCGACGCCGAACCCGATTTTGCGGAAGCCGCCGCCGGCCTGTCGAAGGCCGCGGGGATTCTGCGGTCCAAGGTCGGTGCGGGCACCGGGGTGAAGTTCACTCCGACGCTGGCGTTCAAGCTCGACACCGTGCCCGACGCGGCCCGCGAGATGGAGGAGCTGCTGGCCAAGGCCCGCGCCTCCGACGCGCGTGTGGCGCAGGTGGCGGTCGGCGCGAACTACGCGGGTGAGGCGGACCCGTACAAGTCGGACGAGGACGAGGACGACGACGAAGCCTGACCGCGCCGTGACCCCCGTCGATGTCACCCCTGCCGTCGAGGTTCTCGAGGCCGCGAAATCGGTGACGATTCTCTGCCACATCCAGCCCGATGCCGATACCGTCGGCAGCGGGCTGGCCCTGGCGCAGGTGCTGCGCCGCCGCGGGGTCCCGGTCGTCGTCTCCTTCGCCGAACCGGCCGAACTGCCGGTGTCCATGCGGTCGCTGCCCGGCACGGACTTGCTGGTCCGCGCCGACCAGGTGCCGCGCGAGGTCGATGTCCTGGTGTCCGTGGACTGCGGCAGTGCCGGACGGCTCGGCTCGCTGCGTGACCGATTGGACAGCGCCGCAACGACTTTGGTCATCGACCACCACCGGTCCAACACCCGCTTCGGTCGGGTCAATGTCGTGGACGAGGCCGCCGAATCCACCGCGGGCGTCATCGCCCGCATCCTGGAGGCGTGGGGCGAGCCCATCGATCGCGATATCGCGCACTGCCTCTACGCCGGATTGGTCACCGACACCGGCTCTTTCAAATGGGTGCGCCCCGGCTCCCACACCCTGGCCGAACGCCTCCTGGCCACCGGCATCGACGGCGCGGCCATCACCCGCACCCTGATGGACACCCATCCTTTCGCCTGGCTCCCCATGCTGTCCCGGGTCCTGGCCTCCGCCCAGCTGATTCCGGATGCCGCCGCCGGCGCGGGCCTGGTCTACGCGGTCGTCCGCCGCGAGGACACCGAGGCCGTCCGCTCCGAAGAGGTCGAGAGCATCATCGACCTCATCCGCACCACTGCCGAAGCCCAGGTCGCCGCGGTCTTCAAGGAATCCCGCACCGACCCGGACCACTGGACGGTCTCCCTGCGCTCACACGACGCCGCCGACGGCTCACCCGGCCTGGACGTCGCCCGCGTCGCCACCGCCCTCGGCGGCGGTGGACACCGCTACGCCGCAGGCTATTCCACCACCGGCCAGGCCCCGGACCTGCTGGCGAACCTTGTCCGCGAACTCGGCTGACCCGGATCCCGGTGTCGCTCAGCTCGATTCGTCACCGCGGTCTGGTCGACCCGCCGATGCCGCGCAGGGTGAGGTAGGCGAACAACGCGCCCATGACGGCGACGCCCCGGGTGATCGGCCGGGTCAGTCCGGCAGGCCGAAGATGGTGACACCCTTGGGGGCTTCGACTCGGTAGCCGAGGGTGATGACCGTCCGGTCCTGCGGCTCGAGGTGGCGTTTCCAGGTGAGGATGCCGAGGTCGTCGCGCTCGGTCGGGGGCGGTTTCAGGACCGTGTCGCGGACGGTGACCGTGGCGTCGCGGGCGACCGGCAGGCGGTCGAGGACAGTCACGGTGGTGGGGCGGGCGCCGTGGTTGGTGACGGTGATCGTGTACTCCATTTCGACGCGGCGGGCCGAGCCGAGGGTCGCCCTGGAGGCATTGCGGCGCACCAGTTCTCGTTCGACACGGATGCGATCGTCGACGCCGAGGGCGAGTTCGCGTTCCTCGCCGGGGGCCCAGAGGTCGAGATCGGTGGCGCCGACGTATTCGGTGTCGTTGAACAGGGACGCGCGGCCCTTGGGGAAGGTGTGCTCGGAGGTGTTGCGCGCGGTGGCGCGCAGGATCGCCTCGGGTGCGCGGATCGGCGCGGTCACGTGATCCAGATCGGCCTCGAGGTCGAGGGCGATGATCAGCGTGCGGTGTTCGGTGCCGTCGGCGGCGATGGCGACCGGGCGCTGCGGCGAGTAGGTGGCGGCGGTGGCCCCGTGCTCGACGGTTGTGACCGCTTCTCGGACCGGGGGCGGCGGCGGTGGCGGTGGCGGGAACGCGCCGGCGGGCGCGGGCGCGGCTGGGGCGAGCATGGGGTTCGCGCCGTCGGAGTCCCCGGACCGGGAAGCGTGCCGCCTGGCCATGAGTTTCGGCTCGGGCGGCGTGGTGCTGAGGTACCAGGGGGCCAGTTCGGGCACGTCCAGGGCGACCGCCGGGCGGGCGGTCGACAATTCGAGGCGGCATTCGGGCCAATCCTCGCCGGTCTGCTGGCGCACCAGTCCGAACCAGCGCAAGCTCAGGCCCCTGTCGTCGAGGCGCAGATCGTAGGTGCTGGTCCAGCGCGCGCCGGGCACCACATAGGACAGTTCCAGTTCGGCGGTGGCCGGCCGGGCGGCGTCGACGGTGATGACCGCGGCCCGGATGTCGGGGCGGTTCTTGCGGCCCAGGTCCGCCAGCCGCCGCTCGATCGCCCGCTTGTCCAGAATGTGCTCCTGCCGCAGGCGTTCTCGGTCGCGGCGTCCGGCGTGCACGGCCCCGTATTGCGCCTCGAGACTGTCGCCGAAGGCGATGACCCGCTCGTCGGTCGTCTTGGCCAGGTGCCCGGCGGACTTGCGGACCAGGCGCTGCAGGAATTCGATGCGGGCGTCGGCGGCGCGGTCGGCGTCGGCGAGTTCGGCCAGCGCGGCATCCAGTTCGTTTCTGCGGGAGGTGAGCTCGGCGATCTGTTCGTCGTCCGGCTCGGGCTGCCGTTCGGTGATGATGTCCACCCCGAGGACCGTCACGTCGCCCCGGCCCGCGACGCGGATCGAGTCGCGCAGCAGTTCCAGCGGCAGCGGTGACACGCGGATGCGATGTTCGCCCGCGTCCAGTGTCGCCTTGCCGGACCGGGTGACTCGGGCCCGATCCGGATAGACCGTCACCGCCGCGATTGTTGTCTCGAGATCCACCATGCCGCCCAGCCTGCCCGAGGAGCCGTCGCGAGTCGACGGGAATACGCGCGGCGATACGACCGTGCCGGGGGAGGGGCACCGCGAATAGCTGTCTGCCGGAGCCGAATTCGCAGGTGCGAGTTGTCCGGGGTCGCGAGCGAGTTCCCTCGGGTGGCCGAGGAATCGGTGGCGAACCTGGTCCGCTGACCCAGCCGAAGGCGGTCGGCGAGAACGCCGCTGCTGGTGAGTCGGATGCGGAAACGGACATATATTTGCTTGACTATGGATCTCGATCGGTGGCCGGCGGCACGGGTCTCGCTGCTTGCGGGATCTGGAAAAGCGGTGGTGACAGGCGGATCAGCGGGTTCGAGGGTGGGGTGGCGGCGCGGTGCGGCTGGGTCGGGGTGGTGTGGGATGGTGGGCGGATGAGCAGTGCCGGCGTGGTGGATGGTGGCGGGGAGGACCCGGCATTCGTGGCCGCGTCGGCGGAGGACGCGGCAGCGGTGCGGGGCGCTGAGGCTGCGGCGGCCGGGCCGCGGCGGATTCTCGGGATCGCGGTGCCGACGCTGGGGGTGCTGGTCGCCGAGCCGATTTATCTGCTGTTCGATATGGCAGTGGTGGGGCGGCTGGGGGCCTTGGCGTTGGCCGGGCTGGCCGTCGGGGGATTGATACTGGCGCAGGTCGGTTCGCAGTTGACGTTCCTGAGTTATGGGACGACGGCTCGGGCTGCGCGGCGGCACGGGGCGGGGGATGAGCGGGCGGCTGTTGTCGAGGGGGTGCAGGCGAGCTGGATCGCGGTCGGGGTGGGGTTGGCGATCGTGCTGGTGGTGCAGGTCTGCGCGGGGCCGATCACGCGGGCCATCGCGGGTGGGGACGACATCGCGCGGGCGGCGGAGTCGTGGGTGCGGATCGCGTTGTTCGGGGTGCCGCTGATCCTGTTGTCGATGGCGGGGAACGGGTGGATGCGCGGGGTGCAGCAGACTCGGCGGCCGCTGAGGTATGTGGTTGCGGGGCTGGTGGTTTCGGGGGTGTTGTGCCCGACGCTGGTGCACGGGCTGCTGGGGGCGCCGCGGATGGAGCTGGCGGGGTCGGCGGTCGCGAATCTGGTGGGGCAGTCGATTTCCGGTGCGCTGTTCGTGAGTGCGCTGTGGCGGGCGAAGGTGCCGCTCGCCCCGCATCTCGAGATCATGAAGGCGCAGCTGGTGCTGGGGCGGGATCTGATCGTGCGGAGCCTGGCGTTCCAGGCGTCGTTCGTGTCGGCGGCGGCGGTGGCTTCGCGGTTCGGGGCGGCATCGGTGGCGGCGCATCAGCTGGTACTGCAGATCTGGAATTTCCTTGCGCTGACCCTGGATTCGCTGGCGATTGCGGCGCAGACCCTGGTGGGTGCCGCGCTCGGGGCCGGAAACACGCGCGGCGCACAGGGTCTGGCGCGGCGGATCACCGGCTGGTCCACGGTCTTCTCGGTGCTGCTGGCGGCGGTGTTCGCGGCCGGATACTCGGTGATCCCGCGCTTGTTCACCGATGATCCGTCGGTGCTCGATCGCACCCACGTGGTGTGGTGGTTCTTCGCCGCCATGATCCCGGTAGCGGGAGTGGTGTTCGCGCTCGACGGCGTGCTGCTCGGCGCCGGCGATGCCGCGTTCCTGCGCAATGCCACGCTGGGGTCGGCGCTGCTGGGGTTCCTGCCGATGATCTGGCTGTCGCTGGCCTACGACTGGGGGATCGGCGGAATCTGGACCGGGCTGGTCGCTTTCATGCTGCTGCGCCTGGTCGCCGTCAGCCGGCGGGCGCTGTCCGGGCGCTGGGCGCGGGTCGGGGCCGAGGTGCCGCGCCGCGCCGCCTAGGAGAAATGCGTTCGGCGGCAGCGGGATCGGCGGCCGAGGCGGAGTGCGCCCCGGCCACCCCCTCCGGAGCTAGTCGGGCGCGCCGTTCGCCTGGGCGGCGGCCTGCCTTGCGAGGTTCTCGACGACCTCGGCCTGCCAGTTCTCGTTGGCGTGGGTGGTGTCGACCTCGTATTCGAACCGGTCGGTCATCTCCGGCTTCACGTCGGCGACATCGACATAGAACTGCTCGTACCACCGCCGGTGCTGGTAGACCGGCCCGTCCTCCTGGGTCAGCAGCGGATTGTCGATGCGGGTCTTGTGTTTCCAGATCTCCACGTCCTGCAGGAATCCGACGCCGAAGCTCTTGCCGAACGCCTTGGCCAGCTTCTCCGACTTCTCCGGCGGCAGGCCCTTGATGCGCTGCACGCTCACGCCCCACTGCAGGACGAAGGAATTGTGCGTCACCGGGTAGTGACAGTTGATGAGCACCACCTCGACGGTGTTGTCGCCGAAGTCGTTGTGCAGGGTGTTGATCATGTAGGACGGCCCGTAATACGAAGCCTCCGAACGCAACAGCGACATCTCCTGCGAGTAGTTCGACTTCGCGTGCACGTCCGGTCGCCCCTTGGAGTGCAGGAACTGCGTCGCGACGTGCCCTTCGAACACATTCTTGAAGTACACCGGGTACGCGTAGTGGATGTAGAAGAAGTGCGCCATATCGACGTTGTTGTCGATGATTTCGCGGCAGTGCGCGCCCTCGATGAGCAGGGTGTTCCAGTCCCAGTCGCTCCACTCGTCGGTGTCGATGCCCTCGATGTGCGGGATGGCGACCTCGGGCGGCGGCGGATTGCCCTCGGGATCGTTCCACACGAAGAACTGCCCGTTCTCCTCGCAGGTGATCCAGGATCTGGTGCGCGCCAACGGCGGAACGCGGCGGGCATAGGGGATGGCGGCGCATTTGCCGTCGCCGCGCCAGCGCCAATCGTGGAAGGGGCAGGCGATATTGTCGTCCTTGACGCTGCCGTAGGCGAGGTCCGCGCCCATGTGCCGGCAGTACCCGTCCAAGGCGTGCAGCTCGCCCTTGCTGTCGGACCAGATCACCAGTTTGGTGCCGAAGGCGTTGACCGAGTGGGGTTTTCCGTCCCGGAAGCTCTCGGCCAGCCCGAGACAGTGCCAGCCCCGGGCGAATCGGGTCATCGGCTCGCCGACATCGATGCTGCGATAGTGCTGTTTCATGGGCGTCCTCCACGCTGATTCATGTGCGTCCTCCGCGATTGATGATCGGCGCCATCACGTCGGGCAGGAGCCTGTTGAGCCCGATGATGAGGCGGTTGTAGGCGGGAAAACTGATGTACTGCTTGTTCTTCGCGACGCCGTCGAGAATCGCGTCGGCGGCGGCGAGCGGCCTCACCTTGGCGAAGGGCAGCTTGTCGATGGAGGCGCGGTAGTCGTAGCCGGGCAGGTTCACGGCACTGTCGAAGATGCCGGTGTCGACCACGCCCGGCAGCACCACGCTGACCTTGATTCCGTGTTCGGCGGCCTCGGCGCGCAGCGCGGTGCTCAGGCCGACCACGGCGTGCTTGGTGGCGGTGTAGGCGACCGATCGCGCCACCGGCAGGACGCCCGCGCTGCTGGCGGTATTGACGATGTGCCCGCCGCCCTGGTCGAGCATGCGCGTGTAGGCGAGCTGGGTGCCGTGCACGACGCCCCAGAAGTTGACGTCGACGATCTGGTTCCAGGCGATGTCGGTCATCTTGGCGAAATCGCCGCCGACCACGATGCCGGCATTGTTGAACATGAAGTCGAGCCGCCCGTGCTCGGCGACGGCGCGCTCGACCACGTCGGCGAGGGCCTCGCGGTCGGTGACGTCGGCGACCATGGTGGTGAGGTCGCCGGCGCTGCTCGCGGCCAGCGAGTCCAGGCCCGCCACCGCGCGGTCGACGGCATAGACGCACGCGCCGCCCTGCAGCAACCGGGTCACGAGCGCTCTCCCCATGCCGGAGGCGGCACCCGTGACGATCGCGGTGGCGGCGGAATAGGTCATGAGCCCGAGGTTAAGCACTTGCGCTTACTGGAACAAGTGTCAGTTTCGGGCCGTGGGGGACGGTCAGGCCCTGCGATACCGGCGCACAACGACTTTCGCGGGCCGGATGGACCGATCTCCTATCGTCAGCCCCGGCTGGATGACCGACTCCACGGTCCGGTCGGCGGCCGGATCGTCGGTGTCGGTGAGCTCGGCGGCCTCCATGGTGTCCGGATCGAAGTCCGTGCCCCGGAACGGCGTCACCAGCTCACCGCCCCGCTCGGCCAGCATGCGCTCGACCCGGCGGCTCATGGTCTCGAAGCCCTGGCGGTCCGGCTCCGAATCGGTGGTGGAGGCGAAGGTCTGGGCCAGGCCGTGCAGGGCGAACAGGTCGCGGATCAGGGGAGCGTCGGCTTCGGCGCGCTCGTCGCGGATCTTCAGTTTCGCCTCGTCGGCCAATCGCTCGATGGTGGCGGCCTGCCGGGCGATGACGCGGGCCAGGTCGTCGATGCGTTCGGTGATGCGGTCGAGCGTCGTGGCCGGTAGGTCGGTCGGGGCGGGCACTACGGGCAGGGCCGGGAGGGTGGCCGCCGGGGATGGATCGGTCATGCTCGAACGATAGACCCGGTAGTCGATCCCGGCTGCTACCATCGCCGTCGTGGGGGTCTATGGAATCGATCTGGGCACAACGAATTCGGCAATTGCCACAATTGACGCAGACGGCCGGCCGGAAGTGCTGATCGGGCTCAATGGTGAACCGACCGTCCCGTCTGTCGTCTTGTTCGCCTCCGCCACCGACCATGTGGTGGGGGAGGGCGCGCGCCGGCAGGCCCGCCTCGATCCCGATCACGTGTGCACGCTGGTGAAACGCCGCATGGGAGATGCGGAGTGGCGGTTCGGCGCGCACGGGCAGCTGTGGTCGGCGCCCGCGGTCTCCTCTCTCATTCTGAAAAGCCTTGCCGCCGATGCCGAATTCGCGGGCGGCGAACCGGTGCGGCGGGTGGTGATCACAGTGCCCGCCTACTTCGGCGACGAGGAGCGCCGGGCCACCATTCAGGCCGGCACCTACGCCGGATTCGAGGTGGCGGGCGTGCTGTCCGAGCCCATCGCGGCGGCGCTGTCCTACGGTTTCGGGCGGCTGGACGGCGGCATCGAGATCGGCGCGTCGCCGGCGCGCGAGACCGTGCTGGTCTACGACCTCGGCGGCGGCACCTTCGACGCCACCGTCATCGAACTCGCCGACCGCCGCATCTCGGTGCTGGCCGTGGAGGGCGATCATCAGCTCGGCGGCGCGGACTGGGACGAGCGGCTGGCGCTGCACCTGTCCCAGCGGTTCTGCGCCGCCAATCCGGATGCCGAAGACCCCCTGGACGATTCGGTCGGCTCGCAGCTGCTGGTGCTGGCGGCCGAGCAGGCCAAACGCGAGCTGACCACCGCCGACAGCACCGAGGTGGTGATCGCGCACGACGGCGCGCGGGCGGTGATCCCGCTGACCCGCGACGAACTCGAGGCCATGACCGCCTCGCTCATGCGGCGCACGGTGTATCTCACCAAGGCGGTGCTGGCCGCGGCCGGGCAGCGCGGGGTCCGGCAGGTGGATCGGCTGCTGCTGGTGGGCGGCTCGTCGCGGATGCCGATGGTGGCCGAGCAGCTGCACAAGGAATTCGGGCTGATCGGTGAGCTGCGCGATCCGGATCTGTCGGTGGCGCGCGGGGCCGCGCTCTACGGCGAGAAGCTGGAGATGGAGCGGCTGGTGGCCGCGGATCTGGTGACCCGTGGGCGACTACGCGACGGCGCCGGGCTGAGCGAGGCGGATCCCGGCGATCTGGAGGCCTCGCTGGCGCGGGTGGCCGATTCGTTCGGGCAGCCGGTGAGCCTGGTGCGCCGCATGATCGAGATCCAGGTGGACACGGTGGTGTCGCGCGGCTTCGGGGTGCTGGCGCTGGATCCGTTCAACGGGCTGGCGGCCAGCTGGCTGGTGCATCGCAATCAGACCCTGCCCATTCGCGTGCGGCGGTCCTACGGGACGGTGCGGGCGGACCAGGATCAGATCGAGCTGACCATCGTGGAGCAGCAGGGGCAGGCGGCGTCGACGCGGCCCGAGGACACGAAGGTGTTGGTGGAGGGCAGGATTCGGGACATTCCACCCGGGTATCCGGAGGGCAGTGAAGTCCGGGTGACCTTCGAGATGGGATTCGACGGCGTGCTGCACGTGACCGCCTACCATGTGGATGCCGATCTGCCGCTGACGCTTTCGGTACAGACCGGGGCCACCCTGTCGCAGGCGGACGTGGAGCGCGAACTGGATCAGTTGCAGCGCACCCGGCGTCGCAACTCCTGACCGGTATACGCTGTCCGACGACAAGCCATGCATGCCTTCGATTCCAATGACTACCGCAAGCGCGTCCTCGCTGCCGTCGAGCGCCGGGGCGGGCTCGATGAGTCGGATGCCTTCGAGCTGTACGACATTCCGCTCGCGGAGGCCGCGCGGCTGAGCGACGCCGAGGTGGCGGCGCGGGTCGAGGCGGTCTGGGCGTTCTGGCAGAAGCTGCGCGACCATCCCAAGTACCGGGTGCTGGCCGGGCTGCTGGTGGACGCGCACGCCGAGCTCTCGGAATCCTTGCTGCACACCGGTTCCCGGCTCGTCGAGGCCGATCGGGTGACGCAGTTGCGGGCCCGGCGGGAGGCCGAGCGCTACGAGATGCTCGACGCCGCCATCGAGCGGCTGGTGGCGCGGCACGGCGGCATTCCCGCCGCCAAGATCCCCGGCCTCGAGGACATCGGCCGGATGGGCGGGCTGACCGTGGCCGAGATCGCCGCCCGGGTGCGCCGCCACCGCATCATCGACGAGGCGCCCGCACCGGCATCGCCGCCCGCCGCGCCCGCCCTGAGTTCCGAACGCCGCCGGCAGATCCGCGCGCTCCTCGCCGAATACGAGCGCCTGCTCCCCGGCGATCCGGTCCCCACCCTGCTGGCCCTGCTCGGCATGGAATTCGCCGCCGCCCACCACACCAACGAGATCCGCCTGCGCGCCGGCGCCCTGCGCGCCCGCACCCGCGAACTGCCGCCCGGCCGGATCCGCGTGGTCCTCGACGAACTCCTCATCCATATCGGCGACATCCTCGAGCCCGGCGGCGCGATGGTCGACGCCTACCTCCTCGCCATCACCGAGACGGTCACCGACCAGCTCCGCCCCCAGGTCCGCGCCGCCGTACTCGTCGAAGATCTTCTGGTAGCAGCGGATTTCGACTACCTCCTCGGCATCGCCATCGCCGCCGGCCTCGACCGCGCCGCCGCCGAACGCGTCCTCATCACCCTCACCGACGAACTCGGCACCACCGTCGAAGGCCGCGAACACCTCGCCGCCCCGTCCCGCTCCGGTGGGCCCGCGCAGACCAGGTCCGCCACAACGACTTCGACCCGCTCCGCGGGGAATGGTGCTCCATCGGGGACCGGCGCGGACGCCGGAAGCGAATTCGGCCGCGACCCCGCGAGCAACCCTCGGGGTGAGGGTCCGGCCGCTTCCGACACCGGCGACGTACCGGGAACCGGTGGCGGGCAATGGCATTCGGGCGGTGGCGCACCTGCTCGAGGTCGTGGAGAGGCGCCGGAGGCGGCGCAGTGGCAGCGGACGCCCTATACGGGCGAGGCGAGCGGTGCGGGTGCGGGGCGGCCGTGGGAGGCGGCGTTGCGGGCGGCGCGGGCCGCGTTGCGGGCGGGACGGCCCAGGGAGGCGGCCGGATTCGTCACGGATGCGCGGCGCGCGGTCGGGGACGACGGTCCGGGGGCGCGGTCGGTGCGGGCGGTGGGGGAAGAGGTCGAGCGGGTGCTGGCGGAGGCGGCCGTGCACTGGCGGGCGGCCGTGTCCTGTTGTGCGGGGCGGCGGTTCGTGGAGGCGCTGGGCGAGCATCTGGATTTCCTGGATCGGCGGGCGGCGGACGTGCCCAATCCCGATCCGCGGGGAGCGGGCCGGGAGTTGCTGATCGGGCGGGCGCGGGCGGCGGTGATGGAGGCGGGGCGGCTGTTCGAGGCGCTGCCGTCGGATCCGGGACTGCGCATGCAGGCCGTGCGGGCCGTGCTCGAGGTGTGCGCCGACCATGCCGAGGCGCTGGCGGCGCTGGCCGAATTGCAGGTGGGCGCGCCGGGAACGGTGACGGTGAGCCGCAAGCCGGACGGGACGGTGGTGATCACCTGGCTCCCGTCGCGGACCACGCAGGTGGAGTATCGCGTCACGCGGCTGCTCGCCGACGGGTCGTGGCGGGTGGTGGGCCGCACCCGCGGCACCGCGCTGGAGGACGGCGGGGCGCCGACCGGGCCGGTGCCGGTGTACGGGGTGGTGGCGTCCGTCTCCGGCCGGGCCTCCGAAATGGCCCGGTCCGGTGCGGATTCGGACCGCGATACGGCCCAGCGCGGCGAGCCGGATGCCGCGGGTGGCGGGCCCGATGGCGACCGGCCCAGCGGTATGCCCACCGCGCGCAGCCTGGCCGAACAGCGCGGGCTGCTGGTCTTCGAATGGCCGATCGGCATCACCGAGGTGATGGTGGTGGCCCGCCCCGACGCCCCGCCGGTGGATCCCGAGGATCCCCGGGCGCGCCGGTGGAAGGTCACCAATATGCGCTACGAGATCGACGGCGGGGTGCGGATCCCGTCCGAGATCCCGCGGCCCTGTCACGTCGCCGTGGCTTCCTGCCGGCGCGATGCCACCGGAACTCTCACTGTCGCCGCTGGATTCGCCCCGGACGCCCGGATTCGCTGGGTGCGCTGAGAGCCGCTGTGGCCCCGCATGGGAATCTGGTGGGGGCCGGGTCTGTTGCTGCGAGGACCGGTCGCGAACAGAGAGGCGGAGCTGGGTGATTCCGAAGTTGATGGCGGTGAGCGACATCCATGTCGGTCATCAGGGCAACAAACCGGTGGTCGAGGCGATCCGCGCGGATTCCCCCGAGGACTGGCTCATCCTGGCCGGTGACGTCGGCGAGAAGACCGATGACATCCGCTGGGCCCTGGAGACTCTGCGGGGCCGCTTCGCCAAGGTCATCTGGGTGCCCGGCAATCACGAATTGTGGACCACCGCAAAGGATCCCGTGCAGATGCACGGCGCGGCCCGCTACGACTACCTGGTCTCGCTGTGCCGCGATGTGGACGTCGTCACGCCGGAGGACCCGTTCCCGGTGTGGGAGGGCGCGGGCGCGGAGGAGTTCGGCGGCGCGGTCACCCTGGCCCCGCTGTTCATGCTCTACGACTACTCCTGGCTGCCGGAGGGCGCGAAGACCAAGGCCGAGGGCCTGGCCATCGCCAAGGACCGCAATGTGGTGGCCACCGACGAGTTCCTGCTCTCGGCCGAGCCGTACCTGACCCGCGACGCCTGGTGCCACGCCCGCGTCCAGTACACCCGGCGCCGCCTCGACGCCCTGCCCGCCGACACCCCGCTGGTGCTGATCAACCACTTCCCGCTGCTGCGCAAGCCGGTCGACATGATGTGGTACCCGGAGTTCTCCCTGTGGTGCGGCACCGACCTCACCTCCGACTGGCACACCAGCTACAACGTGGTCTGCGCCGTCTACGGCCACCTCCACATCCCCCGCACCACCTGGTACGACGGCGTCCGCTTCGAAGAGGTCTCCCTCGGCTACCCCCGCGAATGGCAGCGGCGCGGTCTCCCCGACAAACTGCTGCGCCAGATCCTCCCCGTCCCCGACTACGGCGACACCCTCAACGAGTGGGGCGGCCACTTCAAGATCACCCCTGAAATGCAGGCCGCCGCTCTGAAGATGAAGGAAGCCGCCGAACGCCGCCGCGGGGTCTGACACCCGGTGAATCGGGCCGGCCGGTTGCCGCGGTGGCCTGGCCCGATTCACCGGTGGCACACCGGTTTTCAGAGCAGGTGTTCGATGCGCACCGGGAACTCGCGGATGCGTCGACCGGTGGCGTGCGCGATCGCGTTCACGATGGCGGCGGCCGCGCCGATCATGCCGAGCTCGCTGAGCCCCTTCACACCCAGCGGGTTGACGATCGCGTCGTTGACCTCCACGAAGGAGATGTCGACCTCCGGTGCGTCGGCATTGACGGGCAGCAGATATTCCAGCAGTGACGGATTGGCCCATGCGCCGGTGCGCGCATCCGGCAGCGTCGCCTCCAGCAGCGCCTGCGACAGCCCCCAGTTCATGCCGCCCAGCACCTGGCTGCGCGCCAGCTTGGCATTGAGCACCCGCCCGGGCGCGAAGGCCCCCACCATGCGCCGCACCCGGACCAGCCCGAGTTCCGGATCCACCGCCACCTCGGCGAACTGCGCGCCGAAACTGATGCGCCCGAACGGCAGATCGCCGGTGGGCGGGTGCCAGGTGCCGATGGTCTCCAGGTCGGTGAGATGGTGCCGGGCCAGCAGTGCCGAATACGTCTCGCCGACAGCGGGATTGAAGCGCACCCGCAGCCGCCCGCCGCGCGCCTCGATCTCCGGGGCGATCCGCCCGTGCAGCGGCGACTCCGGATCGCCGACCGCGAGCGCGATCAACTGCCTGCGCAGATCGGTGCACGCGGTGTGCACGGCCGCGCTGATCATGCCCGCACCCATCGATCCGACGGCCGCCGCGATGTTCGGGTAGTCGGTGTCGCCGATATCGATTCGGATGCGGTCGAATTCGACGCCCAGGGCGTCCCCGGCGACCTGCGCCATGGCGGTGGCCACGCCGGTGCCGAAGTCCTGGGTGCCCGCCTGCACGATCAGCGCCCCGTCGGCGAGCAGGCGCGCATGGGCGCGCTGCGGCTGTCCCGGCTCGTACACCGGGTATCCGGCGGTGGCCATGCCCCAGCCCAGCAGCCAGTGGCCGTCGGCGCGCGGGGCACCGCGCCCGGTCTCGCTGGACCAGCCGAAGCGTTCGGCGGCGGTGCGCACGCATTCGGCGTACCCGTCGGAGCTCCACGGATGCCCGCTCGCCGGGTCGATGGTGGCGTGATTGTGCAATCGCAATGCCATGGGGTCCATGCCGATGTCGGCGGCCAGCTCGTCGACGGCGCACTCCATGGCGAGCATGCCGGAGGCCTCGCCGGGCCCGCGCGTGAACGTCGGCGACATGAGGTTGCCGCGAATGAGGCGATACTGCCCGTCCCAGTGCGGAATCGCGTACGCCTGCCCGGCCACGCCCAGCGACACCTCGGCCCAGTCGTCGAACGGTGAGGTGACGGACAGCTTGTGGTGCCGCAACCCGGTGAACGTCCCCTGGCCGTCGCAGGTCAGCGTGACCCGCTGCTCCTGTTCCTCCCGCAATCCGGTGCCGTAGAACATCTGCTCGCGGGTGAGCACCACCTTGACCGGGCGGCCCAGTTCCCGGGCGAGCATGGGCGCGAGCGTGACATGCGGCCAGATCAGGGCCTTGGCGCCGAAGCCGCCGCCCACGTAGTGCGCGATCACTCGCACATTCGCGGGTGAGATGCCCAGGTACGCGGCCACCGTGGCCTGGGTGGCGCTCACGCCCTGGGTGGCGTCGTACACGGTGACGGTGTCGCCGTCCCAGCTCGCCGCGGTGGCCGAGCACTCGATGGGATTGTGGTGGTTGGCGGCGAAATGGTAAGTGGCGTCGACGGTGTGGACCGCGGTGTCGGCCGCCGCCTCGAAGTCCCCGCGCGACTGCACGGCCGGGACGAGACCGCAGAAGACCGTCTTCGGCTGATACTGCGCGTCGCGTCCGTCCTCGAGCCGGATGAGCGGCTGTTGCGCGTCGTAGTCGGCCGTCACCAGCTCGGCCGCGTGCTGGGCGGACTCGAAGGTATCCGCGACCACCACGGCGATCGGCTGGCCGTAGTAGTGAATCGTGGCGTCCTGCAAGGGGAAGAAGGTCTGCCCGGGCGCGGGCCCGCCGAAGCCGGACGGCCACTGCGACGGGATGGCCGCCACCTTCGGCAGGTTCTCGTGCGTGTACACCGCGACCGCCCCCGCCGCGAGCGCGGGCCCGCTGTCGATGGAAAGCACTGTGCCGCTTCCGATTCGCGCGCCCACGATCACCGCGTGCGCCAGGCCGGGCAGCGGCACCTCGGCGGTGTACTGCGCCGCCCCGGTGACCTTGGCGCGCCCGTCGACCCGATCGAATCCCTGCCCGATCAGCGGCCGGGCCGCGGTGGCGGTCATCGCGTCGCTCCCGAAAGCGGCTGCGGTGTCACCGTTTCCAGCGCCCGCACCAGCGTCCGCCGCGCCAGTTCCGCTTTGAACGCGTTCATGGGATGCGAGGTGTCCGCGCCCTGCACTTCGGTCGCCGCGGCCTTGTCGAAGTTCTCCCGGGTCGCGGACACCCCGATCAGCAACTGCTCGGCGATCCGGGCCCGCCACGGCTTGGTCGCGATACCGCCCAGCCCGATCCGCACATCCAGCACCGTGCCCTCGGCGACACTCAGCGCGACCGCCGCCGAGGCGAGCGCGAACTCGTAGGACTCCCGGTCGCGCACCTTCAGATAGTGCGAGTTGCGGGCGAACGGCAATGCGGGCACATCGATGCGGGTGATCAGCTCGTCGGGGGCGATCGGATGCTCGAGCTGCGGAGTGCGGCCGGGCAGCAGGAAGAAGTCGTCGAAGGCGATCGTGCGTTCCCCGCGCGGACCCCACACGGTGACCGTCGCCTCCAGGGCCGTCAACGGGACCGCCACATCCGAGGGATGGGTCGCGAAGCACCGCTGCCCGGTCCCGAGCACCGCGTGCCCCCGGTGCGACCCGTCGATCGCATCGCAGCCCGACCCGGGATCGCGCTTGTCGCAGGCGCTGGCGGGATCCCGGAAATACGAGCACCGCACCTTCTGCATGAGGTTGCCGCCCATGGTCGCCATGTTCCGCAACTGCGGCGACGCGCCCTGGAGCAGCGCCTGTGACAGGAACGGATAGCGTTCGGCCACACCGGATTCCGCCGCCACCTCGCTCATGGTGGCGAGCGCGCCGATGCGCAGCCCGCCGTCGGCGGTGTGCTGGATTCCGCCCAGCGGCAGCCAGGTGATGTCCACGACATTGTCCGGTTCCAGCGCGCCGGTGCGCAGCAGGTCCACCAGTGTGGTGCCGCCCGCCAGGAAAACCGTTGCGGGCCTGGAGGTCACGGTGCTCACCGCCTGTTCGACGGTGGTCGGCCGGGCGTAGGAGATGGGCTTCACGGCAGCTCACCGTCCTCGCGCCGCAGGGCGTCCCGGCCCCGGCAGACGGCCTCCCGGATGTTCTGATAGGCCGCGCACCGGCAGATATTGCCGCTCATCCACTCCGCGATCTCGGCCTCGGATTCGGCGTGGCCCTCCTCGATGCATTTGATGGCCGACATGATCTGGCCGGGAGTGCAGTAGCCGCACTGGAATCCGTCGGCCGCCAGGAACGCCCGCTGCACCGGATGCAGCCGGTCCCCGTCGGCCACGCCCTCGATGGTGGTGATCTCGCGGCCCTCGGCGGCCAGCGCCAGGGTCAGGCAGGCCAGCACCCGCCGATTGTCGATCCACACCGTGCACGCGCCGCAGGCGCCCTGGTCGCAGCCCTTCTTGGTGCCGGTCAGGTGCAGGTGCTCGCGCAGTGCGTCCAGCAGGCTGGTGCGGGGTTCGAGCACGGCGTAGTGGTCGTGGCCGTTGACGCGCAGGGTGGTCATGGTGCGGGTGGGACCGATGAATCCGGCCGGCGCGGAGCCGGTCCGTTTCGTTGGTTCGACGGTCATATCGCGCCTCCTGCCTCGCGGACTCGCCGGGAGCGCCGCGATGGTTGCGGACTGCGGATTGGATATGAGCTGGCAAAAGCCTAGCAACGGACTCGCGGCGGTGTCCGGCGAAGAGCGCTCCCGGATGACCGGCGGAGCCGCCCGCGCCTGCCCGGTAGGCTCGATTCGGCAGTGCCGGAAGCGAGCAGGAGGCGGGTCATCGAGGAGCGGGCAGTCGCGGCGACGGAGTCGGCGCGCATACTCGGCAGGATTCTGCCCAACGGGGTCGCCACAGCCGAACTGACGGCGTACCCGGAGGACCTGAAACCGCACCCCGGCGAGGAGCACCTGATTGCCCGCGCGGTCGAGAAGCGGCGCCGGGACTTCATCGGCGCGCGCTACTGCGCCCGGCTGGCGTTGGCCCAGCTGGGGGAGCCCGCCGTCGCCATCGGCAAGGGCGGCACCGGCGAACCGGTGTTCCCGCGCGGCATCATCGGCAGCCTCACCCACTGCGACGGCTACCGGGCCGCCGCGCTCGGCCACAAACTGCGCTTCCGGTCCATCGGCATCGATGCCGAACCGCACGGTCAGCTACCGGACGGCGTCCTGGACTCGGTGAGCCTGGCGCCCGAGCGGCAGTGGCTGCGGACCGTGCTGCCCGGCACCGATCTGCATCTGGACCGGCTGCTGTTCTGCGCCAAGGAGGCCACCTACAAGGCGTGGTTCCCGCTCACCGACCGGTGGCTGGGCTTCGAGGACGCGCACATCACCTTCACCGTGGACGAGGAGTCCGCGGGCGGCGGCGCGGGCACCTTCCACACCGAGCTGCTCGTCCCCGGCTCGGTCACCGACGGCGGCAGTCCGCTGACCTCCTTCGACGGCCGCTGGCTGATCAGCGACGGCCTCATCCTGACCGCGATCGTGGAGGCCTGATGGGCGCGGTGCAGGCCAAGCGCGAGAAGCTGCCGCCGCTGGTCGACGCCTTCGGCGGCCTGCTGATCGTCGACAAGGACGGCGGCTGGACCAGCCACGACGTGGTCGCCAAGAGCCGAAGGCTGTTGCGCACCAAGAAGGTCGGCCACGCCGGCACCCTCGACCCGATGGCCACCGGGGTGCTGGTGCTGGGTGTGGAACGGGCCACCAAACTGCTGGGGCAGCTGATCCTGACCACCAAGGCGTACACCGCCACCATCCGGCTCGGGCAGTCCACGGTGACCGACGACGCCGAGGGCGAGGTCACCGCGACCACCGCGGCCGGGCATCTCACCGACGCCGAGATCGCCTCGCACATCGCCGCATTGACCGGCGACATCCAGCAGGTGCCCGCCACCGTCAGCGCCATCAAGGTCAACGGCGAACGCGCCTACGCGCGCGCCCGCGCCGGTGAGGACGTGGAGCTGGCCGCGCGCCCCGTCACCGTCAGCCGCTTCGACGTCCTCGCCCGCCGCGATATCGACACCGGCACAACCCGATTCGTCGATCTCGACGTCGAGGTAGAGTGCTCCTCCGGCACCTACATCCGGGCCCTGGCCCGCGACCTCGGTGAAAAGCTCGGCGTCGGCGGCCATCTCACCGCACTGCGCCGCACCCGCGTCGGCCCCTTCACCCTCGAGCACGCCCGCACCCTGGACCAGCTGGCCGCGGCCGCCGAGGCGGGCGAACCGCTGTTGAGCCTGGACATCGACACGGCCGTGCGCACCGCCTTCCCGGTCCGCGACATCACCGCCGCCCAGGCCGAAGACCTGCGCAACGGCCG
Organism: Nocardia sp. NPDC004123; assembly: GCF_053603795.1. Lineage (NCBI taxonomy): Bacteria > Bacillati > Actinomycetota > Actinomycetes > Mycobacteriales > Nocardiaceae > Nocardia > Nocardia sp. NPDC004123. The sequence goes on from NZ_JBSGGG010000018.1 coordinate 104,935, forward strand.
CTGGCTGGACCCGATCGGCCTGCCCGGCGTCTACGCCGCCGTCGATCCCGAGGGGCACGCCATCGCGCTGCTCCAGGAATCGGGCAAACGCGCCTCCTCGGTCATGGTGGTCCGCCCCGCGAATCTCTGAGGCGGCCCGGTCTGCCGGCGTGGCACGACCGATCTCTTCTGGCATGGCGCTGACCGATCTCTTCTGGCATGGCGCTGCCCAATCGCCGACATCGCGCTGCCCAATCCCTCACGCCGCGTGGGCGACCGGGCGCACCATGGAGAGGGTCGCCCGGCCGCGCAGAGGAGGCGAAGATGCCCACCGACCTCTCCCTCGAATCCATGAAGCAGTTCGTCGCCGACCACTTCGAGGAGTTCGTGAACCGGCGCAATGCCGCTGTCATCCATCGCAATATGACCCCCGACTTCGTCGACCACGACGGTCCCGGCGGCCGCCCCACCGACCTGACCGGCGACGAGAAGATGATGCTCGGCATGTACGAGGCCATGCCCGACCTGCACGTCAGGGTGGTGGAGATGCTCGCAGAGGGCGACCGGGTGATGTGCCGCAACATCTGGCGCTGGACCGACCGCGCCACCGGGCAGCCGCTCAGCTTCCAGGGCTTCGTACTGTGGCGCTTCCAGGGCCGCCGCATCGCCGAACGCTGGGCCACCGTCACCTCCCCCGCCCCGAGCCCGGGCTGGGCGTAGCGCCCCCGAATTGCGAGGCGATTCCGGTGCCCGGCGGGTTGTTCGCGCGGCCGCGTGGCCGCCTACTCTTCAAGGGTGGAATTGCGGCAGTTGCGGTACTTCGTGGCGGTGGCGGAGGAGTTGCATTTCCGGCGCGCGGCGGAGCGGTTGTTCATCTCCACTCCGACGTTGAGCCAGCAGATCCGGGCCATCGAACGTGAGGTCGGCGGACCGTTGCTGATCCGCGGCAGTCACGGCGTGGAGCTGACGGCCGCGGGTGAGGTGCTGTTGAAGACGGCCCGGAATGTGCTGGAGGCGGCCGAGACCGCGCTGCGCGAGACCCGCGCGGTCGCCCAGCCCGGCAATGCGGTGTTCCGCCTCGGCATCGTGAACGGCGCCCCCGCCTGGCTGCCGGGGCGGCTCGAGGCGCTGCTCAAGGCCCGCCAGCCGGGGGTGCGCATCGCGCTGTCCACCGGTACCAGCGGCGACCAGGCGCGGTTGCTGGATCGGGAGGAGGTCGACCTGGCCGTGCTGCGCATGCCGGTCCGGCTGGCCGATCACCTCACCTGCACCCCCATCGCCGACGAGGAGCTCGGCATCGTCATGTCCCGCGAACACCCGCTCGCGGCAGCGGTTTCGGTGGAACCGGCGCACCTCGGCGACCACGAGCTCATCATGTTCGCCCGCGACGCCGCCCCCGAGGTCCACGACTCGGTGCTGTCGCAATTGCGCGAGCGGGGCGCGACCGTCGTCCTCAGCGACAGCGCCATGAGCCACGCCCAGATGCTGCAGCTGCTCCCGCTCCGCCCCGGGGCCATCGGCGTCGGCTCCGCCCGCACCGCGACGGTCCCCGGCCTGGTCTGGCGGCCCCTGCAACCCCGCCCACTGGTCATCACCTACGCCGCCGCCTGGCGCACCAGCACCCGAAACCCCCTGCTGCACACCATGGCCGACGCCCTCGCCGGCGGCCTCCGCCTCGGTTCCAGCTGACCGCCCAGGCCTCGACTTCGAGAAACGGCCACCGCGCCGGAGGAGGCCGCGTTCGCCGACCCGGACCAGCGGGCGCCGGCGGCCATGCTCGCGGCATGCCCGCGCTGACGGACGCGGGCGGCCTGCGGTGTTAGCCCCGGCCTCACGGCTGTTCGATCGCGCGTCGTGGACGCGGGGTGTGCGCCGCCGGTTTGCTAGATGGCATGACAGACAACGGATTCGGAACACAGGTCGGACGGGCGGTCGTGGTGGGCGGCGGCTCCGGTATGGGCCAGGCGATCGCCGACGCCCTGCTGGCGGCGGGCAACGAGGTGATCATCGTCGGCCGGTCGGAGCAGCGGCTGGCCGACGCGGTGCGGGAGCTCGGGAATGGGAAGGTGAGTGCCGTCGTCGCGGATGTCGCTGACGAGGAACAGGTTTCGCGGTTGTTCGAGACCGTCGGGACCGTCGATCATGTGATCACCACCGCCGCCGATCTGGCCGGGGCGTACGGACCCGTCGCCACCTTCGATTTCGAGCACGGGCGCGGCTTTCTCGAGACCAAGCTGATCGGGTCGATGCTGCTGGCCAAGCACGCGCGGTTGACGGAGAACGGCTCGCTCACCTTCATCTCCGGAATCGCCGCCTACCGCCCGGCGGTGGGCGGGGCCATGGTGGCGGCGGTGAATGCCGCGCTGGAGGGGTTGACGCGGGCGCTGGCGGTGGAGCTGAGCCCGATTCGGGTGAACGCGGTGTCGCCCGGCTGGGTGCTGACCGATATCTGGGAGTCGATGCCCTGGGAGGACAAGCAGGAACGGCTGGCGGCCATGGCGGAGAAGCTGCCAGCCAGGCGGTTGGGGCGACCGGACGACATTGCGGCCGCCGTGCTTTCGGTCATCGGCAACGGTTTCGTCACCGGCACCGTGCTGCACGTGGACGGCGGGCACCGCCTCGTCTGATCTCGGCGCCGGTGGTTCTCCGGATGCTGCCCGATTGCCGACGCGCCGATTCGAGTAGCCGAGTACTCATGCCCTTCGGGTCGGACCGGCTCACCCTGGAGAGGGGCGAAACGGGCCCATCCATTACCGGCCTCGGGGGTGAGGGGGCTGTGGCTTCTCGCGGCCTCCGAATTTCTTCTCCGGCTGGGTCATTCGATGATCCCGCAATTTCGACCCCGCTGGAAACCGCCCGAAGAGGAGACCACCGCAATGAGCACATCACGCGACAACGAGAACTACGTGGTCGGATCCGGCCCGGCCGACATGGCCGGAGTCGAGGCCGGCGAAGAATACTGGACCCCTGAACGCCGAGCCGCGGCCATCCCGGTTCCGCTGCCGCGGGAGCGTAAGGCCGCACGGCCCCGGCAGTCGATCGCACCGCAGCCATCCGGAAAAGCCGGACATACTGCGGCGGGTCACAATGGAACCGCACGCGCGCACCGAGATTCGGGCCGTGGCGGCACCAGCGACGCCGACCCGGTACTGAACCCGCTCGCCTACCCGTACACCACCTGCGGCAAGCTGTTCTTCACCCAGGACAACAGCAACTTCGCCGGATCGGCGGCGTTCGTCGCGCCGAACGTCCTGCTCACCGCCGGCCACTGCGTCTTCGGCAATGGCAACTGGTCCACCAATCTGGCGTTCTTCCCGTCCTATCCCAGTCGCGCCACCTCGGACCCGGCCTACAGCTTCAACTACAACTCGGCCGCGGCCTGGACGGCGTGGACTCAGAACGGGGACCGCGCCTTCGACTACGGAATGATCTGGTTCGACAGCGCCCCGGGAAATCAGGTGGGCTGGCTGGGGCTGTTGTGGAACGCCGCCACCGCGGGCCGGGTCTGGGACGCGGTCGGCTACCCAGCGACACCCAGCCCGCCGTTCGACGGCAACAAGATGGATGAGGCCCTGGGCACGGTGCAATCCAGTTCGACCACCGGCACCATCGGGCTGAGCAACGACAATATGGAGCACGGCAGCAGCGGCGGACCGTGGATCACCGACTTCAACGGTTCGGCGCGCCAATATGCGAACGGGCTGCAGAGTTTTCACATCAACGACGGCGACACCGTGGAATACGGGCCGTACTTCACCCAGGACGTCAAGGGCCTGCTCGACTGGATCTCCGATCCGGCGAACCGCAGCCTCGTGCGCGCCTGAGAACCAAGGGGGAGACATCATGAGAAGGCATTCGCTCGCCTGCATTCTGCCGCCCGACCTGCTGGTCTCGCTGGCGAGGGAGGCGACCCACGAGCAGCGGTTGGCGGTCTTGACGGCCTTGGACCGGGACAGTTCGTTCCGGCAAGCTCGTGCCGAGGTCGCCGCCCGGCTCGTCGCGCCCGTCCGGCTCGCGCTCGCCGCCGCCGGCGGCACCCCGCACCGCTGGATCTACGACCAGCGGCACTCGGAGAGCCCGGGTCCGGGCACACTGGTGCGGCACGAGGGCGACCCGCCGTCCGGGGACGCCTCCGCCGACGCGGCGTGGGACGGCTTCGGCGCCACCTACTCGCTGTATTGGGATGTGTTTCAACGAGATTCGATCGACGGCCAGGGTATGCCGATCGCCGGGCTGGTGCATTACGGCACCGCCTTCGACAACGCGTTCTGGGACGGTCAGGGGCACATGTTCTTCGGCGACGGTGACGGCCAGATCCTGACCGACACCACCCGGGGAATCGACGTGATCGGCCACGAGCTGACCCATGGCGTCACCCAGCACGAAGCGAACCTGATCTACTCGGGCGAGTCGGGTGCGCTGAACGAATCGATCTCCGACGTGTTCGGGTCGCTGGTCAAGCAGTACCACCTGGGCCAGAACGCCGCACAGGCGGACTGGCTCATCGGCGCCGATATCGTGGGGCCGTTGCTGACACCGGCGCTGCGCTCGATGGAAGCACCGGGCACCGCCAACAAGCACGACAATCAGCCGGCGGACATGGCCCACTTCGTGCAGACCACATCGGACAACGGGGGTGTCCACATCAACTCCGGAATCCCCAACCGCGCGTTCGCCGTCACCGCCCTCACGATCGGCGGACCGGCATGGCAGGCGCCGGGCACGATCTGGTACGAAACCCTCAACGACCCGAGGCTCAAGCCCAACAGCACCTTCACCGGCTTCGCGACCCTCACGCTGAAGAACGCGCGCACCCGCTTCGGTGCCACGAGTACCGAAGCGGACGCGGTGCGGGCCGGCTGGGACGCGGTGAAGGTTCCGGTGCAGTGATCGCATCGGGACTACGCTCGTTCGTATGTCGCCGATACGCATCGCCTATCGACGGTCGGGTGGGCTGGCCGGTCTGGACTTGACCGCCGAGGTCGATGCCGCCGACCTGCCGCCCGGCGATGCCACGATCGCGGCGGGGCTGCTCACCGGCGACCCCGCCGGATCGGCCGGGACCGGTGTTCCCGATGGGTTCAGCTACGAACTCACCGTCAGCGACGGAACCCGGACTCGGACGTATCGATGGAGTCAGCCGTACGTGCCCGCCGAGGTCTCCTCGCTGCTCGCGGCCCTCACCTCCCGGGCGACTCCGGCCGCGCCCGCCTGACCGCGACAGAGTTGTCGGGCCGCCCGTTCAGTGCGCTTCGCTGAGCCAGATCGCTTCGGCCGCAATGCTTCCCAGGTCGATCGTGCGGTCGTCGACCTGCACCGCGATGGTGCCCGCGAAATCGCGCCGCTCCACCACGGCGATGGGTGTGTCCAGCGCGATGCCGAGCGAATCGAAGTAGCGCAGCATGGCCGGATCGGAGTCGGAAATCCGTGCCACCCGGCCGGATTCGCCGGCGCCGAAATCACTGAGCTGGCGGGCCGGGGGAGTGGGCACCGCGCCGTCCACCGAGGGAATCGGATCACCGTGCGGATCCCGGTCGGGGTGGCCGAGCTTGGCGTCGATGCGATCCATGAGCGTCTCCGAGACGGCGTGCTCGAGCACCTCGGCCTCGTCGTGCACCTCGTCCCAGCCGTAGCCGAGTTCATTGACCAGGAAGGTCTCGATGAGCCGGTGCCGGCGCACCATGGCGATCGCGGCGCGGCGGCCGTCCTCGGTGAGCGTGATGGCCCCGTAGCGGGCGTGTTCGACCAGCCCCTGGTCGGCGAGCTTGCGGACGGCCTCGGACACCGTGGAGGCGGAGACGCCGATCTTCTCGGCGAGCAGCTTGGTCGACACCTTCTCCTGCGACCACTCCTGCGCCGTCCAGATCACTTTCAGGTAGTCCTGGGCGACCGAGGACAGCACCGGGGCGACGGTCGCGGTCTTGCTGTGGGGTTCGGAAGGTGCGGACGGATCGGCCAGCTCGCGGCGGGTGGCGATGTCTCGTTTTCCGGGCACGTACCCGAGCTTAGGCACACCTCGCGCGGTTTCACACATCGGCGCGCTCGCTGGTAGGGAGCACGGTTCGGCGGGCGGGTCCGCTATCGCGCGACATGGATCGGCACACAGTGGACCGCGTTTGCCCCGTACCCCAACCGATTCCATGCGGGCTGGTCGGGCTGGGTGTGGCCGGCCGCATCCGTCGCCCGCACCCGCACGGTCGTCGTTCCGGGGGCATCGACAGCGGTGACGAGATCCCATTCGCGCCAGCTGTCCGGCAGTTGCTTCCCCCGCAATCGAGCCTGCTGCCAGCTCCCGCCGCCGATCGAGACCTCGACGCCGGTGATCGGGGCGAGCCCGGACCAGGCGACACCCTGGATGGTGAGCGGTCCGGGGCGCACAACGGCGTTCGGCGCAGGAACCGTGATCACGGACCGTACTTCTTGCAGGCGCACCGGCTCGGTGACGACCTGCCCGCCGCGCTCCCACTCGTAGCAGTACTTTTCGGTCTGGAAGAACCCGGCGAACCGATGGTCGAGGACCTCGATGTCGGTGAGCCACTTCACCGATGCCACCCCGTACCAGCCCGGAACGACCAGCCGGAGCGGACGGCCGTGGAGGGCCGACAGCGGCTCACCGTTCATGGCGTAGGCGAGCAACGCCCCGCTGTGCCGGGCATCGGTCAGGTCGAGGCTGCGCTCGAAGCGGACCGTTCCCGAATGCCGGTCGACCGGCCCGCTGTCCGCACCGCGGAACACCACCTCGCAGGCTCCGGGCGCGGGACCCGCCTGCGCGAGCACGTCGAGCAGGGGCACTCCGGTCCATGCCGCGGTGCCGACCGCGCCGAGTCCCCACTGCTCTCCCGGCGTCGGTGGATCCAGGGCCGATCGGCCGTTGCCGGCGCACTCGAGGGTGACAATCCGCGTCTGCGACGGCATTCGGCGCAGGTCCGGCAGAGTCCACGTCGACGGATGTGTGACATGCCCGGCGACCCGAAGCCGCCAGTCGGCCGGGTCGAGATCCGGAATCCGGAAATGATTCCGCTGGTAGAACCGCACGTTCGGAGTGACGCCGCCCCCCAGCTCGGAAACCGGCGTCTCGGCGTTGAGCGGGTCGCGGCACATCACGACCAGGCCCGCCGCCACGGCTTGTCGGTGGGCCGACCGAGGGCTGATCCAGGGTATGACCGGGCCGGTAGTCCAGGTCATCGAGGCACACTCCTGACCTTTGGTTTCACTTCCCGCAGGCCCTAACCTACCGGCGCCGGAACGATCCGGATGTCGAAATCGCGGCCTTCGAACATCGATGACCGACGGCGTTGCCCGCGATCACGCCGCGGCGGCGGGGGCCAAGTGCCTGGCCGGGTCGAACGATTCGAACGCGGCTTTCGCGACGACGAACACGCCGCGTTGCGGCAGCCAGAAATCGCCGAGCTGCTGCTGCTGTGGCAGCGGAGCGGGCGCGCCGAGATCGGCCCCGCGCAACCGCGCCCGGCTGGCGGAGACGAGCCACATCAGCATCGGTCCGGCCGCGAAGTGCTGCCCGTTCGGGGTAGTTCCGCTCATGCGGATATGCCCGACCTGCAGCATCGGGCCCACGCTTTTGGCCATGATCCGGTGACAACGGTCGCTGCGCCATACCGCGGCCGGGGTGTGGCGTCCCACGGCACTCAGCAGGCGGGTACGGCCGGTGGCCTCCAGGTCGATCCGCCACTCGAGAATGCCGGGAATCCGGACCTCCAAGGAGTACGGGCCGATCCACTCGATATCGATCGGGGTGCGGACCGTGGTGGCCGAGCCGCCGTCGGAGAAGTACCGGGCACAGCTGAATTCCGGCGCCACGTCGGAGTAGAAGGTCCATTCGCCGGCCGGGTTCCGGTGCCACACAGCGCGATAGCCCGAACCGATCGACGTGGCGGCGAAATGCCGCAGCGCCAGGTAGTCCCCGGTTTCGAATGGCATACCCATCACGCCGTAACCGGCGAGCCGTTCGTCTGTGCCAGGCCAGAGCGCCGGTCGGTCGAGCGTCGCCTGCGCCGCGGCTCTGGGGTTCTTGATGGTCGTCATGCAACGATCGTCGTCGGGACGGCCCGGGTGGTCATGAGGCATTCGCCCCTTTTTCCGGTTCACAGTGACACCGGGCTGACCATGCCGTGCTGCGTCGCGAACAAGCTCGCCCCGACCCGGTTCGTGACACCGATCTTGCTGTAGATGTGTTCGACGTGATTGCGGACCGTCTTCTCCGAAACGCCGAGGGCCTTCGCGATCTCCCGATTCGATCGACCCCAGGCCACGTTGATCAGTACCTCGGTCTCCCTGGGGGTCAGACCGGACGGGCGTGCGGGTCGCCGGGACCGCCGGTGTCCCGCGGCTTCCAGCACCGTCTCGACCGCGGTCGGTTCGAGTTGCCCGGCAGCTGCGTCGCGGCGCAGCCGGCGAGCAGCCTGATCGGGGTCGAGGGCCACCCGATACGGTCGCGGTTCCCGCGAGCTGTGGTATTCCACCGCGGCTGCGAGCAGCCGGTCGTTCACGGAGAGCGCACCGCCGGTGAGACCGTTCGGGTACCCCGAGCCATCCAGGTGCTCATGATGCCGTTCCGCGACGGTCCGGACCGCCTCGAGACCGCCCACGCGTCTCAAGATCCGGCCGGTCAGGTAGGGGTGCATCTGCGCGCGTTCCCATTCGGAGGCGGTGAGCGATCCCGGTTTCTCCCAGATGTGGTTGGAGACGCCGATGCGGCCCAGATCATGGACATACCCTGCCCGGCGCATCAGGTCCGCATCCGCCGGGCCCAGTCCGGCGCAGCTCGCCGCGGCATGCGCCAGGTCGGCCACCCCACGCGAATGACCAAGGGTGAAAGGACATTTCAGGTCGACGAAGTCGCCGAGCGCCTGCAACAGCGTATCGAGTTCGGCGCCGGTGACGATCCGATCCGGATCGGGCAGTGCGGCCGCGGCCGCCGACCACGCGTCGTCCGGCAGGCCGAGCAGGTCCCGTGCCGAGCCGGCGAGGACGGACACCAGTTGCGGGTCGAGCTGTCCGCCGCTTCGGCCGCGGGCCACCGTGATCGCCGCGTCGACGCCGTCGGCGCGATGGGGCACCTCGACGACATCGGCGAGCTGGACGACCCGCATCACGATCGGGATGTCGGTGCCCGCAACTCCGTTCGGCAGTCCACGCCCGTCCCACCGTTCGAAGGCGAAACGCAGCGCGGCGGCGACCTCCTCGCCCAGGCCGAACTGCTCGGCCAGCAGTGATGCGGAAGCGCAGTGTGACCGCACGAGTTTGCCGAGGTTGCCCCTGGCGTCCTTGATCAGCGTCGCGCCGATCTGCGCCCGCTTGCCCAACGGCAACCCGCGTCCGACATTGCGGAGCAGGAAACGGAGATACGGCAATCCCGACCAATCCACCGCGAAGCTGTCGTGGCGAACCGTGATGTCGTCGCCGAACCAGTGCGCGTACTCGTGCGAATCGGCATGGCATCCGATCCACATCAGCAGCGAGGTATGAAAGACGGCCGACCGCTCCTCCTCGGTCAGGCGCAGCAGATCGGCAAGCCGGGTCCCGATGACCGCGGACCGCAGCATGTGCTCCATCGGCTGGCCCAAGCCCAGATCGATCGCAATCGAAAGTGCCGCCAGGACCTCTCTTCTGGAAACAAACGGCGCCACGATCGTCTCCTGTCGTCGCGCCTACTCACGCTACGCCGACGCTGTTTCGGAGACGACGCTCCGCCCCCGCTGGTAGTACTCCCGAAAATGGGACAAATTCCTCATGTTCGACGGTCGCGGCGCGACTCTACTTGGTGCTGAAAGGGCTTGATCACTTGGTGCTGAAGGGCTTATCGGAGCGGCCTCCACCGAGGAGACGGAGAGGAGTCTCGATGACTTGCATCCATACCGGCCGCGGTGCCACCGATCTGACCCGGTTCGCCGGCGACGTGGACGCCCTGGTCCACGGCAACAGCGACGAACACCGGCTGACAACTCTGGTAGCCGACCGGCTTCGGGCGCTGTTGGCTTCGGATGTCACCCTTCCACCCGAATTCACGCAGCCGCATGCGGACCACTATGTGGTGTACCCGCTCCATGTCGCGACCGATGGATCGTTCAGCATCGTGTCGGCGGTGTGGGATGTCGGTCAGACCACGCCCGTCCACGGACACGAGACCTGGGGAGTGGTCGGGATCTACTCCGGTGTCGAACACGAGACCCGCTATGTCAAACCCGCAGCCCCGGACATCCCGCTCGTGGCGACCGTGGAGCACGACTGGCATCGCGGTCAGGTGACGATCTGCTGCACCATCGACGACGACGTCCACCGAGTCAACTGCGGGAGCGAGACCCCTTGCGTCGGTATCCATGTCTATGGAGCCGACGTCGGAAGGCTTCCACGCCGATGGTACGAACCCGATACCGGCCGCCAGCACTGGTTCATCTCCGGGTGGGCCACGCCGGCGGGCGGTCCGGAGTGGTGAACGCAGGGTGACGGACATGCTTCCGGCCGTGAAGATCCGCACCGCCGAATATTGTCTGTGACGCGCTTTGCGTAGGCTTCCCGTGTGCAGAGATGGCGAAGTCTCGAGGAGATGCCCGCGGACTGGGGCCGGTGTGTCCTCACCATCGGGGTGTTCGACGGCGTGCATCGCGGTCACGCCCAGCTCATCAGCCGTGCGGTGAAATCCGCTGCGGTGCGGGGCGTTCCGTCGGTGCTCATGACGTTCGACCCGCACCCGGTCGACGTGGTGCGGCCCGGTGCGCATCCGGCGCAGCTGTCCACCCTGGACCGGCGCGCGGAACTGGTCGAGGAACTCGGCATCGACGTGTTCGTGGTGATGCCCTTCACCCGCGACTTCATGAAGCTCACCCCCGAGGAGTACGTCGAGGAACTGCTCGTGGACCGGCTGCACGTGGCCGAGGTCGTGGTGGGCGACAACTTCACCTTCGGCAAGCAGGCCGCCGGCACCGTCGACACCATGCGCGAGCTCGGCAGCCGCTACGGCTTCGACGTCGACGGCGTGCAGCTGCTCGGCGAGCACGCCGTCACCTTCTCCTCCACCTACATTCGCGGCTGCCTGGCCGAGGGCAATGTGGGCGCGGCCGCCGAGGCGCTGGGCCGCCCGCATCGCGTCGAGGGCGTGGTCGTGCACGGCGACGGCCGCGGCAAGGGCCTGGGTTTCCCGACCGCCAATGTGGCCCCGACCATGCACGCGGCCATCCCCGCCGACGGGGTGTACGCGGGCTGGTTCACCGTCCTCGAACCCGGCGACCCGCTGGCCGGCGAGCGCCACATGGCCGCCATCTCGGTCGGCACCAACCCGACCTTCGACGGCCGCAACCGCACCGTCGAGCCCCATATCCTCGACTTCGACGCCGACCTCTACGGCAAGCACGTGGCCGTGGACTTCGTCGAGCAGCTGCGCGGCATGCGGAAGTTCGGGTCCATCGAGGAGCTGGTCGAGGCCATCGGCAAGGACGTCGACCAGGCCCGCAAGGTACTCGACGACGAGACCGGCGAATAGGGCTCCCCGGGGCCGATTTCCGCTACCACGGGCGCTCCGGTAAGCTCTTCCGTCGGGTTTGCTGTGGTCCGCGGCGGCGCCCAACCGGATTCGTCCGGTCCCTCGAGCGCGGACTGAAACAAGGAGTATCTGTGGCTCTCACCACTGAGCAGAAGTCGGCGATCCTCGCCGAGTACGGCGTGCACGAGAAGGACACCGGTTCCCCGGAGGCGCAGATCGCGCTGCTGTCCAAGCGGATCGCCGACATCACCGAGCACCTCAAGAAGCACAAGCACGACCACCACACCCGCCACGGCCTGATGGCGCTGATCGGTCGTCGCAAGCGGCTCTCGAAGTACCTGCAGGACAAGGACATCGAGCGTTACCGTTCGCTGATCGAGCGTCTCGGCCTGCGTCGCTGACCCAAGCCGCGGACCCTCGGCGCGGCGAGGTGACACACCTCGTCGGCAGAGGTAGTTGACGAACCGGCCAACGAGGAGGCATAGAATCTCCTCGTTGGCCTTTCGTATATGTGGCCGTGTATCCCCACGAGGGGGAGGATCGGCCGGGTATACGCCAACACGAGCCGTATGCACCCGTCGCGTGGCGTCGGTCTTCGGTAGTGGCTTTTCGGGGCGCGAAGTGAGATGAACCATGCGCGCCCGGAGGGCTTCGATCGATGACCGCCTCCGCGTCGCCGTATCCAAGGGGATAGGGCCGGGTGTGCGCGCTGTGGCCAGGAGGGCTGCCGCGCGCCCATGCCGGGTACGGCTCATGAGCCGGGTCGCACGTGATCGATGCGTGCTGGACCCGGCGAAGACGAGAGGTTGAGATAACAAAGATGTCCGACACCCAGACCAGTTCCGCCGCCGAGGTCGAGCCCGGCGTTTTCGAGTCCGTCGCCCTGATCGACAACGGCAGCTACGGCACTCGCACCCTTCGTTTCGAGACCGGCCGCCTGGCCAAGCAGGCCGCCGGTTCCGTCGTCGCCTACCTCGACGACGAGACCATGCTGCTGTCGGCCACCACGGCCTCCAAGCAGCCCAAGGACCAGTTCGACTTCTTCCCGCTGACGGTGGATGTCGAAGAGCGCATGTACGCCGCGGGCCGTATCCCCGGCTCGTTCTTCCGGCGTGAGGGCCGCCCCTCGACCGACGCCATCCTGACCTGCCGCCTGATCGACCGGCCGCTGCGTCCGTCCTTCGTCGACGGCCTGCGCAACGAGATCCAGGTCGTCGTCACCGTCATGTCGCTGGATCCGAAGGATCTGTACGACGTGGTCGCGATCAACGCCGCCTCGGCGTCCACCCAGATCGCGGGCCTGCCGTTCTCCGGCCCGGTCGGCGGCGTGCGCGTCGCGCTGATCGAGGGCCAGTGGGTCGCCTTCCCGACCGTGGAGCAGCTCGAGGGCGCCGTGTTCGACATGGTCGTCGCGGGCCGCGTGGTCGACGGTGACGTCGCGATCATGATGGTCGAGGCCGAGGCCACCGACAACGTGCTCGCGCTGATCGCCGACGGCGCCTCCGCACCGACGGAAACCGTTGTGGCCGAGGGCCTCGAGGCCGCCAAGCCCTTCATCGCCCGCCTGTGCAAGGCGCAGTCGGACCTGGCCGCCCTGGCGGCCAAGCCGACCGAAGAGTTCCCGATCTTCCTGCCGTACCAGCCCGACGCCTACGAGGCCGTCGAGGGCACCGCCAAGCGCGAGCTGAACGAGGCGCTGTCCATCGCGGGCAAGCAGGAGCGCGAGGAGAAGATCGACGAGATCAAGCTCTCCGTGCTCTCCGAGCTGGCCGAGTCCTTCGAGGGCCGCGAGAAGGAACTGGGCGCTGCCTTCCGCTCGGTCACCAAGAAGCTTGTGCGCCAGCGCATCCTGACCGACAGCTTCCGCATCGACGGCCGCGGCCTGGCCGACATCCGCGCGCTGTCCGCCGAGGTCGCCGTGGTACCGCGCGCCCACGGTTCGGCGCTGTTCGAGCGTGGCGAGACCCAGATCCTGGGTGTCACCACCCTGGACATGGTGAAGATGGCGCAGCAGGTCGACTCGCTCGGCCCGGAGACCTCCAAGCGCTACATGCACCACTACAACTTCCCGCCGTTCTCCACCGGTGAGACCGGTCGCGTGGGCTCGCCCAAGCGCCGCGAGATCGGCCACGGCGCGCTCGCCGAGCGCGCGCTGGTGCCGGTGCTGCCGTCGCAGGAGGAGTTCCCCTACGCCATCCGTCAGGTGTCGGAGGCGCTGGGCTCCAACGGTTCCACCTCGATGGGTTCGGTCTGCGCCTCGACCCTGTCGCTGCTGAACGCCGGTGTGCCGCTGAAGGCTCCGGTCGCCGGTATCGCCATGGGCCTGGTGTCGGACACCGTGAAGAACGACAAGGGTGAGGACGAGGTCCGCTACGTGGCCCTCACCGACATCCTGGGCGCCGAGGATGCCTTCGGCGACATGGACTTCAAGGTCGCCGGCACTCGTGAGTTCGTCACCGCCCTGCAGCTGGACACCAAGCTCGACGGCATCCCGTCGAAGGTGCTGGCCGGTGCGCTGAACCAGGCCAAGGACGCACGCCACACCATCCTGGACGTGATGGCCGAGGCCATCGCCACCCCGGACGAGATGAGCCCCTACGCTCCGCGCGTCACCGCCATCAAGATCCCGGTGGACAAGATCGGCGAGGTGATCGGACCCAAGGGCAAGGTCATCAACCAGATCACCGAGGACACCGGCGCCAACATCTCCATCGAGGACGACGGCACCGTGTTCGTCGGCGCGACCGACGGCCCGTCGGCCCAGGCTGCGATCGACGCGATCAACGCCATCGCCAACCCGCAGCTGCCGAAGGTCGGCGAGCGCTTCCTGGGCACGGTCGTCAAGACCACTGCCTTCGGCGCGTTCGTCTCGCTGCTGCCGGGCCGCGACGGTCTGGTCCACATCTCGAAGCTGGGCAACGGCAAGCGCGTCGCCAAGGTCGAGGACGTGGTCAACGTGGGTGACAAGATCCGCGTGGAGATCGCCGACATCGACAACCGCGGCAAGATCTCGCTGGTGCCGATCGACGAGGATTCGGACAACTCCGAAGCCTCTGCTGCGGCCGACGCGAACGCAGAGTAATTATTTCTCTGTGACGAAGAAGCAGTCCGCGGTGCGCGCGGGTTCCGCGCGCGCCGCGACAGACACGGCCCCCTTGCTCCGGAATCTGGAGCAGGGGGGCTCTTCACTGGTGGTTGCCCAGAATCGAGCGCCCGCAACGGATATCGGCGTGCGCCGCACCGTACTGCCCGGCGGTCTACGGGTGGTCACCGAGCATGTGCCGGGCGTGCGCTCGGCCTCGATCGGCGTGTGGGTCGGGGTCGGCTCACGCGACGAGGGCCCGACCGTGGCCGGCGCCGCGCACTTCCTCGAGCATCTGCTGTTCAAGGCCACGCCCTCGCGCTCGGCGCTGGATATCGCGCAGGCCATGGACGCGGTCGGCGGTGAGCTGAACGCCTTCACCGCCAAGGAGCAGACCTGCTACTACGCGCACGTGCTGGACGAGGATCTGCCGCTGGCGGTGGACCTGGTCACCGACGTGGTGATGAACGGGCTGTGCCGCGCCGAGGACGTGTCGGTGGAACGGCAGGTCGTGCTGGAGGAGATCTCCATGCGCGACGACGATCCCGAGGACATCGTCGGCGACACCTTCCTCACCGCGCTGTTCGGTGATCATCCGATCGGCCGCCCGGTGATCGGCAGTGTCGAGACCATCGAGGCCATGCAGGCCCAGCAGCTGCGCTCGTTCCACCAGCGCCGCTACCGGCCCGACCGCATGGTGGTGGCGGTGGCCGGCAATATCGAGCACGAGCACACCGTCGAACTGGTCTACCGCGCCTTCGGGAATCAGCTCGAATCCGGGCTGGAACCCGCTCCGCGGCGCGAGGGCCGGTTCCGGCCGCGCGGCAATCCGGAGCTGCTGCGCATCCAGCGCGACAGCGAACAGGCGCATCTGGTGTTCGGCACCCGCGCCTTCGGCCGGCACGAGGGTGAGAAGCGCTGGCCGCTGTCGGTGCTCAACACGGTGCTGGGCGGCGGGCTGAGTTCGCGGCTGTTCCAGCGCATTCGGGAGGAGCGCGGCCTGGCGTACTCGGTGTACTCCAGCGTCGACACCTTCGCCGACACCGGCGCGTTCTCGGTCTACCTCGGCTGCCAGCCCGAAAACCTGGGCCGCGTCGCGAGTTTGGCGCGCGGGGTGCTCGAGGAGGTGGCCGCCGACGGCATCACCGACGCCGAATGCGCCCGCGCCAAGGGTTCGTTACGGGGCGGTCTGGTGCTGGGGCTGGAGGATTCCGGTTCGCGCATGAACCGGATCGGCCGCTCGGAACTCAGCTACGGCAACCACCGCAGCGTGTCCGAAACCCTCGCTCGCATAGACGAAGTCACCACGGATGAGGTCTCCCGGATCGCGGCCGCCCTGCTCGCCCGCCCCTTCGGCGTCGCGGTGGCCGGACCCTACCGCCGCACCCGTGACCTGCCCGCCGCCGTGCGTCATCTCGTGGACTGAGATCGCTACTCGGCAGTAGTCCCGCCTCGCCGGTGAGGTATGCCCGTTTGTGGCTATGATCACCTCGCCGGAATGGGAGGGGTTGTGCTTTCTCCAGGTGAGAACTTCGCCGGGTACGTGATCGAGCGAGAGCTGGGGCGCGGCGGCATGGGGGCCGTGTACCTGGCCCGGCATCCGCGGCTGCCCCGGTGGATCGCGCTGAAGGTGCTGAACTCGGAGTACCACGGCGACACCGCGACTCACACCCGCTTCGAACGCGAGGCCGACCTCGCCGCGCGGCTCAATCACCCCGGCGTGGTCACGGTGTACGACCGGGGTGTCGAGCACGGGCGGCTGTGGATCGCCATGCAGTACGTCGACGGCACCGAGGCCGAGGCGGTGACCGATATGTCGCCCGAGCGGGCGGTGGAGATCGTCACCGCCACCGCCGCCGCCCTCGACTACGCGCACCGGGTGGGCGTGCTGCACCGAGATGTGAAGCCCGCCAATATCCTGCTGGCCCGCGAGACCCGGGAACAGCAGGCGGGGGTGCTGCTCACCGACTTCGGGATCGCGCGGCTGCAGGAGGACACCGGACGCCTCACCGGGTCCGGCTCGGTGATGGCGACGCTGGCCTACGCCGCTCCGGAGCAGCTGCAGAATCACCCGGTCGACCACCGGTCGGACCAATACTCTTTGGCCTGCACGCTGTTTCGGCTGCTGACCGGGGTGCCGTTGTTCCCGGCCGCCGATCTCGGGGCCATCGTCAAGTCGCACCTGTACGACAGGCCGCCGTCGGTCGCGAGCCTGCGCCCCGGGCTGCCCACGGCGCTGGATCCGGTGCTGGCGCGGGCGCTGGCGAAGAATCCGGAAGAGCGATACCCGTCGTGTTCGGAATTCGCGGCGGCGGCGCAGCGGGCGCTGGCGGCCGGGGTCGCGGCGGGCCCCGGGCAAGCCCCCACGCGGGCGCGGGGCCCGGAAACCCCTGCCCGCCGGGCGAATTCACCGGCCGTCCGCCGGGGGAATCCGAACGCGGTTCGATCGGCGCCGGTCGCGCGCCGGGCGGCGCCGGCGGAGACCTCGGGGCAGCGGCGGGTGCCACAGTCCTCGGTCGCATTGCGCTCGGGACGGCTGGTCGGCATCCCGGACCTGTTCGAGCCGCCCACCGGCCGGCATCTGAAAGCGCCACCGGCGGAGGCGACTTCGCCGCGGTCGATGCGCCGCTGGCCGGTCGGGGTGCGGACGGTGGTGCTGCTCGGCACCTGCCTGACGGCCGCGCTGGGGCTGGCGGTCTTCCTGTTCACGCCGTTGGGCAAGTCGGAGAAGCCGAAGGAGCCCGTCGCCGAGATCGGCGAGATCAGTGCGCAATTCCCGGGACTGGTTCCCCGGACGCCCGAGCTCGGTGCGGGTTTTCGCGCCGCGAGTTGCCGGGTGGTGGATCACGACACCAAGGATTTCCTGCCGCCGTGGGCCTTCGAAGGGTGGTCGGCGGCCTGGGACTGCCAGTACTCGGCCGACCACGACGTCCGCGAGTACG
Source organism: Nocardia sp. NPDC004123 (assembly GCF_053603795.1). Taxonomy (NCBI): domain Bacteria; kingdom Bacillati; phylum Actinomycetota; class Actinomycetes; order Mycobacteriales; family Nocardiaceae; genus Nocardia; species Nocardia sp. NPDC004123. The sequence goes on from NZ_JBSGGG010000018.1 coordinate 122,435, forward strand.
TCCTGTTCGCCTACGGTTCGGGCGCGGCGGCCCGCGCGGTGGCGAATCGAATCCGCCCGGCGGGCAGCACCTTCGAGAACCTCTCCTTCAAGGAGTACTGCGGCGCAAAGCAATACACCAATCTGCGCTTCGATTCCGTTCCGGACGTGCCTTCCACCGCCTTTGCCACCACCTTCTTCGACGATCCCGCGCGGGAGAAGTTCCTGCTGTACACCCGGGGCAATCCGGCCACCCCGAGCGGCGTGGTCGACTGGTGGAAGTCCCTGCCGCTCACCCGATCCTGATCGAGGCGATCGTCATCACCGTCGAGGCCTGCCACTGGAACTGCGTCAAATACATCCGCCCCCGCTTCACCAAGGAACGCCTCGACGAGGCCATCGCCCTGGAACGCCGCTACGCCGCCGCCGAGCAATAGCGGCTGACCGCGGAGATCGAAGATCTGCGCCGCGAAAACGAGTCGCTGCGTGCGCAATCGGCCGCCGCCCGGGTCACCGCGGGATGATGTGGTGCGGGCGAGATCGTTCTGCTGGTCAGTGGTGACCCGGCCAGGCGGCGTCCTGATCGGCCCGGAATGCCGCGAGATCAGCTGTCGGCGCGGCGCCTGACGCGGCCACGAACTGTTCTCGGGTCACGAATCGCTCGCCCGCGCCGGCCGGGGTGTCCGCGCCGGCCGGAGTGTCATCGCGTTCACGATTCGCGGCCGCCAGTACCGCGGCGAGCAGGCCGGGGAGGGCGGTGTCCAGGTCGGCGGAGCGCAGGCGCAGGTGGGTGTTGCCGTCGATGGTGACGCGGGCGGTGACGCCGGCCTCGCGCAGGATCTTGAAGTGGTGGGCGGCGGTCGATTTGCTGACGCCGTCGTAGGTCAGGCTGCAGCGCAGCGGGGTGCCGGCACTGGCCAGGCGCCGGACGATCTCCAGGCGTATCGGGTCCTGTAGTGCGCCGAGCACCGCGGGCAGCGGGGCCACCGCGGGCAGCGCTTCGGTGTCGGGCATGAGCTACCTCACTCGGATATCTAGTTTGATAATCGTCGAACCCCGCGTAGGGTTTGGTTCGATCATAATCAAACTTACCTGATGGAGGGTTCGATGGCATCGGCAACGGTGGTTACGACTCGAGCCGAACAGGGCAGCCAGACCTGGGCCTATGCGCTCGTCCTCGCGGCCAGCGGTGTGGCACTGGGCGTTTCGGGCGCACCGGCCCCGCTGTACGGGATCTATCAGCAGAGCTGGCATTTCTCCCCGCTCACCACGACCTTCGTCTTCGCCGCCTACGCGGTCGCGGCGCTGGGCGCGGTACTGGTCTCGGGGCGGATCTCGGACGTGGTGGGCCGCAAGCCGGTCCTGCTGGGTGCGTTCGCGCTCATGATCGTGGGCCTGGTGGTATTCCTGCTCGCCGACAATGTGGCCATGCTGCTGCTGGCCCGGGCGGTGCACGGGGCCGCGGTCGGCGCGACCGTGGTGGCGGGCGCGGCGGCACTGCTGGATCTGCGGCCGCAGCAGGGCGCGCGGTCCGGGCAGCTGTCCGGGGTGGCCTTCAATGTCGGTATGGCCGTGGCGATTCTGGGTTCGGCGGTGCTGGCCCAGTACGCGCCGCATCCGCTGCGCACGCCGTATGTGGTGATCACACTGGTGTGCGTGCTCATCGCGGCGGGTGTGCTGGCGCTGCGGGAGCCGCACGGGGCGCGGCAGAAGCAGCGCATCACCATTGCCAAACCGGCTGTGCCGCAGGAGATCCGCGGTGACTTCTGGTTCTCGGCGCTGGGCGTGATGGCGGCCTGGTCGGTGCTGGGCGTGCTGCTGTCGCTGTATCCGTCGCTGGCCTCGGCCAAGACGGGCATCCACAATCTGGTCTTCGGCGGCGCGGTGGTGGCTTCGACAGCGACCGCGGGTGCGATCGCGCAGGCCATCGCGGGCGGGATTCCGGCCCGGCGCGCGGCCATCGCCGGCGATATCGGCATGGCGATCGCGCTGGTGATCACGATTCCGGCGCTGAACACCCACAACTGGGTGCTGGTGCTGCTGGCCGGATTCGCCCTCGGCGGCACCTTCGGGCTCGGCTTCGGCGGATCGCTGCGGCACCTGTCCAACGTTGTCCCGCAGCACAAGCGGGGCGAGACCATGTCCGCCTACTACCTGCTGGCCTACTCGGCCATGGCGGTGCCGACCGTGGTGGCGGGCTGGGCGGCCACCACCTGGGGGCTGAGCACGGTGTTCCCGTGGTTCGTGGTCGTGGTGGCGCTGGCGTGCCTGGGTGCCGCCGGTATCGGGCTGCGCCGCAATGCCGTTGCCTCGGAGGTGGAGGAGCCCGTGGAGGCAGCGACGGCCGCCTGATTTCCCGAATGGCCGTGCCTGCGTCCGCCCGGTGACACTGTGTCGCCGGGCGGACGCCGTATTCGGCACCAGGCGGATACGGCGCTGCTGCCGGTCGGAGGTGGTACTGCCGGTCGGAGGTGGTGCTGTCGGTCGGAGGTGGTGCTGTCGGTCGGAGGTGGTGCTGTCGGTCGGAGGTGGTGCTGTCGGTCGGAGGTGGTGCTGCCGGTCGGCGGCGGTGCTGCGCCGCATCGACTCTGTGCTGCTGCCGCGCAGGCACACCACATTCTCGGTGAAACGGTTTGGCGTGTTGCGATTTTCGGGTGCGCGAAGTCGCGGTGGAATTGTCGCATCCGATGCGTGACCGGGCCGGGGTCGCTATTCTTCGGCTATGCGGCGGTGGAGGTTCGGTGGGGTGGTGAGCCGGACGGTACACCGATCGGGCCTGATGGTGTCGGCGGTGGTGGCCGTGCTCGGCGGGCTCGCCGTCGCGGGCGTCACCTGGTGGGTGCTGTGGCACTTCCTGGGCGCGCGGGCCGAGACGCCGAATCAGCTGGATCTGAGCAAGATTTCGCTCGCCGTCACGGCGGGTGTCTTCGGAGCGGTCGCCCTGGTGGTGGCCTACCGGCGGCAGCGTGATGCCGAGCGCGGGCGTTTCGCCGATGTCTTCGGGGCCGCCGCCCGTCAGCTCGGGGATCCCGATGTGGCGGTGCGCATCGCCGGGGTCTACGCCATGGCCGGGGTGGCCGACGAATTCTCCGCCCGCTGGCGGCGGCAGCAGTGCGTGGATGTGCTGTGCGGGTACCTGCGGCTGCCGTATCAACCGGAGGAGGGGGCCAGTCACCTGGCCTCCAGATCGCAGCGCATCGAGGATCACGGCACGGCCGTGGAACGGGTGTACACCTATCGCCAGAACGATCGGCAGGTCCGCGACACCATCGTGCGGGTGATCGCCGAGCATCTGCGTCCTGCTGCCGAAACCCCCTGGTGCGGCTGTGATTTCGACTTCTCCGACGCCGTGTTCGAGAACGCCGACTTCCGGCACGCCGTCTTCGCGGGCCGCAACACCCGCTTCACCAACGCCATGTTCCTCAGCGGCCGCACCGTGTCCTTCGAGCAGACGCGGTTCCTGGGGGAGCGGGTCACCTTCCGCGGGGCCGTCTTCCGCAGCATGGCCGTCTTCGACCGGGCGGTCTTCGCGCACACCGAGGTCGACCGGACCGACCGCGAGAATGCCGGAGCCACCTTCACCGAGACCACTTTCGGTGGCGGCGTGAGTTTCGAGGGCGCGCAATTCCGGGGCGCGCGAACGGCATTCGACCGCGTCACCTTCGCGGGCGAGCCCGCCGTCTTCGCCGAGGCCGGCTTCGCCGCGGCCCTGACCACCTTCGAACGCGCCGTGTTCGACGGCGACCGGGTCAGCTTCGCCGGTGCCGAATTCACCGGCGCGCGGGTGACTTTCGCCGGTTCCCGCTTCTACTCCGAGTCCTGTTCCTTCGACGGCGCCCGGCTGGGCGCGCAGGTGCGGTGGCGCACCGGCCGCACCCAGGAGGTGTCCTTCGCCCGGGCCGAGTACCACGGGAAGGTCTCCTTCGCCGATGCCGTGTTCGCGGGGCGGTCGGTGACCTTCGCGGGTGGCGACTTCTTCGGCGACATCTCCTTCCGCCGCGTCTCCTTCGACGCGCGCGCCATCACCTTCGAACAACCCCGGGCATGGGTCGGCGTCCACTTCGACTGGGACGCCGGCCCCGCCACCAAACCGGCCAATATCACCCCGACGCCCTGGCCGCCCGCGCTCGCCGAGTCCACCCCCGAACTCGCCTCCTGAGCCCGTCGCGGGCTGTTCGCCGGTTTTGCCCGAAGCTCACCGGTGGGATAGCTTGCAGACGAGTTGAGTTGAGACAGGGGATTGTGTGGTGGGGAGCCACGGCGTCGGTTGGGCTGCCGGTGTGGCGGTGCTGCTGCTCTGCCTCGCGGCGACGGTCGCGAGCCGGGCGCGACGGACACCGCATCGGGCGAGCCGCGGGACGCGCGCGGTGGCAGCGGGCTCGGCCCTGGTCGGCTGGGTGCTGGTGTTCGGCGCGATGACCGCCATGATCTCGCCGCTGCCCCGGGACACCGTCGCGGGCAAGGCGATTGCCGCGCCACCGGAACTCGTGCAGGCCGGGCTGCCGACCACCTCCGCCAGGCCCGACGCCCCCGATCCGATGGCCGCGCTGAAGGCGGGGGACTGCGTCGAGGTGCCCATCCAGCAGGCCAAGGACGCCTCCGGCGCACCGAGTTGGAAGGCCGGCTCGCCGGAGCCGTCGGACTGCAACTCGGTGGACGCGAACTACCGGGTGCTGCAGATCGGCCCGGACCCCTGCTCGGGCCCGCTGTACACGCTGGAATCCGCGCCCAAGGACAAGACCGGCAAGGCCCGCTACCACCTGTGCCTGACCTTCGACTGGCGGACCGGGGTCTGCTACGACACCGCCGATATGGATGTCCCGTCCAAGGTCGCCTGCGGGACTCCGGGTGACCACATCGTCCAGGCGACCGCGGTGCTCGAGGGCGCCACCTCGGGTGCGGGCTGTCCGCGCGACGGCCGTGGCGCGGTCTGGGTGGTCTGGAACAAACTCGAGCTCACCGTGTGCTTCCGCGGCGGCGACGACCCGGGGAAGTGACCGCGATTACCGCCCGCGCCGTCCGACGGTGATGATGTCGGGGATCAGCCACGACGGCAGCGGCCGGGTGATCTTGCGCTGATCGACGACCTCGAATCCGGCGTCCTGCAGCAGTTTCCGGGTCTCGCGCGGTGAAGTCGCGTGGGCCGGGAAACGCGGGCTGCGGGTGAGCCGCTGAATGGGCCGGGAGGTCGGGCCGGAGGGATGCATGGTCGCGATGGCGACGAGCCCGCCGGGCGCCAGCACCCGATGGAATTCGCGCAGCGCGACCGGATGATCGAAGAAGTGGAAGGCGCTGGTGCTCACGATCGCGTCCAGTTCGCCCGCTGCGAAGGGCAGATGCTCGGCGGCGGCCTGCCGCCACTGCACGGCGGAGGAGCGGGCGCGGGCCTGGGCCAGCATGCCCGGCGAGGCATCCACGCCGTAGACCGCCTCGGGGCGCAGTTCGCGCTGGATGCGGGCGGTGAGAATGCCGGTGCCGCAGCCGATGTCGGCGATGCGGCGCGATCCGGCGGTGCGAAGTTCGGCGAGGACCTGATCCTGCGGCGGGCGGTAGACGACCTGCTGCAGGGCGGCGGTGTCGTAGGCGCGGGCGACGGTGCCGAAGAACTGCGTCACCACATGATTGCAGGCTCGATTGCCGGTGGTCAGCGATGTGCTCATGGATGCTCCTGTCCGGCCTCCATGGAAGCAGATTTCGCACTGTCTGGGAAGGTGCGATGGAGTAGCGTCGGGCGCATGAGGATTCGTGGTGCCGTCCTGGAACGCATCGGGGCCCAGACGCCCTTCGCCGACTCGAAGCCGATCACCATCAGCGAGCTGGAGCTGGGCGAACCCGGACCCGGCGAACTGCTCGTCAAGATCGAAGCGGCCGGGCTGTGCCACTCGGATCTGTCCGTGGTGGACGGCAACCGGGTGCGGCCGGTGCCGATGCTGCTGGGCCACGAGGCATCCGGCCGCATCGAGGCGGTCGGCCCCGGTGAGAGCGACCTGCGCGTCGGCCAGCGGGTCGTCATGACCTTCCTGCCCCGCTGCGGCGAGTGCGCCGGCTGCGCCACCGACGGCCGCACCCCCTGCGAACCCGGCAGTCTCGCCAACAATGCGGGCGAATTGCTCGCCGGCGGAAGGCGATTGCTGCGCGACGGCGCGGAAGTCCATCACCACCTGGGTGTTTCGGCCTTCGCCACGCACGCCGTCGTGGATCGCCGCTCGGTGGTCCCGGTCGACGACGATGTCCCACCCGAGGTGGCCGCCGTCCTCGGCTGCGCCGTCCTCACCGGCGGTGGCGCCCTGCTGAATTCGGCCAAACCCGGTCCCGCCGACCGCATCATGGTTGTCGGCCTCGGCGGCGTCGGCATGGCTGCCGTCCTGGTCGCCGCCGCCCTCCGCGCCGGCACCGACCGCGAGGTCATCGCCGTCGACACCGTCCCCGACAAACTGAAGACCGCCCTGGAACTCGGCGCCACCGCCGCCTACACCCCTCAGGAAATCGCCGCCGGCACCATCCAGGCCGAGGCGGTCATCGAAGCCGCGGGCAACATCCGAGCCTTCGAAACCGCCGTAGCCGCAACAGCTCCCGGCGGCGTCACCGTCACCGTAGGCCTCCCCGCCCCCGACGCCCGCGCCTCCATCTCCCCCCTCGCCCTGGTAGCCCAGGGCCGCGCCATCATCGGCAGCTACCTCGGCTCCGCCGTCCCCGCCCGCGACATCCCCGAATTCGTCCGCATGTGGCGCGCGGGCAACCTCCCCGTCGAACGCCTCGTCTCCGCCCACATCCGCCTCGAAGACATCAACGCCGCCATGGACGAACTGGCCGCCGGCCACGCCCTCCGCCAGGTGATCCTCTTCGACTGACCCGCCCGATCCCGGCGCAGTTCAGAGTTCGGCCTGTTCGGCGGCCCATGCCGCGATCTGTGCGCGCGAGGTGAACCCCAGTTTGGTCAGGATATGTTCCACGTGTGCATTGGCGGTGCGTGGTGAAATCACCAGCCGGGCCGCGATCGCCCGGTTGGTCAGGCCGTCCGCGACGAGATCGGCGACTTGGCGCTCACGCTTGGTCAGTTTTCCTCCGGAACGGCGGGGCGGCGCGGCCGCTTCGGCTTGCTCGCCGAGCGCGAAGCCCGCTGCGGCATCGAAACTCAGTGCGGCGCCTTCCCGATGGGCCGCCTCGAAGGCACGCGCGCCGAGTATCTCGCGACTGCGGCGGGTGAATTCCTCGTGGTAGACGAGCATATTGGGCAACATCGGGATGGAGCTGCCACCGATGCGGCCGAGCGTATCGGCGGCGCCCAGCAGGGTAGCGGCGCGGCGGGCATCGCGCTGCTCGGTCGCGATCCAAGCCAGCGCCTCCAGACAGATGGTGGCGACGACCGGATCGGACACCAGCCGGGCCGCTCGAATTCCCTCCTGCAACAGAGAGGTGGCGCGATCGGGCTCACCGGTTCGCCACACGGCGAATCCCATCGCCCACAGCACCCACGACCGATACACCGTCTCACCGGCGGATTCGGTGATCGCGAGCGCCTTCTCGAGGCCCGCGAGAGCCCGCGGGATGTCGCCCTGTTGCGCGTAAACCCAGCCGAGCGAAATCCGGGCGTCCAGCTGCGATTTGAGGTCACCGGATGCCTCGTAGATGTCGATGGCATCGGCCAGCAGGGCGGTACCCGCATCAGCCGGATTGTCAGCACCGCCCGTGAGGAAATAGTTTCCCTTGGCGTGGGCGAGCAGGGCCGCGACCAGTGGGTCCGCCGTCTGCTCGGCCAGGGCCTCGAGCTGCGCCACGTGCTCGGCGGCGGCCGGTAGGTCACCCTGCAGGACGGCCATCGTGGCGGCCCCGCAGCGAGCCTTGGCCCGACTCAGCGGCGGTGCATCGGTCGATTGGGCCAGCGCGCGCTCGTACCAGCGGCGGCCCTCGCCGAGCCGCCCGCGCAAGGTCCAGAACTGGTATAGGGCGGTGACGATCCGCAACGCGGTTTCGCCCGACTCGGACAGACTGAATTCCAGCGCGTTTCGCAGATTCGGCAGCTCCCGCTCCAATCGGGCAATCCACTGCAGCTGGTGCGGGCCGATCCATTCCGCTTCCACCTGGAGTGCCAACCGCTCGCACCAATCCCGATGCCGTCGAACGTATTCCGGGTATTTCCCGCTGTCCTCGGCCTGCTCCCGGCCGTATTCCTGAACGGTCTCGAGCATCCGGAAGCGGACCGTGCCCTCGGTTTCCTCGCGGATCAGGATCGACTTGTCCACCAGCGCGGACAAGGTGTCGAGCAATTGCGTCTCGGTCGGATCGGCGCCGCACACCTGCTCGGCCGCATCGAGCTCGAAAGTGCCTGCGAACACCGACAGCTGGTCCCACAACCGCTGCTCGGCCGGTGTGCACAGGTCATAGCTCCAGTCGATGCACCACCGCAGGGTCTGCTGCCGCATCGGGGCACCACGACTCCCGCGAGTCAACAGCGCATAGCGGTCGTCGAGCCGGGTCAGGATCTGCTCGGGCGACATCGTTCGGAGCCGGGCCGCGGCCAGCTCGATCGCCAGCGGCAGCCCGTCCAGGCGAGTGCAGATCCCGGCCACACTGAGCATGGAGTCATCGGTTACCTCGAAGCCGGGCACGGCCGCGGCGGCTCGCTCGGCGAACAATGTCACCGCGTCGTGGCGGGTCACCACACGCAGCCCGGGGTTGCTCGCCATATCGGGAATCTCCAACGGCGGCACCACGAACACCGATTCCCCGCCGACGCCGAGTGCCTCTCGACTGGTCGCCAGAATCCGCACTTGCGGGCAGGTCCGCAGCAGCGATTCGGTCAGCGCCGCGGCCGCATCGATCACGTGCTCGCAGTTGTCCAGTACCAGCAGCAGATTGCGCTCGGACAAGAACTCCAACAGCACCTCGAGCGTCGGCCGGGCACTCTGGTTTCGCAGCCCGAGGGCGGTGGCCACGACATCGACCACAAGTGTCTCATCGCGCAGATCACTCAACTCGACCAATTGCACACCGGCAGTGAAATTTCGCTGCACCTTGTCGGCGACGTGCAGCGCGAGCCGTGACTTGCCGACCCCGCCCATACCGGTCAGCGTCACCAGACGTGACCCCGCCAGCAGGTTCTTGATTTCGGTCAGCTGGATCCGCCGGTCGACAAAGCTGGTCAACTCGATCGGCAGGTTCCCGGTACGACTCCCCGCGGGCACCGACGTGACAACCGAGGCGGGCTCGGCTGCCGGTTCGGGCGGCAGCGTCATCGCATCGACCCGGAAACCGTGATCGCGCTCTACCTGGCGCAATTGCTCGCCCAACTCCGCGGCGGTGGGGCGACTGCGTGGTTCACGGGACATGGCCGCCGCGATCACCGCGGAGACGTCGTCGGGAATTCCTTGCTCCCGCAGATCCGGTACCGGTTGCTGGGTGATTCGCAGAAATTGCGCGACGACCTCCTCGCCGCTGCGGCGTTCGTAGGCCGCATGCCCGGTCAGCGCACAGAACAGCGTGGCGCCCAGCCCGTACACATCCGAGGCCCGGCTCGGGGCGTCACCACTGAGGACCTCCGGTGCGGTGAACGCCGGTGATCCGGTGATCGTGCCGGTCGCGGTTTCGAATCCGCCGGTGATATGGGCGATCCCGAAATCGGTCAACGCGGGCTCACCGTAATCGGTGAGCAGGATGTTTCCCGGCTTGATATCGCGGTGCAACACCCCGGCCCGATGCGCGGTCTCCAGCGCCCCGGCCAGCTTCACCCCCAGGTGCAGCACCTGCGCCAGCGACAACGGACCGTCGCGGCGCAGGCGCGCATCCAGGGACCCACGCGCATGATAGGGCATGACCAGGTACGGGTGACCACTCGCGGTCTCACCGACCTCGAGCATGTCGACGATGTTCGGGTGCCCGGTCAGCCGCCCCATCGCACGCTGCTCACGAAAGAAACGCTCCCGATTCTCATCCAGCTCACCGGTCAGCACCTTCACCGCGACCGTGCGACCCGCAGCCGGCTGGCTACAGCGGTACACCTCCCCGAAACCGCCCCGCCCGATCTCCTCGGCCTCCTCGAAACCCGCAGCACGCAACTCCGTGACGACATCGACATCACGCTGCGTCATGAACAGATCTCTCTCGACCATCGGCCACTCGTGATCTCCCCACCGGGCACCAGCCACAATATCCCGACTGGTCTGTTCTCCGCACGCTGTTCGCCGTCTGGTGGAGGCGGCCTTCCTACCGTCGGCCATCCCGGTGTGGCGGCCGACGGTTTCGGGGACCGTCGTGGGTTGTTACTTGCCGGGGTTGGTGGCCTGTGCGGGGTCTTTGCAGTAGGCGAGGTCGGGCGGGCAGGGAGCAAGGATCGTGGAGAAGTACTGGATCGCGGAGAACAGTGTGATGGGCCCGCCGGCGACGACGAGTCCGGCCATCGTTCCGACGGCGCCGAGGGTGGCGGCACCCAGGACGCAGCCCGCGATGGTGGCGCCGACGAAGGGAACGAGCAGTGCCATGACGGGACTGGTGAGCACGGCACCGGCGGCCGCACCGACCAGACACCCGACGCCCGCGCCGAGAACAGCGCCCAGGACCGCGCTGACGGCGGCTCCGATGGCTGCGCGCTGGGCGAACACGCCGAGGGCTTGGGTGTCACGGGGAGTGAACGATTCGGCGATCTGGGTGGCGGCCCGATCGGTGGTGATGGTCTGGTCGGGGGTGACGGCCTGCGCGGCCGGCACGGGCTGTCCGGCCGTCTTGTCGGGGGTGAGTGTTGCTGTGCCACCGTCGATTCGGGCGGCGATCGGGTAGGCGGTGTTGTCGATGCGGTAGGTGAGCGGGATCGCGGCGACCGGCCGGTCGGTGGGATCGGTGAGGACGAGTTGGTCTCCGGCGAGTTTCAAGGCTCCGCCGCTGATGGTCAGCAGCGCGGCATCGCCTTGACGCGTGACTTCGTAATGGACGTCGGCATTTTCGGCGTGGCCGGGTTGCGGGGCGGCGTTGGCGGTCGCGGCGGTCAGCGCGAGGGCGGTCGCGGCGAGCACGGCGGTGGTGGTTTTCCTCATCGGGTGTTTCCTTGATTCATCGGTGTACTTCCGTGGTGGAAGGCTTTGTGCGCGTGACCAGTTCGGTCAGCAGTGAGGTGGCCCGCGGCCATGGCCCGTAGCCGGCGGCGGAGTCGAGGTGCCCGACCGGACCGAGATCGACCGGCCTGCTTCCCCAGGCTTCGGCCATCCCGGTCACCCGCCGGACGTTGGCGAACGGGTCGTTGGTGCTGGCCGCCAGAGTGGTTTGGAACGGCAGGCGACCGCGCGGGATGGGGCACCAGCCATGTGCTGTGCCGATTCGCCGAATCCCCGGATCATCCGTGGGCGGGTTTTCGAAGTCCGGCGGTGTGACGAGCAACGCCGCACGGATCGGCCGGCTCGGCCGCTGCGCCGCCCAGTGCACGACAGTGAGAACCCCGGCGCTGTGCGCGACCAGAACGAGGTCGTCCGGGATGGCCGACACCGTGGTCTCCAGGCTTGCCACCCAGGCGTCCCGATCCATGTGTGTGCCATCGGGAGGACGTGGGACGGTGTGCGCGCGGGTATCAGTGGCGGCCAGCCGGTGCAGCCAGTGGCCCGGGGGCGGGTCGTTGAGCCCCGGGACGATGACGACGGCGGGCTCGGGGGAGTAGTTCAAATCGATGCTCCGGTAAGACTTTCAGGTGTTCGCGAGCGCGCAGCTCAGATCACGACCCCGCCGTTGGGGCTGATGATCTGCCCGGTGAGATAGTGGTTCTCGCTCGCGAGGTAGACGGCCAGCGAGGCGTATTCCTCGGGGGTGCCCAGTCTTCCGACAGGGATCATCTGATAGAGGCTGTTCTTCTGTTCCTCGGTGGCCGTGGCCAGGTATGCCAGGAATGGTGGGGTGGCGACGCCACCGCAGGCGATGGCGTTGACCAGGACACCGGCTCCGCCGACATCGAGCGCGACGGTCTTGGTGAGGCTGGCGACCGCGGCCTTGGCGGCGGAGTAGCCGGGGCTGTGCGCGCTCGCCGCCGAGATCCCGGCGACGGAGCTGATATTGATGATCCGGCCGTAGCCCTGCGGCTCCATGTGCCGCAAGGCGGCGCGGGTGCACCAGAACACGCCGTGCACGTTGACGTCCCACCACCTCAGCCAGTCGTTGTCGGTGAGACTTGTTGTGATGCCCAGGGATTGGCGCTCGATCGGGGTGGTCAGGTAGGCGTAGTGCCGGTTGCGGCGCGCTACATCGGCCGGTGAGTCCGGTACCAGGGCAGCGTTGTTGACCAGGATGTGAACCCCGCCGAAGCGGTCGGCGGCCTCGTCGACCATCGCGTCGACCGCTGCCCGGTCGGAAACGTCGACCTGAGCCGGCATGCAGCGGCGGCCGATCGCGAGGATCTCATCGGTGACGGTCGCGAGTGTGTCGGGCCGAATGTCGCAGGCGACGATATCGGCGCCTGCGTGCGCCATCGCGACCGCGATGGCGCGGCCCAGTCCCTGGCCCGCACCGGTGATGACGGCAGTTCTGCCGGCTAGCTGCATGGTGTTCTTCCTTTCGGTTACCGTCTCACGTCCGGGCGGTGATGATGTTGCGGCGCAAGCGGTTTCAGTGGTGGGCGCGGAGTTCGCGTTTGAGGATCTTGCCGGTCGAGGTCATCGGCAATGCGGACACGAGTTCGATATGGCGGGGGTACTTGTAGGCGGCCATGCGCTGCTTGGCCCAGCCGATGAGCGACTGTTCGGACGGTGCCGTTCCGGGCGCGGCGATGATGTAGGCCTTGATCTCTTCGCCGTGGCGCTCGTGCGGGATCCCGACGACCGCGGCCAGCGACACCGCTTCGTGGGTCATCAGCGTTTCTTCGATCTCACGCGGATAGACGTTGAGTCCGCCGCGCACGATCATGTCCTTGGCACGGTCGACGATGTAGTAGTAGCCGTCGGCGTCGCAGCGGGCCAGATCGCCGGTGCGCAACCAGCCATCGTGCATGACTTCGCTCGTTGCGCCGGGTTTGCGGTGGTAGCCCTTCATCACGTTGTGGCCACGAATGGCGATCTCACCGACCGCGCGCTCGCCGGTGACCGTCTGCCAGTCGTCGTCGACCAGGCGCACCTCGACGCCCCATACCGGTCGCCCGATCGAGCCGGGGCGCGGCTCGTCGGCCAGGTCCGCGAACAATGCTAGAGGCGAGGTTTCCGACAGCCCGTAGCCTTCGGCGATGGTCACCCCGAACCGTTGCCGGAAGCGGGTGTGGATCTCGACAGGCAGCGCGGCCCCGCCGGAGATCGCCAGCCGCAGACTGTTGCCGACCGCGCCTACGTCATCGGTGCCGGTGGGGGCGTCGAGCAATGCCCAGTACATGGTCGGGACACCGGCGAACAGGGTGATGTGTTCGGCGCGCAGCAGCTCGAGTGTCGTCGTGGCGTCGAAGCGGGGTTGCAGGACGAGGGTTGCGGCGACGGAGAACCCGGCGTTCATGTTGACCGTCTGCCCGAAGGAGTGGAACAGCGGCAGCGTCACCAGATGCCGGTCGTGGATCCCGGGATCGCTGCTGAACTGCCGGTTGGCGGTGAAGGCGTTGAGCAGCATGTTGGCGTGGGTCAGCTCGGCGCCCTTGGGCGTTCCGGTGGTGCCGGAGGTATAGAGGATGACCGCCGTGTCGTCGGGATTCATGGCCCGCGTGCCGAATTCGCCGGGAAATTCCCGCAGCATGGTTGCCAGCTCGCCGGGCCCGCCGACCTCCCCGGGGGCTGGGGAATCGATGAGGAAGAAGTGGCGGCAACTGGGGGCCCGGTCGAATCCGGCGCGACCGTACTCGCCCATCGCAAGCTCAGCGGTGTCCTCGAAGCAGAAGAACGCCTTAGCCTCGGAATCGTCGAGGTGGTACGCGATTTCGCGGTCCTTGAGCAGAATGTTGAGCGGTACGACCGTTGCTCCCGCTTTCAGGATGCCGTAGTAGATGATCGGGAACCACGCCAGATTCGGGCATGACAGCGCGACCTTGTCACCCCGCTGGATGTCGCGGGCGGCGAGCAGGTGGGCGATCCGGTTCGCGGCGGCGTCGACCTGGGCATAGGTCAGTCTCTGATCGCCGGCGACGATGGCATCGTGCCCCGGATGACGGCGGGCTGTGTCTTCGAGCAGCACAGCGAGATTGAGCATGGGAAGACCTCACGGAATTGATGGGACCGGAGCGGTTGCGGCCGAACGGCCGGACAGGGCGGCGTGGTCAGGCGGCCGGACGGCTCGTTTCCAATCGGGCGAGGCGGCGCAGTCCGGCCGGGTAGGCGTATCTGCCCACGGCCAGGGCGGCGATGGCGCCGATATAGGCGAGCGGAACCAGGCGCAGCGCGGCGGCGAGCCCGTAACGGTCGGCGAGGAGGCCCACGACCAGCGGCCCGAGGGCGAGCCCGAAGATGTTGTTGGCCAAGGTCACCGTGGCGAGCGCGGTCGCCCGCAGGCTGGCGTGGGTGAGGCTGGCGACCATCGAGGTCGTCGCTCCCGCCGATCCGGCGGCGGTCACTGCTCCCAGTGCCAGGATGGTCAGCTGGGCGGCACCGGTGCCGAGGCTGAACGCGATGGTGAGCAGGACCAGCGAGACCGCGCAGTAGACCAGTGCAGTGCTCCATTGACGTATCGGGTGCCGTCGGCCGACGCGGTCGGTGATGATGCCGCACATGATCATTCCGGTCCCGATGAGCAGCACATATCCCGAGGCCACAAGTCCGGCGCGGTCGGTGGGCATGGAATAGGAGCGGTTGAAGAAGCTCGGCAGCCAGGCCATCAGCACGGCCGCGACGAACAGTTGCAGACCGCCGCCGACGTAGGCGCACCACACCGACACCGAGGAGAACAGGCTCGAGAGCGGTGCCCGCACCGCGCCGCCGGTCGGCGTGGCGGCCGCTGCGCCGGTCGCCGGTGATTCGGCGAAAGTGTGTCGGCGCAAAGCGGATTCGGTGACCACCGTGCGGAACGCGCCGACCAGCAGCAGCCCGAGGCCGGCCATCAGGGCGAAGGTCCAGCGCCAGCCGATGTGCGAGGCGACGACACCGCCCAGCGCGACACCCAGGACCGACCCGAACGAGCCGCCCGCCAGGAACGCACCGCTCAGGGAGGCGCGCAGGTGCGGGGCGAACACCGCCAGCATCACCGCGGCACCGACGCTGCCATAGGCGGCTTCGCCGACTCCGACCAGGAAACGCGCGCCCAGCATCTGCCCGTATCCGGTGGCGAGCGCGCACAGCAGAGTGGCCAGACTCCAGACCGTCGCCATGATCAGCATGCTGCGCACGCGTCCCCAGCGATCCGCCACCAGGGACAGGGGGAACGCCAGCAGCCCCACCATCAGGGCCACGATGCTGCTCAACGAGCCCAGCCGTGAATCCGATAGTCCCCATTCGTTTTTCAGTAGCGGGAACACCGCCGATAGCACCTGGCGGGACATGTAGTCCGACAGCATCAATCCGAAGGTCAGTCCGAACACGACCCACGGGAAGCTCCGTGAGCGGGCTCGCGATGGTCCGGCGGACGTCGCCGACAAGTCGGTGGGGGTGGTGGAGATGTCCATGGCGCTTCCTCGAGCCTGGTGGAACCGACGGACCGGCGCGGCCGGATCCTGTCGACGAACAAATCTGCGTGGTGCGCCGGCCGCACCGGGTGCGACCGGCCCACTCACCTGCGAAAGATCAAGCGTGGTACAGGAATCCGACCTGGCCGGGCTGCCGGTTGGGCGGGTATCCGATCTTGGCCAGCGCGTCGTCGGTGCCGGAGTAGATCTCGTCGAACAGGTAGATGTCGCGTGCCTCCTTGCAGGAGGCCACATCGCGGCCGAGTTCGTCGGCTATGCGCACCATCTGCTCGACCTGTTCGACCGAGGTGCGTCGTTCGCCCTTGCGGCCCCACAGGTTGTCCTCGATGCCGACTCGGACGTGCTGGCCCAGCGCGATCGCGATGGTGCACATCGGGGTGACATTGCGCATGATCGTTTCGATGGTCAGCACCGCGCCGTCCGGAGTGCGGCGGATGAACTCGAACAGGTCCGCCGGATGCAGGCCCGCCGCGCCGCCGCCGATCGCCACGTAATTCAGCACCAGCGGGCCGGTGTAGAGGCCACGGCGGATCAACCGCTCGACGGTCTCGAGCTGATGCACCGAGCCGAGCATGAAGTGCGGCTGGATACCCGCCGCGGTCAGCCGCCGCAGATGCTCGAGATAGAACTCCGGCCCAGCCTCGACCACCATGTCGCGATACGCCCTGGCCAGCATCGGGTTCTGCAGCGAGGTGTCCGCGATATCGTCATCGCTGAGCAACTCCATGACATTCATCTGGCTGGTGTTGATGGCGATGGTGACCTGATCCGGTTTCGGATCCAGCTCGGCCAGCAGGTGGCGGGTGTCGTAATCCAGCCACTTCGCCTGGTCGCCGCCTTCCGGCGGCGCGAACGAAATCGAACCGCCGACCTGGAGAATCATCTCCGGTACCGCTTCGCGCAGGCGGCCCAGCATCTCGTTGAACAGCTCGAGCCGCTTCGACCCGTGTCCATCGGCTTCCCGCACGTGGACGTGCAGCACCTGTGCGCCCGCGTTGTAGCAGTCCACCGCCTTCTGGATCTGCTCGTCCATCGTCACCGGGATGTCGTCGGAGTCTCCGGGCAGGAATTCCGGGCCGTACGGCGCTACCTGGATGACCAGTTTCTCCTGGTTCTCCGGCAGCAGCGAATCGTCGAGATAGTGCATGATCGTCCTTCCTGATTCTGGTGAGTTGCGCTTTGCCGCAGCGGATTCACCGCTGTTGCGCGCGGCGACGCTCGAAGGCGTCGAGTTCTTCGGCGAGCACGGGGACCCCGATGTTGCACGCGTGAATGCCCAGCACACTGGTCAGCTCGAGGACGGCGAGGATCTCCTCGCGGGACACGCCCAGCTCCAGGGCGGCGCGAATGTGGCGGCGCACGCCCGGCGAGTACATGTGGGTGCACGCGGCGTCGACCGCGATGCTCAGCAATTCCACGAACTGTGGGGACAGCACGCCACGGCGGACCGGCAACGTACCCATGGACATGAATTGCTCGGTCCACTCCGGGTCCCAGTCGGACAATTTGTCCCACAACGGATTCCATGCTCCTTGTGCGCGCATGGCGTCGACGACGGGCGTGGGCACGGACGCGGGCTCGGTGGTCACGGGCAGCTCCTGTGATGCGGTGAACGTGATAGCCGTCACGCTATGTGTGCACGAGTCATCATGTTTGACTGATCGGGACCGAAAGATTGACAATCTGGGACATCATGAAGGAGGGATGCCGATGGCTCCGATGATCCGAAGCGCCGTCCTGTCCGGCTATGTCGATTTGACCCTGTCCTTGGGGGTCGACCCGATGCTGATGTTGCGATCGGTGGGCATCGGCGCCGGGGCGGTCAGCGCCAGCGATACCTGGCTGCCCGCCGCCGCGGTGGATCTGCTGCTGGAACGCACTGCGCGCGAAGCGAACTGCGAGGAGTTCGGCCTATACCTGGCCGAGCGTCGCAGCTTGGCCAACCTCGGGCCGGTCGCGCTCGTCGCCCGCGAGGAACCCGATATTCGCAGTGCCCTGCAGATCGCGCTCCGCTATATCTCCTTGCACAATGAGGCGCTGCGCACCAGCCTCACCCAGGCCGACAGTCTGACCACCATTCGCATCCAGGCCGCACCCGGCGCCTCGCTCGGCCGGCAGGCCACCGAGCTCGCCGTCGGCGCCACCTGCCGCATCCTGCGAGAACTCCTAGGTCGGGACTGGCATCCGTTGTCGGTCTGCTTCACCCACGGCGCACCCGAGCGACGCGGCGATGCTCACCGGATCCTCGGGCCCGCAATCGAATTCGAGCAGAGCTTCAACGGCATCGTGTGCTACACCCGCGACCTCGACACCGCCAACCCGCTCGCCGACCCCCTGCTCCGCCCCTATGCCCGCGAATACCTGCGATCCCTGACCCCGGTCGGCGAATCCACCGCCGAGCAGGCACGCGCCATCATCGAAACCCTGCTGCCCACCCATCAGTGCTCGGCCGCCACCGTCGCCGCCCGCCTCGGCATCGACCGCCGGACTCTGCACCGATACCTGGCCCGCAGCGGAGAAACCTTCACCACCCTCCTCAACACCACCCGTCTCGATCTCGCCCACCGCTACCTCACCCACCACGACCGCACCCTCACCGCCATCGCCACCGAACTCGGCTTCTCCGAACTGAGCGCCTTCTCCCGATGGTTCCGCCACCACACCGGCCAGAGCCCCACCCACATCCGCACACCCCGACTCCAGTAGGGCGCAGCTGCGGCCGCGGCTCACCGGAAGCTCCCGGCGGGCTCACAGGGTTCATTGGACTCCGGGGCGCTGAATGGTCAGCGTGACCACATCACTCCAGGACAACCCGCCAGTGGTTCCGCCGCCGCCCGCGGCGGCTGCACAGGAGGCCGGACGGTTCGGCGGTAAGACCGCCGAACGTGCCGGTCTGGCCGCGCTCCTAGTCGCGACGGCGGTGATGTATCTGTGGAACATCACCATCAATGGGATGGGCAATCAGTTCTACGCCGGGGCCGCGTGGGCCGGGTCGAAGAACTGGGAAGCGCTCCTGTTCGGTTCACTGGATCCCGCGAACTTCATCACCGTCGACAAGCCGCCGGTGTCGCAGTGGGTGATGGGGCTGTCGGGGCAGATCTTCGGATTCTCCAGTGCCAGCATGCTGATTCCGCAAGCCCTGATGGCGGTGGCCGCGGTGGGGCTGCTGTACGGCGCGGTGCGGCGGCTGACGGGTAGCCACTACACCGGGCTGCTCGCCGGAGCCGCGCTGGCGTTGACGCCGGTCGCGGCGTTGATGTTCCGGTTCAACAACCCGGATGCGGTCATGGTGCTGCTCATGATGGCCGGCGCGTACGCCACGGTTCGCGCTCTCGAACGCGCCTCGACCCAGTGGATTCTGCTGGCCGGTGTGGCGCTGGGGTTCGCGTTCCTGGCGAAGATGCTCGAGGGCCTGATGGTGCTGCCCGCGCTGGGGCTGGTCTATCTCGTCGCCGCGCCGAATCCGATCCGCGCCCGCCTCGTGCAGCTGGTCGGGGCGCTCGTCGCGCTGGTGGTGTCGAGCGGATGGTACGTGCTGGTCACGCTGCTGTGGCCGGCGTCGAGCCACCCGTATCTGGCCGGGTCGACCGACAACAACTTCATGAATCTGGTGCTGGGCTACAACGGCTTCGCCCGCGTGCTCGGCCGCAACCACCGTGGTGCTCCGGGCGGCGGCGCGCCGCACGACCCGGCCACCGCGGCACCCGGCCTGACCACTGCGGCACCCGGTCCGGCCGCCGCGGCGGACACGGCCGCGCAGGCCGGTCCGGGCGGACACGGCGGCGGTGGATTCGGCGGCTTCGGCGGGCAGGTCCGCGGCGTGGGACGCCTGTTCACCGGTGAATTCGGCTTCGAGATCGGCTGGCTGCTGCCGGCCGCGCTGCTGGCCATGGTGCTGGTGCTGGTCTCGCGGGGCCGGGCGCCGCGCACCGACCTGGTGCGGGCGGCCGCGATCCTGTTCGGGCTGTGGATCCTCATCGACGGCGGCGTGCTCAGCTACATGAGCGGCACCGTGCACCCGTACTACTGCCTGTCGATCGCACCGGCCGTGGCCGGCATGTTCGCGGTCGGCATCCACGAGATGTGGACCGGGCGGGACACCATCCTCGGTCGCTTCGGCCTGGCCGCGCTGGTGGCGACCACCGGCGGGTGGAGTTTCGTACTGCTGCACCGCAACAGCGGCTGGTACCCCGAACTGCGCTGGGCGGTTCTGGCACTGACCGTCGTGGCGACCGTGCTGCTCGTGCTGCCGTGGGTCCGGGACAACCGCCGTCTCGGCGCCGCGGCACTGGCGCTCGGCCTGTTCGCGAGCCTGTCCGGCGCGACCGCCTACTCGATCGCCACCATCGCCACCCCGCACGGTGGCGGCGGTCCGACCGTCGGCCCGGCGAGTGCCGCGGGCGGCCGGGGCGGCGGCTTCGGCGAGTCCCAGCCCAACCAGCAGCTGGCGGCCCTGCTGAAGACATCCGACTCGACGTGGGCGGCCGCGATCAACGGCTCCTCCGCCGCGGCGGGCCTGGAGTTGCAGACCGACAAGGCGGTCATGGCCATCGGCGGCTTCTCCGGCAGCGATCCGACCCCGACCCTGGCGGAGTTCCAAGCCGATGTGAAGGCCGGCAAGATCGGCTACTACATCGTGCAGAACAACAACGACCGTGGCGGCAACGGAAACGACAACGGCGACAACGGAAACGGCAACCGCGATCCCGGCGCCCCCGCCGGTGCCGAGCGCAACCGGCAGCAGGGCGGCGGCCAGAACCCCGCCGATCAGCCGACCCGCCAAGGCGCCCAGCCCGAGCAGGGCGGCCCGGGCAACCAGGGTGGCTTCGGTCGCAACCAGCACACCGACATCACGGACTGGGTGACCGCAACCTTCACACCCCAGCAGATCGGCAACACCACGGTCTACAAGCTGACCGGCTACACCGGCTAGTCCACCGACCCGAAAGGCCGGGCGCGCAATGGAATCCCTTGCGCACCCGGCCTTTCGAGTCCCGGTCGGCCAGGATGTCGAACGGCTCGCGGTGTGCCGCACTCGGACCGGGGCTCAGCGCGCAATTACGCTGAGCGGCAGGCGACTTCGGGATCGGTGCTCACGCCGAGCGCAGCCGTTGGATGGCCGACGGCACTGCGCCCGACCACCATTGCGGATCAGCGGTGCCGTCGGTGGTGCGTCCGTCGCGGTGGACGTAGTGCCGCACATCGCGTCCCGGCGTCGTGAATTCGCCGGTCAGGGCTCGTTCCAGCCATTCGGCGCCGAATCGGAAGACTTCGGCCGCCACGCCTCCCAGTGGATGGAATTCGCCCTCGTAGACGCGAATCTCCTTGGGCGCGCGAACGAGTTCGTAATTGGCGAGCGCCTGTTCGAGTGGGGTCAGCTCGTCGAACTCGCCGATGCCGTACAGCACCGGGCACGCGATGTCACCGACCAGATCATCCAGCGGCATCCGGTCCCGTAAATCCCGGTCGAAGGCCGCTTCGTCGTCGTAGCCCGCCATATACATGTAGTTGTTCTTGAAGGTCGGCTGCGCCTGCTCGAAGATGGTCCGGAAATCGCCGGTCGGCGCCTCGAAGGCCGCCAACGCCGCCAGCCTCGGCTCCGTCGCGGCCGCACGCGATCCCCAGTACCCACTCATGCTGATGCCGAACATGCCGATGCGGAGCGGATCCACTTCCGGCAGTTCGCTCAGATAGTCGATGTAATGCCGCACGGCGCGTTCATAGTTGGTGAGATCGACGGTCAGGCCGTGCGCCCGGCTCTCGCCCTGCCCAGGACCCTCGATGGACAGCGCGACCACGCCCCGCGAGGTGTAGTACCGCTCGGCCGCGGCGATGTAGTCCTCCTTGATCATGTCCATGCCGGGGCCGAGAATCACCGCCGGAGCCCGATGCACCGGCCCCGCCGGCAGATGCAGCAGTGCGAAAATCTGCTTGCCCTCGAAGTCCAGCGCCACCCGCCGGACCAGTCCGCCGCGCAGTTCCCCCAGCCGTTCGACGCAATGGTTGGTGCGCTCGCGGAAGGCGAGTTTGCGTGGATCGGCCGCCTCGAAGATCGAGTACTGGGCCCGGCCCCACATCACGGCCGCCCGGGTGTAGAGGTCGGCGGCGGTGCGTGCGAACCCGTTTCGCTCATGGTGGGCGGCGCGCTCCTCGGCCTGGGCGGCGATGCTCACCCACGCCTTGGGCAGCATCGCCCCGCTCCGCACGAGTTCGAAGACCTTGTCGAAGTCGGTGTGGTCGTGACCGAGTTGCTCCATGGTGCCCTTCGCCTGTGGATGCAGGGCGTCGAATCCGCCCTGGGCGAGGGCGATGTCGAGGGCCCAGCTCTGGCCCAGGGATCGAGTGGTCATGGTGAGTGCTCCTGTCAATAAACTAAGTACTTATCTATTAAGTACTTAGACTAAGCTGCTGTCAACCCCGCACGATCCGCCGACAGGAGAACCCACCGTGACCGAAGACCTCGATGCGGACCGCGCGACAGCCCTCGACCTGCTGGCCCGGGCCGCCTACCGGCTCAGCGCGGCGGATTCCCGGCTCCGAGGGCGCGCGACCCGATCACCCACGGCGCTGTCGCTCACCCATGCGCGCGCCCTGCGCGCGCTGGCCGACCGCGGGCCGCTCACGATCGGCCAACTCGCTGCCCTGGCCGAAACAACCGGCGCCGCAACCACTCAGCTGGTCAACGGCCTGGCCGCGGCGGGATACGTCACCAGGGAACGCCCACCCGGCGACAAACGCTCGGTGCTGGTCATGCTGACCGAGGCCGGGCGCATCCGGTGCCGCGAGCGCATGACGGCCATGACCGACGCCCTGCGAGACGAACTGGCCGATCAGGACATCGCCGCGCTGAGATCCGCCACCGAGGTCCTCGACCGGCTCGTCGCGGTCTACGACCAGCTGTGACCACCGACCCGGAGCAGGCCGGCCGCACCTGTGCCCCGTAGCCGGTGGCCGACTCGTCCGAAACGGCCGCGCGGCGTGGCGTTTCGCCGACCCGATAGGCTCGAACCGTTCCTTGATCGGTCATAGCGAAGGAGACCAGGTGACCACGAACCGGATCCGGGTGGGTGTGCTCGGGGCGCGCGGCAAGGTCGGGCAGGCCATTTGTGCCGGGGTCGAGGCGGCCGCGGATCTGGAGCTGGTGGCGCAGGTCGACAAGGGTGACTCGCTGGAGGCGTTCACGGCCGCCGGAACCGAGGTCGTGGTCGACTTCACGCACCCGGACGTGGTGATGCCCAATCTGAAGTGGATGGTGGAGAACGGGATTCACGCCGTGGTCGGCACCACCGGCTTCGATGCCGAGCGGCTGGAGCAGGTGAAGGGCTGGCTGGCCGCCGAGCCGGAAGTCGGGGTGCTGATCGCGCCGAACTTCGCCATCGGCGCCGTGCTGAGCATGCGGTTCGCCGAGCAGGCCGCGCGCTTCTTCGACTCGGTGGAGGTCATCGAGCTGCACCACCCGAACAAGGCGGACGCGCCGTCGGGCACCGCCTTCCGGACCGCCGCGCTCATCGCCGCGGCCCGGGAGAAGGCGGGTGTGGGCCGCAGCCCCGACGCCACCAGCCAGGAGCTGGAGGGTGCGCGCGGCGCGGACGTGGACGGGGTGCGGGTGCACTCGGTGCGGCTGGCCGGACTGGTCGCGCACCAGGAGGTGCTGTTCGGCACGCAGGGGGAGACGCTGACCATCCGCCACGACTCGCTCGACCGCACCTCCTTCGTACCCGGTGTGCTGCTGGGCGTGCGCAAGACGCCGCTGCGCCCCGGTCTCACCGTGGGCATCGACCCGCTGCTCGACCTGTGAGCACGCCCGCCGCGAATCCCGCCGACGGCAACGGCCGCGAGGTCTTCAAGCGGGTCGGTTTCATCGCGGCCCTGGTGGTGGTGCTCGGGTTCTACTTCGTGCTGCTGGGCCGGATCGGGATCGACCTGATCGCCACCGGTAAGCCGGCCGCGGTTGGCCTGGGTATCGGCGTGTTCATCCTGCCGGTGCTGGGCGTGTGGATCGTGGCGACCAGTGTCCGCGCCGCCTTCGCCCACCAGCACCTGGCCCGCCGCATGCACGAGGAGGGCGGCGAGCTGGATGTCTCCGATCTGCCGCGCCGCCCGTCCGGGCGCATCGAGAAGGCTGCTGCCGACGCGCTTTTCGAGCGTGTGAAGGAGGAATTCGAGGCGGACCCGCAGAACTGGCGCACCAACTACCGCGCCGCCCGCGCCTACGATTACGCCGGCGACCGCACCCGCGCACGCGAAATGATGAAGCGCGCAGTGGAATTGGAGCGTGGGGACCGGCCCGGGGCACGGTAGCCGCGATTTCGCAGGAAACCTGCCGGTAGGTTGCGACCGGGGTAAAGTCCGCCCGGTGAGGTTCAAGGTGGGTTATGCGCTGGCGATAGCCTGCGCGACGATGGGGTCGCCTGCGGTGGGGTCGGCGATGGCACGCGCGGACGACGCGCCGTCCTGCATCGAGTCGGAGAACGACTACAAACTGGAATGGCAGGTCAGCTGGTCGATCTACGAGGCCGAGCAGCAGAATCCGGCCGACGGCCGATCGGTGACCGAGGTGGATCTGCCGGTCACCATCGCCGCGCCGCTGGACAAGGTGTGGGACGTGTACACCGATGTCCGCAACGGTATCGGCCGCCACTCGTTTCTGAAGGACATCATCGTCCACCGCACCTGCGATGACGGTGACACGCAGATCGCGGATTTCACCGCGCTCGAGGACATTCCGATGGGCCCGGTCACCTTCCCCGGGCACACCCAGGCCGAGCAGCGCCTGCACCCGGACGAGCACTACTACACCACCGACAGCTGGGACGTCCCGAACGTGACCACCCACCAGCTGATCACCTTCGCCGACAACGGCGATGGCACGACCACCGTCAACGAGCATCTGACCTTCGTTGCCGATGCGGCCCTGATCGACTTCACGGCCGGCAACGGGGTGGCCGCGCACCAGGCGACGCAGGAGGGCATCAAGCGCGATATCGAAAGCGGCGCGCTCTGAGGCGGTTTCGCCCGACAGCAGCGAGCGGTGATATCGCCCGGCACGCGAATACGGCCCGGAACCTGGTGGTTCCGGGCCGTATTCGTGGTGCCGCCGATGCGTCCGGCGGTACCCCACACCGGAAGGGAGATCCGGGCACCCGTGACGGGCGGGTCCCCGGTGGAGAGTCGGTGTGCGGTTCCGGCCGCACCGGCGTTCCCGGTACCGGGGTGATCGCGCAATCACCCCGGGCCGCAGTGGTTTTCGGGTTCTCCCGGGCGTCAGGACGCGGGATGCACCGTGCGCCAGTGCTCGGCGATGTCGATGCGCCGCGCCAGCCACACCTGCTCGTGTGACTGCACGTAATCCAGGAAGCGCTCCAGCGCCTTGGCCCGCGCCGGCTTGCCGATGATGCGGCAGTGCAGGCCGACCGACAGCATCTTCGGCGCACCTGCCGCGCCCTCGGCGTAGAGCACGTCGAAGGCGTCCTTCAGATAGGTGAAGAACTCCTCGCCGTTGGCGAATCCGGCGGGGGAGGAGAAGCGCATGTCATTGGATTCGAGCGTGTACGGCAGCACGAGGTGATCCTGGCCGGCGACCTTCACCCAGTAGGGGAGATCGTCGGCGTAGGAATCGGAGTCGTAGACGAAGCCGCCGTGCTCCACCACCAGTTCGCGGGTCTGCGGCGAATCGCGGCCGGTGTACCAGCCCTTGGGCGCCTCACCGAAGAGCTTGGTGATGATGCGCACCGCCTCTTCCAGATGCGCGCGCTCGGTCTCGGCATCCACCATCTGGTAGGAGATCCAACGCAGACCGTGCGAGCAGATGTCGTAGCCATTGCGCTTGAACGCCGCGACGGCCTCCGGATTGCGTTCCAGCGCCCGCGCCACCCCGAAGATGGTCAGCGGGATATCGCGGGATTCGAACAGCCGCAGCACCCGCCAGAGTCCGGCGCGGGAGCCGTACTCGTAGATGGTCTCCATCGACATGTGCCGGTTCGGGAACGCCGCTGCCGGAACGATATCCGATAGGAACGTCTCCGAGGCCTCGTCGCCGTCGAGGACATTGTTCTCGCCGCCCTCCTCGTAGTTGAGCACGAAGTTGACCGCGATGTTCGCCTCACCCGGCCACTGCGGGTGCGGCGGGTTGGGGCCGTAGCCCACCATGTCCCGCGGGTAGTTCAGATCGAAATCGCTCATGGCTGCATATCCTTTCGGCGCGCTCGGGGGCCCTCCGTGGTTACGCGAGCTTCCGCCTCCGGGCCCTGACCGATCACGCCAGGTCATTTTCCAGCTCGGCGCGCAACCGCGCCCGAGCTTCGTCGGTCAGGGTGCCGAAGAGCCGCAGCCGGGCCAGGCCGCCGTCGGGGAAGGCGTCCAGGCGCACCTGCACGACCGCCGCGTCCGCGTCGATCAGGAAGCGGTGGCGGGTGTCGGGCTGCAGGCGGGTGCGGCCCAGCAGTTCGACCTCGGTGCCGTCGGCGCGAATGCCGGTGAGGGCGCCCGCGCCCGGGCTGTTGAACAGGAAGTACGAGGTGTCGATCTCGGCGGCGGTGATCACGCCCTCGGCGGCCAGCTGCACCAGCACCCAGTCGTTGGTGTTCTTGTCGCGGCGGCGCGCGGTCTCCCAGCCATCGCCCATGCTGCGGGCGCGGCCGGGCATGAGCACGTTCTGCGGGTGCGAGAAGAAGCGGTTGGAGCAGTCGGCGACCAGGCCGCCGTTCTCCACCGCGGCCAGGTCGAACGGGCCGGACTCCAGCCAGGCCAGGTCGGGCTTGGCCACGCCGTGCACGCGCAGGCGGGCGATGCCGCCGTCGGGGAACATGCGCAGCCGCACGTGGGTCCAGCGCTTGGGGGAGTCCACGGCGAACGGGTTCTGCGAATCGCCGGACACCTTGGCGCGCTCGACGATCGTGGTCCAGCCCTCGGCGGCGACCAGCTCGTCGACCGACGGATTGCCTTCCACCGCAATGGCTTCCACCGACACCTCGGGCGGGTAGTTGCCCTTGAACCAGGCGGTGTCCACCACGACGCCCTTGATCACGCCGGGCACGCCCAGGCGGACGATCGCGGTGTCGCAGTCGTCGCCGGCGGGGTGGTCGCCCGCGGCGCTGCGACGGCGGCGGGTCTCCCAGCCGTCGTACACCTGGCCCTTGTGGCCGAAGGTGGCGGGGGAGTAGGTGGCCTGCTCGGGCCGGATCAGGTTCTCCTTCTCGGCGAAGGACTCGTCGTTCGCCCACAGCACGGCGCCACCCAGGGTGCGCACGGCCAGATCGGGAAGCAGCGTGAAATCAACGTCGCTCATAGCGCCGGAATCTTCCTCTCTCGCAATTGATGCAATACCTCGACAGTGGCTTTGGGGGCGATCGCGGTGACCTCGGCGGGTTCGAAGGCGCCGCACTCCAGTCCGCGCAGCACCACGGTCGCCAGCGCCTGCGCGGTGGCCGGTTCGTCCATCACCGCGCCGCCCTGGCGATCCAGGTAGCGGCCGATGCGCGGGGCGGCGATGCCCAGCCCCTCGCGGAAGAACGCGAAGGTGGCCAGCCAGCGGGTGACCAGGTGGCCCGCGCCCATGTCCCAGCCCTGGTAGTAGCCGCGCTCGAGCGAGCGGGTGACCAGGCGGAAGTGCCGCGACACCGCCGCGCGCACCTCCGCGTCGGTGCCGATCGGCAGCACCTGGGTGGAGCCGTCGCACACCCACACCCCGGTGGTGGCGGCCGCGGCCTGCATGACCGCCTTGGCGTGGTCGGCGACCGGGTGCTCCAGCGACTGGAACTTCGGGGCGATACCGCAGGCGGCGCTGTAATCGTAAGTGCCGTAGTGCAATCCGGTGCAGCGTCCGGCCGAGCGCTGGATCAGCTGGGCGACCGGGGCGGTGCCGTCGGCGGCGATGATGGCCTGCGGGCTCTCGATCTGCAGCTCGAACCGCAGCGATCCGGCGGCCAGCCCGTGGGCCGATTCGATGGCGTCGCACAGCTGCACGGTGAGATCGGCCTGCTCGACATGGCGGATCTTCGGCACGGTGAACACGAAGCCCTCGGGCACGCCGCCCGCGCCTTCGAGGACCTTCTCCAGGGTGCGCACGGCGCGCGCCCACTCCAGGGTGGTGAGGCCCTTCATGCGGATACCGCGCGAGAATACTTCGGCCGGAAGGGCTTTCAGCACCGCGCCGGCGTGCAGGGCGTCGCGGTCCTCGACCTCGTCGCCGCGGGTGCCGTAGCCGTCCTCGAAGTCCAGCCGCAGGTCCTGGATGGGGCGCTCGCTCAGGGTGCGGAAAACCCGTGCGACGACATCCTCGCCGGCCAGCCCGACCAGCAGCTCCCGCTGGCTCTCGGCGAGTTCCAGTGCGGCCGTGCCCCATTGGGCCGGCAGGTCGATCGAGGCATCCGCGCCGGAGGCGTACGCGGTGTGCACCGGCTGGCCCGGGCGGTCGCCCGGATAGAGCCGCAGCAGCTCCGAATCCACAGCCTGCAAACGGGATTCGATCCCGTTCCATGTCTCCGGTGGCAGCGTCACGCCTGAGCCTCCTGTTCTTCGATGCCGAAATCGGCGAGCAATCCCACATACGTCTTCGGTAGTGGGGCCGCGAATTCCCCGCGGCCGGACTTACGCAACTTCATGGTGACCAGCGACTGCACGGTCAGCGTGGCGGCGGCGACGCCGTCCACCACGGGCACCCCGACCTCCTCGGTCAGGTACTCGCACAGGTCCGCCATCCCCGCGCAGCCGAGCACGATGGCGTCCGAGTTGTCTGCCAGCACGGCCTCGCGGCAGGCGTCGGCGATGATCTTGCGCGCCTCGGGATCCTCGAGTTCGAGCACCGGGATCTCGCAGGCGTGCACGTTCGCGCAGAACCGTTCCATACCATAGCGTTCCGCCAGCTCCCAGGCCCGGCCGGCGGTGCGGCCGAGGGTGGTGACGACGCTGAATTTCCGGCCCAGATGGCTGGCCGCCTGCATGGCCGCCTCGGCGATGCCGATCACCGGGCCGCGCGCCAGCTCGCGGGCGGCGTCCAGGCCGGGATCGCCGAAACAGGCGATGACGTAGCCGTCCGCGCCCTCGGCCTCGCCGCGCGCGATCTCGGCCAGCAGGCCGGGCACGGCCAGCGCCTCGTCGTAGTGGCTCTCGATGGAGGCCGGGCCCATGTCGGGGTTGACGGCGTCGACCACCGTGCCGGGCGCGGCGACCAGGCGCGCGCTGTCCCCGATGAGCGCCGTCATCGCGGCGGTGGTGTTGGGATTGATGACCCGGATCCGCATGGATCCACGCTATCGAACAGAAATGGCTCCGGCGTTGCTTGAACCGTATATGTTCGAAAGCCCCAGGCTCAGGGGTTATATATCTTCTTCACCTGCGGGTTCGGCGAACAAGCCGGTGTCGGTGGGCAGGTGCGAGAGGACGCCGTTCAAGCGTGCGTGATGGCCCTCGGTGGCAGTCAGCAATGCTTCAGCATCCCTCGCGAGGAAGGCCTGCAGCTGCTTGCTGTGGTCGGCGTGCAGCACCACGCGATCCATCGTCGACACATGCACCATGGGCTGCACGGGTTCGGTGATGTTCCAGGCGTATTCGAGCATGTGCACCACGCGCGGCATGCCCGACGGGCGCACCAGGGCCAGGTGGAAGTTGCGGGTCTCGCGGTGATAGGCCACCGCGTTCTCGGTGAGCACCGCCTGCTCGAGGCGGGCGTGGATCTCGCGGGCCAGCTGATGATCGGCCTCGGTGGCATTGTGCACGGCCGCGGCCAGCGCGGCGGACTCCAGGCGCTCGCGCACGATGTACAGCTCGCGCAGCTCGTCGGCGGTCAGCATGGTGACCTGGTAGCCGAAGTTGGGCCGGTGCTCGACCAGGCCCTCTCCGATCAGGGTCTGCAGCGACTCGCGCACCGGAATGGCGCTCACGGTGAATTCGCGTGCTATCTCGCCCAGCGGCAAACCGGTGCCGGGCGGCAGGTTTCCCTCCAGGATCAGCCGGCGCATTTCGCCGAGAATCTCCTGCTGGGAGTAGCCGCGGCGGGCGTCCAGCGGCGGGTTGAGCTGGGGCAAACGGGGTAGGCGGGGTCGAGAAGGCACGGCCCCAACCCTAGCCCTACGCGTAACCGGGTTCACAGCCATCACCGGTTGTGAGCCATTTCGCGGCGGTTGCCCGGCCGGGTGTGGGTCAGCTCTCGTCGGTGTCGTAGCCCAGGGCCTTGAGTGAAAGCCGGTGCAGGGTATCCCTTTCCGCCGGGGTCAGGCGGGCGAGCAGCACATCGGTGGCGGCGGCGATCTTCGCATCGGTCTCCGCGCGGACCCGATTGCCGGCGGCGGTGATAGCCAGCCGGTATTTCCGGCGGTCGTGCGGATCGCGGGTGCGGGTGACCAGACCGGCCTTCTCGAGGCTGTCGATCAGCCGCACCACTTCGCTGCGGTCGATCTCCAGGACGTTGGCCATCTCCTGCTGGGAGATCTCACTGCTCTCGGCGAGGTAGGTGAGCACCCAGTGCTCGCGCAGGGGTGTCCCGAGGTGGGAGTGCATCGCCTTGTGCAGCTTGCCCAGTGCGTAGGTCGGGTGGCGCAGCAGGCTCGGGGGGTGGGCCTCGGCTGGGATGGAAGGTTCTTCGGGCACCCGCTGATTATATCTATTGTTGGGCTACTCAATCATTGATACGCTCTGCAATTGAGTTGCTCATCAACTATTGAAGGAGAGGTCCGATGACGCAAATGCGTTCGGACACCAGGACATCCGGTGCCGGGGGAGCGCCCGCCCGGGCTCCCGTGCCCGCCGATTCCGGCAAGATCCCCGCGTATGTCTGGCGCACCGCCGGCGTGGTGGTGTTCGGCGCGGTCATGGGCATGCTGGACACCTCGCTGGTCAATATCGGGCTGCACACCATCGGCGCGGATCTGGGTGCGTCGCTGGCCACGATCCAGTGGGTGGCGAGCGGATACCTGCTGGCCCTCGGTGTTTCGCTCACCGTGTGCGGCTGGCTGGCGCGGCGGGTCGGCGTCACCCGGCTGTGGATGGGGGCGCTGGTCGCCTTCACCCTGACCTCGGCGGCGTGCGCCTTCGCGCCGACCGCGGGGTGGCTGATCGGAATGCGCGTCCTGCAAGGACTTGCGGCGGGACTCATGATCCCGGCCGGGCAGACCATCCTG
Organism: Nocardia sp. NPDC004123; assembly: GCF_053603795.1. Taxonomy (NCBI): domain Bacteria; kingdom Bacillati; phylum Actinomycetota; class Actinomycetes; order Mycobacteriales; family Nocardiaceae; genus Nocardia; species Nocardia sp. NPDC004123. The sequence goes on from NZ_JBSGGG010000018.1 coordinate 153,088, forward strand.
GGTCAGGCGGCCGGGCCGCAGCGCATGGGCCGGGTCATGGGTGTGGTCGGCATCGCGGTGGTGGGCGCGCCCGCCATCGGGCCGACCATCGGCGGGCTCATGCTGGCGCACTGGAGCTGGGAGTGGTTGTTCCTCATCAACATTCCGTTCGGACTGGCCGGATGGGCGCTGGGGCTGCGGTATCTGCCACGGACCAGCGGGGTGGCGACACAGCCGCTCGACGTGATCGGGCTGGTGCTCGCGGGTGGCGGCGTATCCGCCGTGGTGTACGGGTTGTCCGAGGTCGGGACCACGGGGTCGGTCACCTCGCCGTCGGTGTGGCTGCCCGTCGTGCTCGGGCTCGCGAGCCTGGCCGGATTCATCACCCGTGCGCTGCGCGGTGAACGGCCGCTGCTGGACATCCGGATGTTCGGCAACCACGCTTTCCGGGCCGCCACCAGCGCCAGCTTCTTCGCGGGCGGCGCCATGTTCGGCGTGATGGTGTTGCTGCCCTTGTACTTCCAGGTGCTGCACGGCACCGGGCTCATTCGCACCGGCGTCGATCTGCTCAGCTACGGCCTGGGCGGCATCATCATGCTGCCGCTGGGCGGACGGCTGACCGACCGGTTCGGCGGCGGCCGGGTCGCGGTGCTCGGCAACCTCGCCATCGCCTGCGCCGTACTGCCGCTCGCGTTCCTGCCGGTCGGCGCGAACGGAATCCTCATCCAATTCCTGCTGTTCGCGGCGGGTCTGGCCACCGGTGTCGGCGCCATGCCGCTGGTCTCGGCGGCGTATGCGGCGGTCCGGCACGAGCAGCTGCCCGACGCCACGGCCTTCGTGAACATCCTGCAGCGGGTGGGCGGCGCCGTCGCGGTGGCGCTGGTGGCGGTAATCCTCTCCCGGGCAACGTCATCCGGCTGGGCGCCGGTGTCCGCCTACCACCTCGCCTTCGGGGTCCTCGCCGCCCTCTCGGTGGCTGCGTCCGCGGCGTCGCTCGTCCTGTACCGGCTGCAGCAGCGGGTGAAAGCGGCTGCCGCCGAACCGGTTCCCGCGCGACAATGAACAGGTGAACGAGCCGGAATCCCTCGCATCCCGCAGGAACCGCGTCGAGCGGTTCCTGTGGGATCGCGGCACACAGACCATCGATCATCCCGGCGGGACGCTGCTCGCCCACCTGGGCCGGGTCGCCGACACCCTCGCGGCGTGGGGACACGACGGCGACCTCCAGCTCGCCGGCCTGGCCCACGCCGTGTACGGCACCGACGGATTCGGTGTCTCGCTCGTCGAATTATCCGATCGCGCAACGGTTGTCGAGCTGGTCGGCGCCCGGGCCGAGGGGTGGATCTATCAGTACGCCGCCTGTGATCGCGGAACGGTCTATCCCCGTATCGACGCGGATCCGGTGCGGTTCCGGGACCGCTTCACCGGCGGCGAATTCGAGCCCTCCGCGGCCGATTTCCGGGCCTTTCTGGAGCTGACGATCGCCAACGAGCTGGACGTGCTGGCGCAAAACGCCGAACTGGCAGCGAAATACAGCGCGGGGCTCTACGAGCTCTTCGCGCGCGTCCGCTCCCACCTCTCGCCGTCCGCCTGGTCCGCTTGCGAAGGTCAGCTGACCTCCTTCCCCGGCCGGGGCGGTCGCAACAGCTAGATTCGAGTTAATCGAGGCGGCTGTCATCGAACCCCGATCCGAAGGAGCGGCATGCGAGCAGCGATTGTCTTCCCGGTACTGGCTGCCCTATTTCTGACCGCCTGCGGCGCCACCTCCGACACGACCACACCGACGGCGGAATCTCCTGGGAAGCTGGTCTCACAGCGATCACTGGGCAATCTCGACCCCGCCCTGACGGCCGCGATGTCCTCGGCCACCTACATCCGCTATCAATCCACCTCCCCGACAGGGAAACCGATCGAGGTATCGGGCGCGGTCTTCCTCCCCACCGGGGACGCCCCCGCCGGCGGCTGGCCCGTCATCGCCTTCGCCCACGGCACCTCCGGAGTCGTCAGCGCTTGTGCCCCCACCAATTCGCCCACCCTCTTCGGCTCCGCCACCACGGTGGCCGGACTCCTGTCCGGGCATCGCGCCGTGGTGATGACCAACTATCAGGGCCTCGACGGCCCCGGCAACGCCCCATACCTGGACTCCCGATCCTCCGGCTACGACGTCCTCGACTCGATCCGCGCCGCCCGCTCCGCCGGCCTCCCGCTGTCCTCCGACACCGTGCTCCTCGGCGTCTCACAGGGCGGCCGCGCCGCCGAATCGGCCGCCGAAACCGCGAAATCCTATGCGCCGGAGCTGAACATCCACGGCGTCGTCCTCCTGTCACCCGCCCTGGAACTCCAGCTCGCCGACACCGTCCGCACCGGCACCCTCAACGCCCCCGACCAATACCTGATCATCCCGTATCTCGTTGCCGCAGTACGTGACACCACCCCTGACTACCGCTACGACCAGGTCCTCCACGGCGACCTGCTCACCGCCGCACCGCATCTCGAATCCGCCTGCGCGGGCACCCTCACCCCCTCCGACATCGCCCTCGGCCAGGCCGCCACCCCCGCCGAGGCATCCTTCACCGACGACGCCGCAGCCCGCCCGTTCACCGACTTCCAATCCCGAACGAACCTCCCCCACTCCGCCACCCCACTCCCCACCTACGTAGCTCGCGGCGACGCCGACAAACTGGTCGACACCGCCTGGTCCACCGCCGCGATATCCACAATGTGCACCCTGGGCACCCCGGTCCACGACCTCACAGTCCCCGGCGGCCACGACGCCCCCGCCACCGTCGTACCCCAGTGGTCGTCCTGGATCGAAGACCTGTTCGCGAACAAGCCCTTTCACTCCACCTGCCCGCACTGATCCGCCGAGTTCGTCCCACGCCCCGAGTAACAGGATCAGGGAGCTCTCACTGCGGCGACTCGGACAAATTCCCGCGCTGAGAGCTCTATGATCTTGATCGGGGCTAGGAACCGGCCCAGCTCAGCAGCTTGTCGAGTGGCCAGGTGTTGATGATGTGGTCGGCGGGGACGCCGTTGTCGAGGGCCCGCTGGGCGCCGTAGCCGAGGAAGTCGAGTTGGCCGGGGGCGTGGGCATCGGTGTCGATCGAGAAGTGGCAGCCCAGGTCGAGGGCCAGGTTCAAGAGGCGGGTGGGTGGGTCGCGCCGTTCGGGGCGGGAGTTGATCTCGACGGCCACGCCGTGGTCGCGGCAAGCGGAAAAGACCTGTTCGGCATCGAATTTCGATTCCGGGCGGGTGCCGCGGTTGCCTTCGACGAGGCGGCCCGTGCAGTGGCCGAGAACCGTCGCCCGGCCGCCGGATACGGCGCGCACCATGCGGCGGGTCATGGCGGCGGCGTCCATCTTCAGCTTGGAATGGACGCTGGCGACCACGATGTCGAGGCGGTCGAGCAGTTCGGGTTCCTGGTCGAGCGCGCCGTCGTCGAGGATGTCTACCTCGATGCCGGTGAGAATGCGCATGGGCGCGAACCGGTCGCGGAGTTCGTCGATGACATCCAGTTGCTGCCGCAGCCGATCCGGTGAGAGCCCGTTGGCGACGGTAAGCCGGGGCGAGTGGTCGGTGAGCGCGCAGTATTCGTGCCCCAGTGCCTGCGCGGTGGCCATCATCTCCGTGATGGACGCCGATCCGTCCGACCAGTTCGAATGCACGTGCAGGTCGCCCTTCAGCGCGGCCCGCACCTCGCCGCCCCCGAGATCCTTTGCGGCGGTCCGCAATTGGATCAGCGTGTCCGGCTCCCGTCCGGCCCACGCCTGCGCGATCACCGCCGCCGTCTTCGGCCCGATCCCCGGCAGCGACTGCCAGTCGCCGGCCCGCCCCAGCCGTTCCCGCTCAGTATCGTCGAGCCCCTCCACGATGTCGGCGGCATTGCGATAGGCCATCACCCGCCGGGAATCCTCCCGGGCCCGGTCCTTGAAGAACGCGATCATCCGCAGCGCGACGACAGGATCCATGCCTTCAGTGTGCCCGCGGAACCCGGCGAAGTGGTCGCGGTTACGGGCGTGTGGTGCGGTGCAGCATAACGGCTGAGCCCGCCGCGACCACCAGACCGCCGACGATGAGGAATCCGTCCGTCGAATCACGCAGGGACCGTTGCTCGTTGAAGGTCCGGACCACCGGCCGGCCTTTGTTGGTGTCGTGGCATTCCTGCCCGGGTTCGAGGGTGTGGCCGGAGCATTCCAGGGGCAGGAACAGCCGGACGATTCCGGCGATCAGCAGCGTCAGGCCGATGGCGATTCCGATGGTGTGGGCGATTCTGAGTGAGCGCCGGGTGGGCTGCATGGCATTCCTCGAGCATGGACACTGCGTTCCGCAGCGCGTTGATCAGGCTTCCGGAAGCGTAGAGGGTGTGGTCGCCAGGCGCAGCCAGGTGCCGGAGAGCCATCGCTCGTAACCGTCCGGGTCCATACCGAGGGTGCGGACCATGAGGTTGTAGGTGTCGGCCTGGCCGAGTGGGCCGGCGGTGGCGATGATCCAGTCCAGATCGGCGCCGGGATGCAGCAGGCCGTCGGTGTGCATGCGACGCCAGATGTCGGCGATGTGCTGCTGTGTGGCGGCGCGCCCGGCCTGGGCGGCCTCGGCGATCAGCGGTTCGCTGGCCTCGGCGGCGACCGCTGCGGCGATGACCGGGGCGGCGCGTTCCATGAGCTCGCGGGCGCCGCGCGCGTAGGAGGTGATTCGTTCGTCCAGTGTTGGCGCGGTGGCGGCCCGGATGTGCCAGTCGCGGTGTGCCACATCGATGTCCTGCATGTCGCCGACGATCGCCACGTCGATTGTCCGTTTGAGCAGTTCCGCCTTGGACCCGAAGCGTAGGTACACGGTTCGAGAGCCCACCTCGGCGGCCTCGGCGACCGCGGCCAGGGAGGTCGCCGCGTACCCGTCGGCTATGAACAGCCGCCGCGCCGCGTCGAGGATCTTCCGTTCCGTCTCGGCCTTGCGGGCGTCCCATAGCGGAGATGTCTTCTTGACACCGGGGCTCATTCGCTGCATCCTTACTGCATCACTACAGCGATGCTGCATCATTACACTGATACTGCAAAGGATAGCAGCAATGATCCCCACACTTGCCGGGGTGCATCACCTCAAACTCCCCGTGTCCGATCTGGCACGGTCCATCGACTGGTACCGCAGCCGCCTCGGCTACACCGTCGGCGTCGAATTCCGTGAGCAGGGCGACCTGAGGGGTGTCGCCCTGCATCACCCGGCCGGCGGTCCCATGCTCGGCCTGCGCCTCTATCCCGAAAAGGCCGCCGCCGCAGCCGGATTCGACTACTTCTCGATCGGCGTACCCGACCGGCCAGCTATGCAGGCGCTGGCCGCGCATCTCACCGCCCTCGGCGAATCCCATGCCGGCGTCCATTTCGCCACCATCGGCTGGATTCTCCCCGAGCTGCACGACCCCGACGGCCACGAAGTGCGCTTCTACACCGTCGAATCCCACACCGAGCTCGGTGACGACCCGCTGACCGTCGACAATGCCCGCGAAACCGCGGAAGCCGTGGAGCGCAACGAGACTCGCTGACCTCGGTCGGTCACGCCCGCGGCTCTCCGTCGACGGTGACGGGGACGTGACGGCGCAGGAAGCCGAGCTGATCGGCGACCACGCGATCGAAGGCCGCGCCGCGGTAGATGTCGAAATGCCCGTCGGCGTAGGTGCGGACCTCACCGCGTGGCGCCCGGGCCGCGCAGCGCAGCGTGGCCTCGGCCGGTGCGACGGAATCGGTTTCGCACACCGCGAACAGGATCGGCACCTCGATGCGGTCGGTGAACCGGCCGGGCCGATCGGTCAGGATGTCGAAGACGACGCGGGCCGCGGCTTCATTGCGGAAGTCTGTGCCCGGCGGAACCAGTGCGAGATAACCGGATTCGGCGTCGGGCGCGGTCATCAGGGCGGTACCGTCCACGGGCCCGGCGGTCGTGATCATGTGCGGTGCGCGGCCGAACAGCGCACCGGCGATGTCACGGACACCGGCGAGGGTGGCCTTGATCGAGTTGACCGGCGGAATGGCCAGGGTGGAGGCGATGCCGTCGGTGAACGGGCACTGGGCGATGGCCGCGACCAGTCCGGCCGGGCGCCGGGCCGCGGTGTAGATGGCGTGCCCGCCGCCGAAAGAGGTGCCCCAGGCCACGATTCGCGCGCCGTCGACCTGCGGCAGCTGCCGGGCGAAGGCGATCGCGGCCGCCCAGTCGGCGCGCTGTCGGCGGGTCGACAGCAGATACCGCGGCATGCCCTCGCTGTCGCCGAAGTGGCGGTAGTCGAAGATCAGGCAGGCGTATCCGGCGGCGGTGAAACGTTCGGCGTAGGCGGCCAGGCCCATCGCGCGGATCGCGCCGAGCCCGTGCGCCATGACGATCACCGGCGGACGGCTCCCGGGCAGCTGCTCCGGCAGATAGAGGGTCGCCGCGCAGTGGTTCCCGTCCCCGGACGGGAACCACACCTCGTGTTCGCTTGCGCCCGTGGTGTTCTCGCGCATCACGCCACCGCCTCGCCGTCGCGGGCGCGGCGGGCGGCGACGCTCGCGGTCGGGCGATCGACCCGGGAGAGCCCACCCGGGCGTTGCGCGCCGCGGCGGCGTTCCAGCCGCAGATCGCGCATGTAGTCGTCGAAGTCGACCTGGATGGTGTGGCGCTTGGAGGCCACGTAGCGACGCTGGATGCCGCGCCGGTGTGTGGTGATCTCCCGCTCCATCTCGGCCGGGCCGGGCAGGTGATAGCGGCCCTGCAGGTGGTCGGCGATGAGGTGGGCCTGGCGTTCGGCGATCGGCATGATCGCACCCAGCGGCTGCACCAGCCCCACGAAGTACAGACCCGGCACCTCCGGATGGAAGACCCGGCGGTACAGGCGTATCCGATTGTCACCGGACGGGTCCACGAAGCCGGGGTCGAAGAACGGGAAGCTGATCTTGTATCCGGTGCAGAACACCACCAGATCCGCGGTCACCCGGCGGCCGTCGGTGAACACCACCTCGTCGCCGTCGAAGCGATCGATGGTCGGCATCGGCGTGATCGCCCCGTGCGCGAGCCGATCCAGGATCCGGCTGGACATGGTCGGATGCGCCTGGGCGAACTTGTGATTCGGCGCGGGCAGCCCGTAGCGGGTCATCGGCCCGGTCGCCGCGGCCATCAGCTTGCGGGCCAGCGGCCAGCGCAGGAACGACGGGAACCATTCGGCCGCTCCGATCCGGTCATAGGGGCGGCCCCACACGTACTTCGGGATCACGTGCACCCCGCTGCGTGCCGAAAGATAGGTCTCCGCAGCGTGATACGAGGCATCGACCGCGATGTCCATCGCGGAGTTGCCCATGCCCAGCACCACGACCCGTTTGCCGGTCAGCTGCGCTTCCTCGGTGTAGGCGTGCGAATGCATGATCGTGCCGCGGAATTCGCTGGCGCCGGGGAACATCGGCTCGGGCAGGCGGGGATCCCAGTGGTGGCCGTTGGCGACCAGCACCGCGTCGTAGCCGACGGTCTCGCCGCTCGACAGCGTCACGCGGAAGGTGCCGTCGGGCAGCGGCTGCACGTGGTCGACCCCGGTGCGGAACCGGATGCGGTCGCCGAAACCGAAATGCCGCACGTACGCATCGAAGTAGTCGGCGATCTGATCGTGACGGGCGAAGTCGGGCAGGTGCGCGGGCATGGGGAAGTCGCTGAACTCCATGCGCTGACGCGAGGTGTTGATGTGCAGCGACCGATACGCCGCCGACACCCCGTTGCTGTTGCCCCACACCCAGTTGCCGCCGACCCGGTCGGACAGCTCGTAGCAGTGCACGTCGATGCCGCGTTCGGTCAGCACCTTCACCGCCGCGATACCCGCGGAGCCCGCGCCGATGACGCAGACCCTCGGCTCGTCGGCGCGGATTCCCGGCTCGTTGGACTTGGTGGGCATGATTCGGACTCCTTTATGACCAGCGGTCATATGACCGCCGGTCACTGTAGGATCGAAACCGTCGCACAGTCAATAGCCCGCGGGCAGAGGAGATCGGTGATGCCGACAGGAACTTGGGACCGGCTTGCCGCGCCGCGCCGGGCCGCCGTGGTGGCCGCCGCCGAGGCCGAATTCGCCGCCCGCGGGTTCAGCGGCGGCAGCCTCAACACCATCTGCCGAGAGGCCGGCGTCTCCAAGGGCAGCCTGTTCCAGTACTTCGCCGACAAGGCCGACATGTACGTCTACCTGGCGGAACTGTCCAGTGAACGGATTCGCTCGACCATGGAGGCGACCGTGAGCGAACTCGACTGGGAGAGTGACTTCTTCGGCTCCCTCGACGTCCTCCTCGAAGCCTGGATCCGCTACTTCCACGACCACCCGCTCGAGCGCGCGATGACCGCCGCCGCCAACCTCGAACCCGACCCCGTGGCCCGCACCGCCGTCCGGGAAGCCGTCAACCGCCATTACGTGGCAGTGCTGCAACCCCTCTTCGACGTGGCGACCGCGCGCGGCGCCCTCCGCCCCGGCACCGACACCCAGGCCCTGCTCGCCCTGCTGCTGCTCATGCTGCCCCACCTGGCCCTCGCTCCCCACGTCCCCGGCCTGGACCCGCTGCTCGGCCTGGCAGAGGGCGACGCCGACCACGCCGTCGCCACCGCCCACCGCTTGGTCACCACCGTGTTCGACCCCTACCGCGCCGGCAACTGACCCCGCGCCGGAAGGGATCTCGCCATCGCGCGCTCACCCGGCTGTCCCGCGGTGATCGGTAGGATCGGGTCATGACCGAGCGCAAATCGCCCGGGCTCTCCTTCGAATCGTGGATCGACAAGCAGGTCCGCGAGGCAACGGAGCGGGGCGAATTCGACAACTTGAAGGGCGCGGGCCAGCCCATCCCGCCCGGTGCGGCCGACGAAGACTGGTGGCTCCGCAACTATCTGAAGCGCGAGGGCCTGGGCGGAGACGCCCTCCTCCCCGAATCGATCATCCTCCGCCGGGAACGCGAACGAATCCAGGAGACCGTCCGGGACATGTTCTCCGAGCAGGACGTTCGCGCAACCGTGGCCTCCCTCAACGACCGCATAGTCCACTACCTCCGCATGCCCACCGGCCCCCACGTCCCGATCGGCCCCCTGAAGGTCGACGACGTCATCGAAACCTGGCGCGCCGAACGCAAATCCGCCCGCCCACCCCGCGTTTCCGCCCCGCTCGAACCCATCGCTACCGAACGGTCTTGGTGGCGACGACTTTTCAGGCGCTGAGTCGCCAGAACAGACTCCTGGACCTGGACATTCTCGGCCGACGTCCAAGCGACACAGGGTGGGCTCCGGCCCCATCGGCTGCACCATTGACGCCGACCGGACCTGAGCCTGGTGGGCGTTGTGACCGTAAGCGGGTGCCGTTGCCGCCGTGGGGATTCTGTGATGGGCGAAGGTGGGTGGCGGTTATTGGAGTTCGCGGCCGGAGTCGTGGCCTGCGATGGCGCTGCGGCGGAGGAATTCCGCGATGAGCTGGAGTTGTTCGGTTGTGTAGTCGGCGCAGATGTCGTCCAGTGAGCTGTTCATGCCCGACAGTAGGTGGTAGAGCTCGCCGAGGCGGTCGGGGAGGGTGCGGACCACGACCGAGCGCCGGTCGGTGGCGGCGCGTTCGCGGACGATCCAGCCGCCGCGCTCCAGCCGGTCGAGGATGCCGGTGAGGGTGGCGGGGTGCAGTCCTGCGGCGCGGGCCAGGGCGGTGGGGCTGATGGGGCCCTGACTGTTGATCACGTCGAGGCAGTCGACGTCGACGTCGCGCAGTTCCAGGCGTACCCCGACCTGACGGTTGAGCATGGCCAGGTTGCTGCGCAGCCCGCGCATCGCGCCCTTGATATCGCCTGCTGCGCGCCGCCGCAGCCGGGCTTCTTCGCGATCCGCCGCCGCACCCACCACGCCTCCCGTCGGCTCGTATGAGCTTCGTACTTTACGTCACCCGTAGTTGGCGCTGGATGGGCCTCGACCTGCGACTGTGCTGACAAGTGAGTGATCCAGCTCACCTTGTAGTACGAAACTCGTAGCATCTAGGCTTTGAATTATATGAATTTCGTACAAAAGATTGGAGTTCACGATGATCGTCATCACCGGTGCGACGGGAGTCGTCGGCCGCGAAACCATCCAGCTCCTACTGGAATCCGGACGGCAGGTGACCGCCGTCAGCCGCAACCCGCAGCGGGCGGCGCTGCCCGCGGATGTGCGTGTGGTCGGCGGGGATCCCTCGGACCCGCGCTCGCTGGGTCCGGTGTGGGACGGCGCGGAAGCGGTGTTGATCAGCCCGCGTGCGGCCGGAGCGGCGGCCGGTGACCTGCTGGGCGCGGCCGCCGGAGCGGGCGTGCGCCGCGCCGTGGTCATCTCCGCGCTGACGGTGCAGTACCCGGCGGGAGAACCGCGCTTCGCCGACGGATTCCGGGCCGCGGAACAGGCCGCGCGGGACTCCGGCCTGGAATGGACGGCCTTGCGCTGCGCGGACTTCGACGCCAATGCGCTGGCCTGGGCCCCGCAGCTGCGCGCCACCGGAACCGTCCGCGGTGCGTACGCCGCCGCGGCCACCTCGCCGATCCACCAGCGCGATATCGCCGCCGTGGCGGTTCGCGCGCTCACCGAATCCGGCCATGGCGGAAGCGCTTACGTCCTCACGGGCCCGGAGTCACTCGACCAACGTGACAAGGTGCGCATCCTGGGCAAGGCCCTCGGCACCGACCTGTCGTTCGCCGAAGTCGCGCCGGACCAGGTGCGGGCCGCGCTACTGGCCCAGGGCTTGCCCGAGGAGGTTCCGGACCGGCTGCTCGGCTCGCTCGCCGACTATGCCCGCACCCCTGGCCCGACCACCGGCACCGTCGCGGAATTGCTGGGCCGGCCCGCGCTCACCTTCGCGCAGTGGGCCGACGAGAACACCTCCGCATTCCAGAACTGAAGGGATCCACCGAATTCCGTAGGGGTACTCACGAGGTCGGGACGGCCAGCGGCAGGGCGGGCGGGAAGATCACCGGAACCGCGGCGGGTGCGCGGTGGAATGCGCTCGGCCGCCATTCGAGTTGGTCTGCGGGCATGGCCAATTCGATCTCGGGAAGCGCGTCCAGCAGTTGGTCCAGTGCCTCCTGCACGATGACCAGGGTCACGGATTGGGCTGGGCACGACCGTGATCCAGCGCCCCACGCCAGATGCGAGCGGTTGCCGATGCGATCGCCCGCCACCGCCGGATCGGAATTGCATCCGGTCGAGCTGATGATGACCGGGTGGTCGGCCGGCACCCACACATTCTCGACCAGCTGCGGCTGACGGGGATAGCGGGCGCAGGAGTTGGCCAGCGGGGGATTGACGAACAGCACCTCGTCGATCGCGTCCCGCACGGTCAACGCACCGGCGAGCAGATCATCGTGGAACTGCTTGTCCGTCAACATCAACAGCACCGTATTGACGATCAGATTCCAGGTGGGCTCGCTGCCGCGGGCATAGAGGACCGCGAGCTGTGCCACGATCTCGGCGTCGTCGAGCCCGGCCGGGTGCGAGATGAGCCGCGAGATCACGTCCGTGCCGGGTTCGCGCCGCTTGGCGGAGACCGCCTCCAGCAGGTCTCCGGTCAGGCGCTGGTTGTAGCGGTCCGAGGTCTCCTCGTCGGGGGCGTCGCGCAGGACGGCCATCGCGTCGAACACCCGCTCGCCGACCTCCGGGGACAGGCCGAGCAGATTGTTGACCACCCGCACGGTCAGCGGCACCGCGAACTGGTCGAGCAGGTCGGCCTTTCCCGCACTGCAGAATTCGTTGATCAACGGCACCGCGGCGGCCTCGACCTCACGCCGCAAGGTGAAGAGATCGACGGCGCGCAGCGTCTCGAGGTAGGCGGGCCGATAGCGCGTGCGGTGCTCCTCCTCCGCGCCGGAACCGATCGTCCCCCACTCCATGATCGGCAGGACGGGACAGTTCTGGGGGAGGCTCGACTCCCAGGCTCTCGGATCGGCGGGAAAGCGGTCCGGATCACTCAAAATACGCAGTGCCGCACGGTATCCGATCACCAGCGTCGCCGAAACTCCGGCCGCCACTTCGACCGGGGCGAGGTGGCCGTGCTCGCGCCGCATCCGGTCGAACGCGGTGCGGGGATCGGCGGTGAACTCGGGCGAATACAGCCTCATGCGGCCTCGAACACGTCAGTTACCAAGGTGTAGCTCCCATGGACGGATGAAATGCGACCAGTTCCACGACCCTCGGTGCAACGATCACACAGGATCGAGAACGGTCGGTATTGCTGCTGGAATGCTGGTGGCGCGTATCCACTTGCCGGGCAATCGGATACATCGATGCCGTCTTCAGTTCGCCAGCAGCACTCCAGTTTCGAGTCAATGATCAGCGTTCACTTCCCGGACACGTCCATTCGTGAGATATGTTTCGCTGGAACGTGTTTCGGTGATGCGGGAATCTTACCGCAATCCTCGATGAAGGCGCAGCGAACTCTGAGGTCGACGGTTGCGTCCGTCATCGCCCCCGGTCACGGCCGCTGCCGCGGCCAATTGCCGAGGCGCGGGAACATGGAGTCCGACACCGGCTCGGCCACAACGGCTCAGGCGTTCAGACCGATGTTGCAGCGCGTTCACCGCCATGTGAACTACAAACTCTCGCGGCCTCGACCGACGCGCGGATCGGGGCCGCCGCCGGACGGCCGAGGGCCCGGGCTGGGCGGCAAAGGAGGGTTAGGCTCGGGACGTGCCGACTCTGTTGATCATTCATCACACGCCGTCGCCGTTCATGCAGGAGATGTTCGAGGCGGTGGTGGCGGGCGCCACGGATCCCGAGATCGAAGGGGTCGACGTCGTACGGCGGGCCGCCCTGGGCGTGACGGCGAGTGATGTGCTCGCGGCGGACGGGTACCTGCTGGGGACGCCCGCGAATCTCGGCTATATGAGCGGAGCGCTCAAGCACGCATTCGACACCTTCTATTACCCGTGCCTGGATTCGACCCGGGGCCGGCCCTACGGGCTGTACATCCACGGGAATCAAGGGACCGAGGGGGCCGAACGGAGTGTCGAGAGCGCGACGACCGGACTCGGCTGGGAGAAAGCGGCCGCGCCGGTGATCGTGTTGGCGAAGCCGGAGAAGGCGGAGATCGAGCGCTGCTGGGAATTGGGGGCCACCATCGCCGCACAGCTGATGGGTTGAGCCCCCGATTTCTGGTGGCTGACATATTCGGCGGCTCGCCCGTCATACTCGTGGGGGCGTTCTCGGGGAACGTCACTTGGGAGTGTGGGAAGAGGTGACGGCCGCCGTGGAGGCGCAAGAGTCGGGGATACGCCGCATCGGGCTGGTCGAGGACCATGAGTCGGTGGCGATCGGGTTGTCGGCCATGCTGGCCCCGGAAGCCGATCTGGAGTTGGTGATCACGGCGGGGACCGTGGCGGAATTGCTGTCGGCGGGGCCGCGATTGGATCTGGTGGTGCTGGATCTGCGGCTCGCGGACGGGTCCTCGCCCGATGACAATGTGCGGGCGCTGCGGGCGCGGGGGATCGAGGTGCTGGTGTTCACCGGGGCGGACAATCCGTTCCTGGTGCGGTCGGCCGCCCGGGCGGGCGTGCTGGGTGTGGTGCGCAAGTCCGAGGACATGCCGACCGTGGTCGCGGCGGTACGCCGGGCCGCGCACGGCGAACAGGTGGTGACCACCGACTGGGCCGCCGCCATCGACGGCGACCCGCAGCTGTCCGATGTCGGGCTGAGCCCGCGCCAGCAGCAGGTGCTGCAGCTGTACGCGTCGGGGGAGAAGGCCTCGCGGGTCGCCCGCATGACCGGCCTGTCGGAGCAGACCGTCAACGACTATCTGGGCCGCATCCGGCAGAAGTACGCCGACGCCGGCCGCCCGGCCCCCACCAAGACCGATCTGTACAAGCGGGCCGTCGAGGACGGGTGGCTGCCCGTTCCCGAGCGGAATCCGCGGACATGACGGCCTCGGGCACCCTGGAATCCCCGGCCGCACCCCGGCCGATGCCGTCCCTCGCGGCATTCACCCAGCGCCTGCGCGCCCGCCTCAGCATGCGGGAGGACCCGGCCACCGCCGCCTACGACCGCATCATGCGGCGGCTGGGCATCTCCATCGGCATCGCCGGCATCATCGTCGGCGGCGTCGAACTGCCGGAGGTGGCCGAACAGGGCCGCTACGCGCCGGGCTGGTGGACGGTGACCGCGGTGATGCTGGCCTTCGGCTGGTATCCGATCATCGCCGTGGTGTCGGCGGTGTCGGGTCCGCGGGCCATCCGCTTCGTCTGCGGCTGTGCGGCACTGAGTTTCCTGGGCGCCCTGGCCTCCATCCCGTTCGGGCTGGAAATTCACACCGTGGACGCCACCACGGTGTGGCCGTACCGGGTGACCGCGCTGGCGGTCACCGCGGCGGTGCTGGCCTGGTCCAGCCGGGTGACCGTGATCTATCTGCTGGCCGCCGCGACCTCGGCGGCGCTGGCCACCGTGTACACGCTCAGCTCGGTCACCCCGCAGCATGTGACCGAGAACTTCCTGCGCTCAGCGGGTTTGGCGGCCCTGTTCGTCTGGTGCGGCACCGCCGCCACCGGCGCCGCGGCCCGGGTCGACCGCGAATCCGCCATCACCAGCCGTCGCGCCGCCGCCCAGGCCGCCGCCCAGTCCCGCGACCGGGAGCGCGCTCGCTTCGCCGCCCTCATCCACGACGCCGTGCTCTCCACGCTGCTCGAGGCGTCCCGGGCCGGCACCAAATCCGATGTGCTGCAACGGCAGGCCGAACGCACCCTGGAGCAGCTCGACGCATGCCGCGGCGCCCAGCGTGATCCCGATCTGCTCGACGCCCGCTCGGCGGTGCTGTTCCTGCGGGCCGCGGTGCAGGAGATCAATCCGAGCGTCCGTTTCGCCACCCGCACCTGGCCCGGCTACGACGATCTGCGCATGCCCGTGCACTCGGCCAGCACCATTGCCGCCGCGCTCACCGAGGCGGTGCGAAACAGCCTGCGGCACGCCGCCGTTCCGGGCCGGGAGGTGCGCCGCACCGTCACCGCCACGGTCAGCGCGGGCAGCATTCGCATCGTCTTCAGCGATGACGGCGCGGGTTTCGACCTGGCCGCCGTCTCCGCCGACCGCCTCGGCATCTCCATGAGCATCCTGGGCCGCATGCGCCAGCTGGCCGGCGGCTCGGCGTTCGTGGAATCCCAGCCGGGCGAGGGCACCACCGTGACACTGGTATGGGGTGGCGATGGCTCACGCTGACAGCTCCGGTATCGACCTGGAACCCCGGTTCGGGCTGCGCGATCTGCTCGGGTTGCGCGGCAGCACCGCCTGGCTGTTCCTGCTCATCCTCGAGGCCGTCATCGCGCTGTACATGATGCGCAATTTCGGCCAGTCACCGCCGTGGGCGGCCTTCGCGAGTCTCGTGCTCATGCTCAGCGCGGGCGCGCTGGTCACCGCGATTCCCGTGGACCCGCTGCCGATCCCGGTGGCGTTGTACGCTGCGGCCGCACCGCCGGTCGCCACCGCCCTCACGGTCATGACCCCCACCCACGATCTGCCGAACGAGTCGGTGTGGTCGGCCTTCGCCTCGTCCTATGTCCTCGCGGTCCTGGTGCTGCGCGGGCGGATTCGCACCGCGTGGCTCGGCGTCATCGCCGTCGCGACGGTGCTGGTTACTCTCGGTCTGGGCTCGCATCTGCAACCCGGCACCCTGGTCGGCTCGCTGGTCCCGGTCGGCACCGTCACCGCCATCTCGGTGTTCACCGCGGTCATGCGCCCTATGCAGCGGTCACTGCGCATCCTGCGCGAGGACGCCATGATGCGGGCCGCGGCCGAGGCCACCATGGCCGCCGCGGACAGTGAGCGCACGCGTCAGCTCGCCCGCCTGGACCGGGTGGCCCGGCCGATCCTGGAACGCATCGCCGAGGGTGCGGAGCTGACCGCCGCCGAACGTGAGGAATGCCGGCTGCTGGAAGCCGAACTCCGCGACGGCCTGCGCGCACCGCAGCTGGTCACCGACGAGCTCAGCGGTGCGGCCCGGGGTGCGCGGGCGCGCGGCGTGGAGGTCGTGCTCCTCGACGATGGCGGTTTCGCGGGCGTCCCCGAATGGGTGCGCAAGCGCGTGATCGATGCCGCCACAAGGGAACTCGACGCCATCAACGCCGGCCGCATCACGGTCCGGGTGCTGCCGCTGGGCCGTCACGTACTGGCCACGGTGCTGGCGACGGCCCCCGACGAGGATCGCCGCACCGAGATCGACACCGACGGCAAGGTCACGACCATCACCGATTGATCGGTCACGGTGCGTCGCAGCGGCCGGGGCCACCCCGCTTCATCTGGTCGCGCAGCGCGGACTGCACGGTGGTCGACAGCCACGAGTTCAGCGACTGCCCGCTCTGCGCGGCCGCCTCCTCGGCACGGGCTTTGATCTGCTCCACCAGCCGCAGTGTCACCCGGCTGATATCACCGGTGACCTCGTCGAAGGTGGGGTGTTCCTCCTCGCCCGCGGTCTTGCGCACGTCGATGTGGGCATCGGTCCCGTCGACCGACACGTGCACCGTGCGGTCGGGGAGAGTCGTGCTCACCTCGGCGGCCAGTTCCGAGAGCGCGGCCAGCAGGACCAGCCGGGCGGAGTTCTCGGTGGCGGCGGCCAGGGCGGCGGCTGTAGCCTGGGTTTTCTCATCGCCGAGTGCCGCGGCGGCAATCAGGTTCTCGCGCAGCTGGGCGGTGTATTTGTTGAGATCCATGACACCAGTGTGACGTCGTCTCCGACGTCATTCAAGGAAACTTCTGACGCCAGAAGCGGTCGCTTGACGCGAATCGCCATCGCGCCGGGCGCGGTTCGGGTATAACGATGCAAATCCCGTTCCGGCGAGGCTGTAGCCTTCTGACTATGACGAACGGTGAATCGACGCGAACCGAGCTGCACGCGTCCGGCACAGTAGGTGTCGCGATGGTGACCCCCTTTACCGCCGAAGGCAAGCTCGACGTCGATGCCGGTGTCGCGCTGGCCGCCCGCCTGATCGACCGTGGCGTCGATCTGCTCGCCATCTCCGGCACCACCGGGGAATCGCCGACCACCACCGAGTCCGAGAAGTTCGATCTGCTGCATGCCGTCGTGGACGCCGTGGGCGACCGTGCCACCGTCATCGCGGGCGCCGGCACCTACGACACCGCGCACAGCATCGAACTGGCCCGCAACGCGCAGCGCGCGGGCGCGCACGGCCTGCTGGTCGTCACCCCGTACTACTCGCGTCCCAGCCAGGACGGCCTGTTCGCCCACTTCACCGCCGTCGCGGACGCGACCGACCTGCCGGTCACCCTCTACGACATTCCGCCGCGCTCAGTGATTCCCATTGCCACCGACACCATTCGCCGGCTCGCCGAGCACCCGCGCATCGTCGCGGTCAAGGACGCCAAGGGCGACCTGGGCGCCGGCGCCGAGCTGATCGCGGAGACCGGGCTCTCCTTCTACTCCGGCGACGATGTGCTCAACCTGCCGTGGCTGTCGGTCGGCGCGACCGGATTCATCAGCGTCATCGGCCATCTCGTGCCGGACCGCCTGCGCGCCCTGATCGACGCCTACCGCGCCGGCGACGTGCAGCGGGCCCGAGAGATCAATGTCAGCATGGCCCCGCTGAACCGGGCGATGGCCCGCCTCGGCGGCGTCGCCATGACCAAGGGTTCGCTGCGCCTGCTCGGCGTCGAGACCGGGGAACCACGGCTGCCGCAACTCATGCCGACCCAGGATCAACTCGACGAACTCGCGGTGGACCTGCGCGCGGCCGGGGTGATTGCATGACCGGCCCCGCTCGTCGCCTCCGCCGTACCGCCAGCCGCGCCGCCGGTGCGCCCGCCCCGGCTGCGGAGACTCCCGTGCAGCCCGCGCCGGCTCCGGCCCAGGCCGAACCCGCCGCGCAGGCGAGCACCGCTGCCGCGCCGCAGGAATCGGTGAAGGCCGCTGCCGCGCCGCAGGAATCGGTGAAGGCCGCCGCCCCGCGCACGGAATCGGCTGCGGCCGAACCGGTTCGGGAGCGTGGCGGCCGTGGCGGCCGCGGCGGTGACCGCACCCGACGCGGCGGCGGCCGGTCCCGGCAGGGCGGCCGCGATCGCGAGCCGGCCCCGGCCCCGCGCGACCCGCACGCGATGGGCACCCCGCCCAAGGCGCCCAAGGGCGGCCTGCGGGTGTTCGCGCTCGGCGGCATCGGTGAAATCGGCCGCAACATGACCGTTTTCGAGTACGACGGCAAGCTGCTGATCGTCGACTGCGGTGTGCTGTTCCCGGAGGATCAGCAGCCCGGCGTCGACCTGATCCTGCCCGACTTCGGTCCGATCGAGAACCGCATGGACGATATCGCCGCGGTCATCCTCACCCACGGTCACGAGGATCACATCGGCGCGGTGCCGTTCCTGCTGCGCCTGCGGCGCGACATTCCGGTCATCGGTGCGAAGTTCACCCTCGCCCTGGTGGCGGCCAAGTGCCGCGAACATCGGTTGCAGCCCAACCTGATCGAGGTCACCGAGGGCGAGCGCACCCAGCACGGCGCGTTCGACTGCGAGTACTTCGCGGTGAACCACTCGATCCCGGACGCCATCGCGGTGGCCATCCGCACGCCCGCGGGCATCGCGCTGCACACCGGTGACATCAAGCTCGATCAGCTGCCGCTCGACGGCCGCCTCACCGACCTGGCCGGGTTCTCCCGTCTGGGCGACGAGGGCGTCGACCTGTTCCTGGTCGACTCCACCAATGCCGAGGTGCCGGGCTTCGTGACGCCCGAGCGCGAGATCGGCCCGGTGCTCGACAATGTGATCGGCAAGGCCAAGGGCCGGGTCATCGTGGCCTCCTTCGCCTCTCACGTGCACCGCATCCAGCAGGTGGTGGACGTGGCGCAGCGCTACGACCGCCGGGTGTGCTTCGTGGGCCGGTCCATGGTCCGCAATATGCAGATCGCGCAGGACCTCGGCTACCTGGACATCCCGGACGGCCTGGTGGTCGACCTGGATCAGGCCGCCAACCTGCCGGTGCACAAGCTGGTGCTGATCTCCACCGGCTCGCAGGGTGAGCCGCTGTCGGCGCTGTCGCGCATGGCGCGCGGCGACCACCGCCAGATCAATATCCGCCCGGACGATCTGGTGGTGCTGGCCTCCTCGCTGATCCCCGGCAACGAGAACGCGGTCTTCGCGGTCGTGAACGGCCTGGCCCGCCTGGGCGCCACGGTCGTCACCCAGCAGAACGCGAAAGTCCATGTCTCCGGCCATGCTTCGGCGGGCGAGCTGCTCTACCTCTACAACGCGGTCCGCCCGACCAACGCCATGCCCGTGCACGGCGAGTGGCGGCACCTGCGCGCCAACGGCGCGCTCGCGGTGGCCACCGGCGTGCCCGAGGAGCGGGTCATCCTGGCCGAGAACGGCGTGGTGGTGGACCTGGTGGACGGCATTGCCACCATCTCCGGCCGCGTCCCGGTCGGCCAGGTCTACGTGGACGGCCTGTCGGTCGGCGACGTCGGCGAGTCCACCCTCTCCGACCGCCTGGTCCTGGGCGAGGGCGGCTTCATCTCCATCAACGTCGCCGTCGACTCGGCCACCGGAAAGGCCGTCAGCACGCCGGAGGTCAGCGGCCGCGGCTTCTCCGACGACCCCGAGGCGCTCTCCGGCGCTCAGGAACTCGTCGAGAACGAACTGCACCGCCTGGCGGTCGAGGGTGTCACCGACACCCACCGCATCGCCCAGTCCATCCGCCGCGTGGTGGGCCGCTGGGTGGCCGAAGTCTACCGCCGCCGCCCCATGATCGTCCCCACGGTCATCGGCGTCTGACCCGGCACCCAACCGAAAACCCAACCGCCCGAGCAGTATTCCGCTGCTCGGGCGGTTTCGCTTGTCGCACGGCCGAATCCGCTGCGAACACAGCTCCGCCCCCGACGGTGCTGCTGTCGGGGGCGGCAAAACTGGGCGGGTCTCCCGCCGGGGGTTCCTCGTCCGGAGACGGCACTCCGCCGGGGGCGGGAACTACACGAGTTTACTTATCCTGGCAGGCGGCCGAATCGAGCTTCGCGGCCTTGACGATGCTGCAGGCGTAGTTGTGGTCGATCTTCCAGTCGCTGCCGTCGGCGACGAAGGAGACCGTGGCGTTCTGGACCGGCTTGCCGTCGATGGTGACGTCGGCGTCGGCCTTGAGCTTGCCGTTCGCCGGGTCGCCGACGTTGGTGATCTTGATGGTGACGTTGTTGGCCTTGGCGGCGTCGACCAGCTTCTGGGCCAGCTGGGGGTCGAGGGCGGCGTCCTCGATCCAGTCGGTCTTGGTCTTGGAGTCGATGGACGGGTCGAACGCCTTGGTGACCTTGTCGTTCAGTTCCTGCACGCTCGGCTTGGGCAGATCCGCGACCGTGGTGGGGGCGGGGGCCGCGCCGGTGATCTTGCCATCGCCCTCGGTGCTGCCGTCGAACTTGCCGGCGGGGGCGGCCGCGGAGGTGGTGGACGCGGCCTTGGTGCTGTCATCGGACTTGCTGCAGGCGACCAGGCCGAAGGCCGAGGTGGCCAGCATCAGCGCGGCGGTCGCGCGAAAGATGGTGTGCTTCAACGAAATTCTCCCCGTTGTTGTGGAATGGCGCCGTCGGATCAGAGCTGGTAGCCGGTGGTGCAGTTCCAGTGAATGATGGTGGCGTCGCCGGAGTTCCGGCCCAGCGCCTGGCTCTTGGCCGCGCTGCGCGAGGAGGCCGCGCCGAAGGTGTAGTAGCCGTCGCGCGACGAGTAGGCGATCGCGCCGCAGCCGTTCGCGAAGCGCGCCACGATGTGGCAGTCGGCCTGGGGGCACGAGCTCATGGCGGCGTTCTGCGCCGAGGGGCTGTCGGAATAGTCGTAGGAGTAGCCGATATGACCCGTGGACGGCGACAGCGCGATGGCGCCGTAGTAGTAGTCCTGGTAGGCATTGGCCGGAGCCGCGGTCGCGGCCAGCAGGGAGCCGGCGGCCGCGACCATCACGGCTGCGCCGCTGACAATCTTCTTCAAAGTGTTGCCCTTCTTGTGCTTTCGAATCCACGACCCTATGGACCGAGGGATCAAGCTACCGATACGGAAAGGTTGACGCCAACCCGGATCTGTGTTTTGTGCGGTGTCCTCGAGCGCGGCGTCGCCGCCGGCCGCACTGGCACAACCGGAAGCCGCGATCACGATCAACTGCCGTCCTTATGAAGGACCGGGTGGTTCCCTTAACGCCGTCGTGCGCATTCCGACATCCCCGATTAAGGTTCCCCTTATGACTTTGGCTCAACGGGAGCGCCAGGCCCTGGTTCAGGCGATGGCGGAAGCCGGCCCGGACGCGCCCACCCTGTGCGGTGACTGGACGGCCCGAGACCTGGCCGCGCACTTGGTCGTCCGGGAACGCCGCCCCGACGCCGCCCCCGGAATCCTGCTCAAGCCCTTCGCCTCCTATCTGGACAGCGTGCAGCGCAAGGTCACCCAGCGCCCGTTCGCCGACCTGCTCGACGAAGTGCGCAGCGGCCCGCCGTTGCTGCTGCGCCCGGTCGACTCGCTGATGAACACCACCGAGATGTTCGTCCACCACGAGGACGTCCGCCGCGCCGCGCCCGGCTGGGAGCCGCGCACGCTGTCCGCCGCCGATGAGAACCAGCTCTGGAAGGTGCTGACGGGCTTGGCGCGCATGGCATATCGCAAATCACCGGTTACTGTCGCGCTCTCCACGCCCGACGGCCGCCGCACCGTCGCCCGCCAGGCCGGTGACCGCACCGTGGTGCTGGCCGGGCCGCCCTCGGAGCTGCTGCTGCATGCGTTCGGCCGCAATGCCGTCCGGCTCGAGGCCACCGGCGCTCCGGACGACGTGGCACTGGTGCACGCCCTCGACCGCAGCGTCTGACCCGTCCGCCGTCGCGACCGCCCGCCCGGCGGGAGTGGCAGCGCGCCCACCGGTCATGAAACGATCACGCGTCGAGCGGTAGCTTGCGTCCTCGGCAGCGGCCCGTGTGTGATGAGGTGGTAGGCAATGTCTTGGCAACTGGCGGTTCTCGGACCGGTCGAGTTGACGGCCGATGGCGTGCCGATTCCGCCCATGCCGCCCAAACAGCAGGCGGCGCTGGCCATGCTGGCGTGCGCGCGCGGGCGCACGGTCTCGGTCGAGGAACTGGTGGACGGCATCTGGGGTGCCGAGCGGCCGAGCTCGGCGGTGGGCGCGCTCCGGAATTACGCGTGGGCGCTGCGCAAGCATCTGGCCGTGCAGCAGTCCGTGTCGCTGTCGTCGGAAGCGCGCGGCTATCGCCTGGACGGGCCGCTGCACCTGGATGTCGACCGCATCGACCGGTTGCGTGGCGAGGCGGCCGAGGCGCGTGCCGCCGGCTGCCTGGAGACCGCCGACGTCGCGCTGCGTGACGCACTGGGCGCGTGGCGCGGTGATCCGCTGACCGGCGTGCCCGGGCCGTGGGCCGCGGCCGAACGTGCGCGGCTGCGGCGGCTGCATCGCGTCCTCACCGAGGATCTCCTCGAGCTCACCGTGCAACGCGGCGACTTCTCGCACGCCATGGCCGAATTGGCCGCGCTCATCACCGGTGATCCGCACAGCGAGCGGCTGCGCGGGCTCATGATGACGGCCCTCTACCGGGCGGGCCGCCGCACCGAGGCGCTCGAGGAATATCAGCGCATTCGCAGGCTGCTGGTGGCCGAGCAGGGCATCGAGCCGGGTCCGGCGCTGGCGGAGCTGCACCGTCAGATCCTGGCCGACGAGCTGCCCACTGTGGCAGCGGAGACCGCGCCGATCGCCGTCGTCGCGCCCAGGCCGGCCCAATTGCCGCCCGACACAGCCGATTTCACCGGTCGTCAGGATCTGGTGCGGGAGTTGTGCGGCGTGCTCGGCGCGACCCGGCCGATCGTGGCCATCTCCGGGATGGGCGGGGTCGGGAAGACGGCGCTGGCTCTGCATGTGGCACACCGCATCCGGGACCTGTACCCGGACGGCCAGCTGTACATGGATCTGTTCGGCGCGGGCGCGACGCCGGCCGAACCGGAGCACGTGCTGGGCGCGTTCCTGCGCGCACTGGGCGTGGCGCAGAAGGAGATTCCGGTCGGCGTCGCCGAGCGGGCCGCGCTGTTCCGGTCCGCCAGCAGCGGCCGCCGCCTGCTGATCGTGCTCGACAATGCCTGCGACGCAGCGCAAGTCGCGCCGCTGCTGCCGGGGGACTCCGGCTGCGCGGTGCTGGTGACGGCGCGCCGCCCGCTCACCGCCCTCCCCGGCGTGCGCTCCGCGGCTCTGACGGTGCTCGAACCCGAGGAGGCCGTCACCCTGTTCACCCGCATCGTCGGCGCGGTGCGAGTGGCGGCCGAACCCGAGGCGGTGCGCCGCATCGTGGAACTGTGCGGCCTGCTGCCCATGGCGGTGCGCATCGTGGCCGCGCGGGTGGCGGCCCGGCCGCAGTGGACCGTGGTCTCGGAGGCGGACCGGCTCGCGGCCGAACGCCATGACCTGGACCGCTTCCGGGCCGGGGACCTGGCGCTGACGGCCGCCTTCCACGCGGGCTACGAGCAACTGCCGCCGGACACGGCGCGCGCCTTCCGGCTGCTCGCCGTCGCGGATCTGCCCGAGCTCTCGCTGGCCGCCACCGCCGCGGTCCTCGATACCGTCGAATCGGTGGCCGAGGACCTGTGCGAGGAGCTGGTGGACCGCGGCATGCTGGAATCGGTCGGCCGGGGCCGCTACCACTATCACGATCTGATGCGCCTGTTCGCGCTCGGCCGTCCCGATCGCGAGCGCGAACTCGATGTCACCGCCCGCCTGCTCGACTACTACCTGGCCACCATGAAAACGGTGCTGCGCGTCCGGCATCCGGGCCTGCGGCTGCGTCTCGCGCCCACCGGGCACCCCGGCACCCGCCTCGACGATCTGGACTCGACCCGCGGCTTCCTCACCATCGAGCGCCGCAATCTGGCCGCCGTCTACCGGCTGGCGGTCGCGGGGACACCCCGGCATCGGGTGCTGGCGGCGGACCTGGCGCTGACCGTCGCCGAGACGGGGCTGGCCTGTGACGCCACTGTCGACCTGGTCAAGGTTCTCGAAGAGCTGGTGCAGGCCATCACCTCCGACGGTGACATGGTGGCCGCCCGCCGGGCCCGGCTGACGCTGGTCTTCGCGCTGGCCGCGGAACTGGAAGAGCCGCACGCGGCGGCCGTCCACGTGCGTGGGCTGCTCGCCGACGACGATCCGGATATCGATCCCTGGACCTCCGGCGCGATTCAGGGCTTCGCGGGCGTGCTCGCTCTGCACGACGGCGACCCGGCACGCGCCACAACGCATTTCGCGACCGCCCTCACCTACTACCGGCGCGCCGACAGCTCCGAGTGTGTCCGCGTCGCGTATTCGCTGCTCGCCCGGGCCTATTCGGCGGCCGGCCGCAACCGCGACTCCCTGGCCGCCGCGGCCCGGGCGGTGGTCGGCGACAACGAGTCCGGGGTGCGCCGCAATGTGGTGTGGGGCCTGACCGAGGCCGCCTGGATTCTCAGCAGCGAGGGCGATGCCGACCGCGGCGCCCGCCTTTTCGATGCCGCCCTGGTCACCGCCCGCCGCTTCGGCAACACCCGCTTCGAATCGGTGATCCACGCCCGCGCCGCGCGCGCCGACCTGGCCGCCGGCCGCTACGCCCAGGCCGCCGACCACGCCGAACGCGCCGAGGCCACCCGGATCTCGGCCGGCGGTGCCGCCCACACCCACAATCTCCTGGTCCGCTACACGGCTCTGCGCCGCCTGGGCCGCACCCTCGACGCCGCCGAGTGCTACCGCACCGCCAGCACCCAGATCCCCGACTTCGACACCGCCCTCACCACCTGGACCGCCCTCCCCGCGACTCGCTGATCCAGCCCCGCTGCAGGCCGTGGCGGTTTTCCGGCGCGCGAATGGGCCGGTACAGCCCGGGCACGGCGTGGTGTGACGGGTGGTTTCGGGCCGCTTCGAGGCGGGTAATCCCGCCGTCGGCGTGGGTTTTTGGTTGTGAGCGCCACGGTTTCTGATTCGGGTGGGCCGGGTGTTGCGGATGGTCCGGGTGGTGCTGTTGCGGCTAGCCTGGGACGCATGGCAGGTAAGGCCCGCACCGGAACGTCACGTTCGCGAGCGGCGGCTACGCGGGGGCAGGCTCCTGCACAGGCCCGCGCTCGCAGCCCACGCACCCCCGCGAAGGGGCGCGGGGGAGCGGGACGGAAGGCGCCGGCCCGGCGGCCCGCTCCGCGGCGCGGGTCGAATACCGCACCGCTGGCGGTGGTTCGGCGGGGCGTCACCAGCGGCTGGACCATGATGGCGCGGGGGCTGGGCGCGACGACGCGGGCGGTCAGCCGGGCCGGGGAGATCGAGCACGGGCATCGGCGCGACGGGATCGCGCTGGGGCTGGTGGCTTTCGCCTTCGTGATCGCGGCGGCCGTGTGGATGTCGGCGGGCGGTCCGGTCGGGCACTGGGTGGATGCCGTGGTGCGCGCGGTGGCCGGATCCGCTTCGGCGGCACTGCCGTTCGTGGCGGTGGCCATCGCGGTGATTCTGATGCGGACCGAGCCGCAGCCGGAGATCCGGCCCCGGCTGGTGCTGGGCGGTCTGCTGGCCGGGCTGCCGGTGCTGGGTCTGTGGCATCTGGCGGCGGGTTCGCCGTCCGACGCGCACGGTCGCGCGCACGCCGCCGGATTCGTCGGCTACGTGGTGGGTGGTCCGCTGGGTCAGGGGCTGAGCGCCTTCCTGGCGGTGCCATTGCTCATGCTGGCCATCGGTTTCGGGCTGCTGCTGATCACCGGCACCCAGGTGCGGGATGTGCCCGCCCGGCTGCGGGAGATCTTCGGCACCGGCGCGGGCGGCGACGAATACGAGAGCTACTCCGAGGAACGCGGCCTCTACGACCCCGACGGCTATGACGCCGACGGCTTCCCGATGCACCGGCCCGAGGTGCGCAAGCGCCGCGGCCGTACGCCGTCGGAGAACTATCCGACCGACGAGTTCTCAGGTTCCGACGCGGTCACCGAGATCATCGGCGAGCCGCCGCTGCAGGACGCCAAGGACATCGCCGCGCCGGAGGAGAAGCCGAAGCCCAAGCCGCGCAAGGCCATCGCGAAGGTCGTCGATCAGACCCCGCCGCCGCCGGAGCCGCAGCAGCTGGAGTTCGTCACCGACCGTGAGGTGGACGGCGATTACACGCTGCCGTCGCTGTCGCTGCTCACCGACGGCGAGCCGCCGAAGAAGCGCAGTGCGGCCAACGAATCCATGATCGAGGCCATCACCGAGGTGCTGGTGCAGTTCAAGATCGACGCCGCGGTCACCGGTTTCGTGCGCGGCCCGACGGTCACCCGCTACGAGGTGGAGCTGGGCCCCGGCGTGAAGGTCGAGAAGATCACCGCCCTGGCCCGCAATATCGCCTACGCGGTGGCGACCGAGAATGTCCGTCTGCTGGCGCCGATTCCGGGCAAGTCGGCCGTCGGCATCGAGGTGCCGAACGCGGACCGCGAACTGGTGCGCCTGGCCGACGTACTGAAGGCCTCGAGCACCCACAACGACCATCATCCGCTGGTGATCGGTCTGGGCAAGAACATCGAGGGCGAGTTCGTGGCGGCCAACCTGGCCAAGATGCCGCATCTGCTGGTGGCCGGTTCGACCGGTTCGGGTAAGTCGAGCTTCGTCAACTCCATGCTGGTCTCGCTGCTGTGCCGGGCCACCCCCGATGAGGTCCGCATGATCCTCATCGACCCCAAGATGGTGGAACTGACGCCCTACGAGGGCATTCCGCACCTGATCACCCCCATCATCACCCAGCCCAAGAAGGCCGCGGCGGCGCTGGCCTGGCTGGTGGAGGAGATGGAGCAGCGGTATCAGGACATGCAGGCCAACAAGGTCCGCCATATCGACGACTTCAACCGGAAGGTGAAGTCCGGCCAGATCACCGCGCCGCTGGGCAGCGAAAGGGTCTACCGCCCTTACCCGTACATCCTGGCCATCGTGGACGAGCTCGCCGACCTCATGATGACCGCGCCGCGTGACGTCGAGGACGCCATCGTCCGCATCACCCAGAAGGCCCGTGCCGCAGGCATTCACCTGGTGCTGGCCACCCAGCGGCCCTCGGTGGACGTGGTCACCGGTCTGATCAAGACGAATGTCCCGTCCCGCCTGGCCTTCGCGACCTCGTCGCTGACCGACTCGCGCGTCATCCTGGACCAGCCGGGCGCGGAGAAGCTCATCGGCATGGGCGACGGCCTGTTCCTGCCCATGGGCGCAAGCAAACCGACCCGTCTGCAGGGCGCCTTCATCTCCGACGAGGAGATCGCCGCCGTCGTCGACTTCGCCAAGACCCAGGCCGAACCCGACTACCAGGAGGGCGTCACCGCCGCCAAGGCCGGCGAGAAGAAGGACGTCGACCCCGACATCGGCGACGACCTCGACCTCCTCCTGCAGGCCATCGAACTGGTCGTCACCTCCCAATTCGGATCCACCTCCATGCTGCAACGCAAACTCCGCGTCGGCTTCGCCAAGGCCGGCCGCCTCATGGACCTGATGGAAACCCGTGGCGTCGTAGGCCCGTCGGAAGGCTCCAAGGCCCGAGACGTCCTCATCAAACCCGACGAACTCGACGGCCTCCTCTGGACCGTCCGAGGCGGCGACGGCGCGCCGCCCGCCTCGGATGACGCTGAGCCCGAGGGCCTTTAGCCGCTCAGTCCTCGCCGGGAACATTTGTTCAATCCACCGACACACCTCGGCAGGGATAGTGCACGTATGACTGTTTCCGGCAACAATTTACGCGCAGCCGCCGAGCTGATTCGGCCACTGCCGCCAATCACGGCACCCCCGCTCGGCCTTCATTGCGAAACACGCACGGTGGGAAGGGAAGGCAGATGACCCAAGCCGAACTGACGGGCGTGCCCGAGACGGCGTTGTGGACGCTGCGCAACCGGGCCGAGGAGGCGCTACGCTCGGATTCCGGCTACGCCGACGACGAGGCGGTGCGGCTCTACCGTGCACTGGCCGGGGAGGACTTCGAGCGATTCGGGCCACCCAGCCAGGTCCACTCGTTGCGCGCGATGGTGATCGACGAGATCATCGCCGACTTCCTCGCCACCCACCCCGGTGGGCCGGTGGTCGCACTCGGCGAGGGGCTGCAAACAACGTACTGGCGTCTGGGCGAACCCGCGGCCGCCTGGTTCTCCCTCGACCTGCCGGAAATGGTTGCCGCCCAGCAGCGACTGCTACCTCCGGCCCCGGCGATCACCCGCCTGGCCCGCTCGGTGCTCGACCGGTCCTGGCTCGACGAAGTGCCGTCCGGCCCCGCGGTGGTCACCGCCGAAGGCCTGTTCATGTACCTCCCGCCTGCCGAGGTCCACCTGCTGATCGCGGACCTGGCCGCACACTTCCCCGGCGGCATACTCCTCTACGATTCCATCCCACGCGTATTCAGCGCGCTGACGACGAAGGGCAGGGTGCGCCTCAGCAACCGCTATACCGCCCCACCGATGCCGTCCAGCCAGTCCCTCCGTCAGGCGCGCCGGCTGCCCACTCGAATTCCGGGAGTCGTTGCGTCCGAGGACCTCATCCCGCCGCCCGGCCGGGGCCGATGGGCCTCCCCACTGCTGCGCCGGGTCGCGAGTGCCCCGGTCGTGCGCGCGCTGCGCCCCTCACTCACCCTGCTCCGATTTTCGGAGCGAGCTTTCGACGGCCCGCAGCACACGTAGCGGCACAGGGTGCTGTACTTCCCGCGCAACAGTCAAACCTGTCACGCACACTGCGCCCCGGATCCGGTTGCCCGGACCGGACCTCGCGAACCGGCCGATCCGTCCGGCCTGCGGCACGGTGCGGCGGAATCACCGTGCCGGACATGGTTGTTCGATGCGAGGTAGGGTGGCGGCGGATTCGATCGCGCCTTGGGGAGGGGCAGTGATGGGTGGAGTGCGTTCGGCACGGTGGTTGCTATGGACGGCCGCCGCGGCCGCCTGCGGAGTGATGGCCACCGGGATCGCGCCGGTGGCGGCCGCCGATCCGGGCAGCGAATTGCTGTGGGGGCCTTGCCCGGCCGAGGCGAAGGCGGGCGATGCCGAGTGCGCCGGCCTGTCGGTGCCGATGGATTACGCAGTGCCGGACGGCCGGCGCATCGACATCACGATCAGCCGGATTCCGGCGAGCGATCCGGTGCACAAGCGCGGGGTGCTGTTCGCGGGCCAGGGCGGGCCGGGTGCGGACGCGCTGGGTTTCTGGGCGCCCCGGAACGTGACAGTGCCCGACCTGCATCGGGAGTTCGATGAGATCGCGGTGCAGCCGCGCGGGCTGCGGTGGGCGACGCCACTGCAGTGCAGGACGACCACCATGGTCGTCATTCCGGTGACCGACCGATCCGCGTGCGAGAGCGCCGATCCCGGCTATCCGCGCACCATCACCACCGAAACCTTGGCGCGCGACCTGGATTCGGCGCGGCGGGCCCTGGGCGCCGACCGGATCGATTTCTACGGCGGCTCGTACGGCACATTCCTGGGCGCCGCGTACGCCACCCTGTTCGCCCCGCATGTCGATCACCTGGTGGTGGACGGAAATGTGAACCCGCAGTGGGATTGGCGGGAGCAATTCGCGCAGGGCTGGCGGGCCAGGGAGGCGGGCTTCACCGAACTGTTCGATTGGATCGCCGGCAACGACTCCGTCTACGGCCTGGGCGCCACACGCAATGCCGTTGCCGCCGAATGGGTCCGGCAGGTCGACGCGCAGGGCGGCGGCTGGCTGGCCCGCCTCGATCCGGCGCTCGGCGGTGCGGGCGGTGCGCTCACAGTCCCGGGACGGACGCCCGCTGCGGACGAGGTCTCCGGGCGCATCGCGAATCTGGTGCAGACCGTGCGGCATCCGAGCGGCACGACCAGTCCGACCTATGCCGCCGCCTCGACCGCGGTGTACTCGCGCAACCTGTGGCCGGATCTCGCCGAGGGGATGCGCCGGTACCGCGCCGACCCGCAACACACCGAATTCCTCACCTACCTGACCAATCGGACCGCCTTGGATCCGACCGGCCAGTGGATGTACGACGCGATCACCTGCAACGAGGACACCGGAACCCCGGACCCGGCCGCGGTCCCGGCCGCGATCGGTGACTTCGTCTCCGGCGCGAGCATTTTCGCCTTCTTCTCCCGGCTGCAGGCTTCCGGCGCGTTCTGCGGAGCCTGGCCCGCCTCGTCCGACCGCATCCGTGTCGACGGCACCGGCCTGGCGACCCGTCCGCTGGTGCTGCAGAGCACCCGCGACACCGCCACCCCCGCCGCGGGCGGTCCGGCCATGGCCGCCGCCCTGAACGGCACCCTGGTCTGGGTGGATGGCACCGACCACGGCTCGTTCGGTCGCGGCAATTCGCCCGTCGACGCGGCGGTCGTGCGCTATCTCGAATCGGGCGATGTCACTCTCACGGCGGCTGCGGCCGCGGCCATCACCACACCCAACCCGCCCGCCGAGCTGCCGGGCTGATCTCACCGGCGGCCAAAATAGAACGTGTTCTATATTCGAGGGTAACCGTTCCGGCGAGCCCTCGGGAGTTCACTTCATGTACCAGTGGTCCGACGAAGACCTGATGTTCCGCGATGCCCTGCGCGGATTCATCGACAAGGAGATCAAGCCCAACGTCGAGCAGCTGGAAAGTGGTGCGCTGCCGCCCTTCGACACCATTCGCAAGCTGTACGCGACCTTCGGACTGGACGAGTTGGCTCGCGAAGGGCTGGAGAAGGCCTTCGCGCGGGAAGAGGGTGGCGCCGAGAACAAGCCGGGCAAGTCCGGCGGTGGGTTCAGCGGATCCGGCAGCATGGGCGTGATCCTGAACAGTGAGCTGGCCGGCATCAGCCTGGGCCTGGTGGCCTCGATGGGCGTGAGCCTCGGCCTCACCGTCGGCACCATTCGCAGCCGCGGCACCCTGGCACAGAAGAAGCGCTGGCTGCCCGAGCTGGTCACCTTCGAGAAGGTCGGCGCCTGGGCCATCACCGAACCCGATTCGGGCTCGGACGCTTTCGGCGGCATGAAGTCCTACGTCCGCCGCGACGGCGAGGACTACATCCTCAACGGCCGGAAGACCTTCATCACCAACGGCCCGTACGCGGACGTCACCGTCGTCTACGCCAAGCTCGACGAGGAGGACGGCACCGACCGTCGCGACCGCAAGGTGCTCACCTTCGTGCTCGACAAGGGCATGCCGGGCTTCACCCAGAGCGCCGCCTTCAAGAAGATGGGCATGAACTCCTCGCCCACCGGCGAACTGTTCTTCGACAATGTCCGCATCACCCCCGACCGGCTGCTCGGCGAAACCGAGAATCCGGCCAAGGGCGACGGAAAGGACAGTGCCAAGGAGTCTTTCGCCGCCGAGCGCATCGGCATCGCCTCGCTGGCGCTGGGCATCATCAACGAATGCCACCGGCTCAGTGTCGATTACGCCAAGTCGCGCAAGCTGTGGGGCAAGGAGATCGCCCAGTTCCAGCTCATCCAGCTCAAGCTGGCCGAGATGGAGATCGCGCGAATCAATGTGCAGAACATGGTGTTCAACGCCATCGAGCGCACCGCCGCGGGCGAGAAGGTCTCCCTCGCCGAGGCCTCGGCCATGAAGCTGTACTCCTCGCGCGCGGCCACCGAGGTCGCCATGGAGGCCGTGCAGCTCTTCGGCGGCAACGGCTACATGGCCGAGTACAAGGTGGAGCAGCTCGCCCGCGACGCCAAGTCGCTCATGATCTACGCGGGCAGCAACGAAATTCAGGTCACCCACATCGCCAAGGGCCTGCTCGGCGGGTAACCCCGCGCTCAGGACAGCGGGCCCACCACGGATTCGGCGCCGGCCAGCAACTCGCCCGAGGCCGCCAGCTGCACGACCGCTTCGATCTCCGGTGCCAGGTAGCGGTCGGCGCCCGGTCCCTCGACCACCACACGAATCCGGTCGCGGACCGCGGCGGTCGCGGGGGACGGTTCCAGCGGAGCCCGCAGATCCAGGGCACGGGCCGCGGTGAGGGCCTCGATGGCCAGCACACGGGTCAGGCCGTCGATGGCGCGACGCAGCTTGCGAGCCGCGGACCAGCCCATCGACACGTGGTCCTCCTGCATCGCCGAGGAGGGGATCGAGTCCACGCTCGCGGGCGCGGCCAGGCGCTTGAGCTCGGAGACGATCGCGGCCTGGGTGTACTGGGCGATCATGTGGCCGCTGTCGACGCCGGGATCGTCGGCCAGGAACGGCGGCAGGCCGTGGTTGCGGGCCCGGTCCAGGAAGCGGTCGGTGCGGCGCTCGCTGATGCTGGCCACATCGGCGACGACGATGGCCAGGAAGTCCAGCACGTAGGCCACGGGCGCGCCGTGGAAGTTGCCGTTGGACTCCACCCGGCCGTCGAGGGTGACCACCGGATTGTCCACGGCACTGGACAATTCGTAGGACGCGATCCGTTCGGCGTGCGCGAGGGTGTCGCGCGCGCCGCCCGCGACCTGCGGGGCACAGCGCAGCGAGTAGGCGTCCTGCACCACCGTGCAGTCGGGGGTCGCGTGGCTGGCCACGATGCCCGAACCCTGCAGCAGCCGAACCATATTCGAGGCAGCGAGCGCCTGACCCGGCTGCGGGCGCAGGGCCTGCAGGTCGGCGGCGAACACCTTGTCGGTGCCGAGCAGGCCCTCGACGCTCATCGACGCGGTCACGTCGGCCAGGCGGAAGAGCCGGCGCAGGTCGTGGCAGGCCAGCACGAGCATGCCGAGCATGCCGTCGGTGCCGTTGATCAGCGCCAGGCCCTCCTTCTCCGCGAACACCACCGGCTCGAGGCCGGCCGCGGCCAGCGCCTGCGCGGCCGGCATGAGCGTGCCGTCCGCATCGCGGACCATGCCCTCACCCATCACCGCGAGGGCGACGTGCGACAGGGGAGCCAGATCGCCGGAACAACCGAGGCTGCCGTACTCGTGCACGACCGGCGTGATCCCCGCCGACAGCAGCGCGGCGTACGCCCGGGCGACTTCCACGCGCACGCCGGTCCGGCCGGTCGCCAGCGTGGACAGCCGCAGCAGCATGAGGGCACGGATCACCTCACGCTCGACCTCGGGCCCCGAACCGGCCGCGTGCGAGCGAACCAGGCTGCGTTGCAACTGAGTTCGCAGTTCCAGCGGAATGTGCCGGGTGGCCAGGGCGCCGAAACCGGTCGATACGCCATAGACCGGCTTCGGTTCGGCCGCCAGCGCCTCGATCCGTGTGCGGCTCGCCGCGATCACGGTGAGCGCGTCCTCCGACAGCCGCACGGTGGCATTGCCACGGGCGACCCGGACCACGTCCTCGGAGGTGAGGGCGCCGACGCCGACGACGACTTCGGTGTCGGATGCCGCCGCGGCGTGCTGCTCGGAAAGTCTGAGGGTGTTCGCGTTCATCGTGTTGTTGTCCAATCCAATCTGCGGTCAGGGAAGAGTTCTGCGCTCAGGAAGAGCTGTGCGGTCAGGGAAGAGCGATTTCGGGCGCCGGGTCCGTGAGAGCCACCGGTGCGGGTTGCGTTGCGGGCCGGCACCACAGCCGGTAGGCCGCGGCGAGCAGGACCAGCCACACGGCTCCGACGACGAGCGCCACCCGGGTGTCGGCGTCGAAGGCGAGCAGCACGATCACGAAGGCCAGGCCCGCGATGGCGAAGATCGGCAGGTACGGCCACAGCGGCACCGGGAACTTCAGCGCGGCAGCCTCTTCCACGCTCATCTGCCGGCGCGAGCGGAAGTGGGACACCAGGATCATCAGCCAGACGAAGACCGTGGCGAAGGTGGCGATGGAGGCGATGACCACGAAGACCCGGTCCGGGATCAGGTAGTTGAGCATCACGCCGACCAGCAGGGCCGACACCATGATCACGACCGTCATCCACGGCACACCGTTGCGGGAGACCCGCCGCATCACGGCCGGGGCCTGCCCGCGCAGGGCCATGCCGTACATCATCCGGCCCGCGCCGAAGATATTGCTGTTGATGGCCGACAGCGCGGCCGTGATCACCACGACGTTCAGCACGGTCGCCGCGGACCCCAGGCCCAGGCTCTTGAAGATCTGCACGAACGGGCTGCCCTCGTCGCCGATCTGGTTCCACGGCGTGACCGCCATGATCACGGTCAGGGTCAGGACGTAGAACAGCATGATCCGTGCGGGGACGGTGTTGATCGCCCGCGGAATCGTCCGCTCGGGATTCTCCGCCTCGCCCGCGGTGACGCCGATGATCTCCGAACCGCCGAACGCGAACATGACGATCGCGAAGCACCCGAGGAAGCCGCCCACGCCGTTGGCGAAGAATCCGCCTTCGGCGTGCAGGTTGGACAGGCCGGTGCTGGTGTCATGGATGCCGAATCCCCAGATCAGCACGGCGGTTCCGCCCGCGATCATGGCGATGATCGCGACCACCTTGATCAGGCTGAACCAGAACTCGAGCTCGCCGAACACCTTGACGTTGAGCAGGTTGATCGCGCCGATGAAGAAGACGATCGCCAGCACCCAGATCCACCGGGGGACATCCGGGAACCAGAACCCCATGTAGACACCGAAGGCGGTGGTGTCGGCCAGCAGCACGATGACCATCTCGAAGATGTAGGTCCAGCCGGTCATGAACCCGGCCAGTGGACCGATGTGCTGGCTGGCGTACTCACCGAACGACCCGGACACCGGGTTGCGGACCGCCATTTCGCCCAGCGCCCGCAGCACGATGAAGATGATGGCGCCGCCGATCAGGTAGGCCAGCAGCACCGAAGGGCCGGCCTGTTTGATCGCCTCGGCCGACCCGTAGAAGAGGCCGGTGCCGATGGCCGAACCGAGTGCGATGAATCGGATGTGGCGGGCGGTCAGACCCCGGGTCAGGGTCGAGGAGATGTCTTTCACGGATCGGACTCCCTGGTGTTGTTCATAACGCAGCCCGACAGGGATTGTGAGTGCGTTCACATATGTATAGGGCTGTCTATACAACTGTGTCAAGAGTGGGTAGTTACACAACGGCAACTAATCTAGTTGGCCGTCGCGCCGAGTCACGATCCGGTGGATCAGCCGAGCGGCGGTGCGCGCGGTCCGGTGGTCGATATCGAGCTCCGGATTCAGCTCCGCCACATCCAGCAGCGCCAGCTTGCCGCTGCCCGCAACCAGGTCACACACCCGCTCGATCACCTCGAGCGGCACGCCGTACGCGGCCGGAGCGCTGACGCCCGGCGCGACCGGTGCAGGGAGCACATCCAGGTCAATGGTCAGATACACGACATCGACGGTGCCCAGGAACTCCTCGACGAAACCCCGCACCCCGGGCGAATCCGCGACGGTGCAGTCCTCGTCGAGCCGATAGCGCACTCCCAGCGTCGCGGCCGTGTCGAACAGTGCCACGGTGTTGCTCGGCTGCGAGATGCCGAGCACCGCATAGTTGAGCACCCGCCCGGCTGCCGCCTCATCCTCGGCCATCTGCCGGAACGGGGTTCCGGAACTGGGCGTCGGGTCGGCACGCAGATCGAAATGGGCATCGAGGTTGAGCACGCCCAGTCGTGCACCGGCCGCGACCGCGGCCCCGGCGGCGATGCCGAGATAGCTGGCGTAGGCCACCTCGTGCCCACCGCCGAGCACCGTCACGAAATGCCCGCCGTCGAGCAATTCGGTGACCACCGCGCCCAGCCGTCGCTGACCGGATTCGAGATCCCCGTCCTCGACCGCTACGTCACCGGCGTCCATGACGCGTGCCGGGCGGGGTAGCGCCATGGACGACAGTGCCTGCCGCAGGGCGGCCGGGCCGGCGGCAGCTCCGGTCCGCCCCTTGTTGCGGCGGACCCCCTCATCGCTGCGGAATCCGACCAGAACGCTTGCCCCGGGCGGGGTTTCGGGGGTGAACGGGGACATCGCGCTGTGCCAGCGCAGATGTGCCGGGCCCGGGCCGTCGTCGCGGCCGGACCAGGGGGCGGGCGGATGATCGACAGCGGTCACAGCCGGTGCCCGTCCTTCCAGATCTCGCGCACCAGCGCCACTCCCGGCCGGTATGCCAGGTACAGGTGCGAGGGTGCGTCCAGTGCGATCAGATCGGCCCGCGCGCCGACCCGGATGTGCCCGATGTCGTTGCGCCGCAACGCCGCCGCGCCACCCGCGGTCGCCGCCCACACGGCTTCGTCCGGGCTCATGTGCATCTCGCGCACGGCCAGTGCGATGCAGAACGGAATGCTCGTGGTGTAGCAGGTGCCCGGATTGCAGTCGGCGGCCAGGGCGACGGTCACGCCCGCGTCGATCAGCGCCCGCGCGTCGGGATATTTGTTGCGCGTGGAGAAGTCGGCTCCCGGCAGCAGGGTGGCGACCGTGCTGCTCGCCGCCAGCGCCTCGATGTCCTCGTCGGTGGTGTAGGTGACGTGATCGACCGAGGCCGCGCCCAGCTCGGCCGCCAGCTGCACGCCGGCGCCGTAGCTGAGCTGGTTGCCGTGCACCCGCGGCGTGAGCCCGGCCGCGATACCGGCCTCGAGCACGGCACGCGACTGGTCGGCGTCGAAGGCGCCCTCCTCGCAGAAGACGTCGATCCAGCCGGCGTGCGAGGCGCACGCGGGAATCATCTCGTCGATGACCAGCCGTACGTAATCGTCGGTGCGACCGGCGAATTCCGGCGGCGTGACATGCGCCGCCAGCAGGGTCGTCTCCGCCGTGTGCCGGGCGGCGATCTCGAGGCTCCGCAACTCGTCGGCAACGGTCTGCCCGTAGCCCGACTTCGTTTCGATCGTGGTGGTTCCGTTCCGCAGGGCCTCGGCGACCAGCCGGGCGACATTGGCGCTCAGCGCCGTGTCGGTGGCCGCCCGGGTCGCGGCGATGGTCGTCCGGATGCCGCCCGCGCTGTAGGGCGCGCCCGTCATGCGGGCCGCGAATTCCTTCGACCGCTCACCGC
Source organism: Nocardia sp. NPDC004123 (assembly GCF_053603795.1). Lineage (NCBI taxonomy): Bacteria > Bacillati > Actinomycetota > Actinomycetes > Mycobacteriales > Nocardiaceae > Nocardia > Nocardia sp. NPDC004123. The sequence goes on from NZ_JBSGGG010000018.1 coordinate 189,829, forward strand.
CGAACACCAGATGCGCATGGCTGTCGACGAATCCGGGCAGGGCGGCACGACCTTCCAGATCGACCCGGGTGCCGGCGCTGCCCTCGGGCAGGCGCGTCCGCGGGCCGGCCCACTGGATCAGGCCGTCGCCGAGCACCACCGCGGCATCCCGGATCACGCCGAGCGGGCCCGCGCCGATCTCGGGATCATTGGTCACCAGGGCGCCGATATTGTCGATGACCGTCCACTGCCCGGATTCGTTGTGCATGTGAGTTCAGTTCTCCTGCATCGGGATTCGGACGCCGCGCGTGGCGGCGACATCGGCCGCGTGCTGGTAGCCGGCGTCGACGTGGCGGATCACGCCCATGGCGGGATCGTTGGACAGCACCCGCTCGAGCTTGCGGGCGGCCAGTTCGGTGCCGTCGGCGATGCACACCTGCCCGGCGTGGATGGAACGGCCCATGCCCACTCCGCCGCCGTGGTGGATCGACACCCATGATGCCCCGGAAGCGGTGTTGACCAGGGCATTGAGCAGCGGCCAGTCGGCGATGGCGTCGGAGCCGTCGGCCATGGCCTCGGTCTCGCGATAGGGGGAGGCGACGGAACCGGAGTCCAGGTGGTCACGGCCGATGGCGACCGGCGCGGACAGTTCTCCGGAGGCGACCATCTCGTTGAACTTGAGTCCCGCCCGGTGGCGTTCGCCGTAGCCGAGCCAGCAGATGCGGGCGGGCAGGCCCTCGAAGTGGACCTTCTCCCCGGCCATGGTGATCCACCGCTTCAGGTGCTCGTTCTCCGGGAACAGCTCGAGGATGGCCTGGTCGGTGGCGGCGATGTCCTTCGGGTCGCCGGACAGGGCCGCCCAGCGGAACGGGCCCAGGCCCTCTTCGAACAGCGGCCGGATGTAGGCGGGCACGAATCCCGGGAATTCGAAGGCCCGCTCGTAGCCGCCCTTGCGGGCCTCGTCGCGGATGGAGTTGCCGTAGTCGAACACCTCGGCGCCGGCGTCCTGGAAGCCGACCATGGCCTCGACGTGGGCGGCCATGGACTTGCGGGCCTCGGTGGTGAACCAGGCGGGGTCCTCGGCGGCGCGGCGGTGCCAGTCGGCCACGTCGACGCCGATCGGCAGGTAGGACAGCGGGTCGTGGGCCGAGGTCTGGTCGGTCACGATGTCGATCGGCGCGCCCATGGCGAGCAGGCGCGGGAAGATCTCCGCGGCATTGCCGACCACGCCGATGGACAGCGGTTGCCGCGCGTCGCGCTGCTGGACGGCCAGTTCCAGTGCGGCTTCGAGGCTTTCGGCCTTGGTGTCGAGGTAGCCGTGCGCGATGCGGCGATCGATGCGGGTGACGTCGACGTCGACGCACAGCGCCACGCCGTCGTTCATGGTCACCGCGAGCGGCTGCGCGCCGCCCATGCCGCCGACGCCGGCGGTCAGGGTGATGGTGCCCGCTAGGGTGCCGCCGAAACGCTTGCGCGCCACCGCGCCGAAGGTCTCGTAGGTGCCCTGGAGGATGCCCTGGCTGCCGATGTAGATCCACGAGCCCGCGGTCATCTGGCCGTACATCATGAGGCCCTCGGCCTCCAGCTTGCGGAACTGCTCCCAGTTGGCCCAGTCGCCAACGAGGTTGGAGTTGGCCAGCAGGACGCGCGGCGCCCATTCGCTGGTGCGCATCACGCCGACCGGCTTGCCGGACTGAACCAGCAGCGTCTCATCGTCTTTCAGGGTGGTCAGCGTGCGCACGATGGCGTCGTAGGCATCCCAGCTGCGGGCGGCGCGGCCGGTGCCGCCGTAGACGACCAGATCGTCGGGTCGCTCGGCGACCTCGGGGTCGAGGTTGTTCATCAGCATGCGCAGGGCGCCCTCCTGCTGCCAGCCGAGGCAGTTCAGTTCGGTGCCGCGCGGCGCACGGACCGGGCGGGGGCCGGACGTGGGGTTGGTGGTCATCGGGACTCCTGTGTATGGGCTGATCGTGACGCCCATAACACCCCGGATTCGATGCCTGGAACAGCGTCGGCGCGAGAGATTCTCGGATCCGAGACACCTGACCGCTGCGGGGCGGCCCCGGCGCGCCGATACACTTGGGCCCGAACCGGCGGGTGTCCACCGATGGGCAGGATGTGGAACAGGTGACGAATGTGGCGATGGACGAGGTGGATATCGCGTCGCTGTATCGGGCTCGCGGCCGTGGAGCAGCCCCGGCGTATCAGCGCGTCAAGGATCTGATCACCGAGCAGATCGTCTCGGGGCGCTGGCGGGAGGGCGAGCTGCTGCCGTCGGAGAATCAGCTGGTCGGTGCGCTGGGACTGTCGCGCATGACGATCAATCGCGCGCTGCGGGAGCTGAGCGCCGACGGTCTGGTGGTCCGGCTGACCGGTGTCGGCACCTTCGTGGCCGAGCGGAAGGTCAGTTCGGCGCTGGTCGAGGTGCGCAATATCGCCGACGAGATCGGGGACCGGGGCCACCGGCATCGGGCCGAGGTGGTGTCGCTGGAGCAGCGACCGGCGGATTCGGTGATCGCGCAGGATCTCGGCGTCGCCGAGGGCAGCCCCGTATTCCATTCGAAGCTGGTGCATTTCGAGGATGGACTGCCGATCCAGCTGGAGGATCGCTTCGTGAATCCCGAGTTCGCGCCGCGCTATCTGGAACAGGATTTCACGACCACGACACCCAACACCTACCTGGTGTCGGTGGCTCCGCTCGGTCGTGGCGAACATGTGGTGGAGGCGGTGCTGCCGACCCCCGACGAGTGCGCCCTGCTCGGGCTCGCCGAGTCGGAGCCGTGTCTGCTGATCCGCCGTCGTACGTGGTCGGAGGATCGGCTGGTCAGTTCGGCACGGCTGCTGCATCCCGGTTCCCGCTACCGGCTCGCGGGAACCTTCGACGCGCAGACTTCCTGACGGGTTACCCGGTGCGGACCAGGCCGCGGATCTGACGCACCGCCACGGACATGGCGGCCACATCGGCGGCCGGGCTCTCGAGGATTTCGGTGAGGGTGGAGCTGGTCCGGTGGATGCGGGTGGCGTTGCAGGTCGCCCACCGGGCGATGGTATCGGCGGGCGGCTCGGCCGGATCGGGCCGGTCCGCCAGCAGCGCCAGGCACAGCAGGCGCAGGGATCCGTACAGGTCGTCGCGCAGGGCCAGGCGGGCCATCGAACCCCAGCGGTCCTCGGTGGACAGTCGCGAAACCGATTGCAGCAGGCGCACTGTGCCCAGATGCTGGCTCAGCGCGTAGTACAGCCCGGCCACGTCGGCCACCTCGTGACCGCCCGCGTCGGCGACCTCGATGATGTCGAGCAAACCGAACTGGTCGAGCAGCAGGTGCACCCGGGCGGCCAGCTCGTGCGGCACCCCGGCGTCGATCGAGTCGGCGATGCGGCCGTGCAGGTCCGCCAGTTCACGGTCGCGCAGCCATTCCGGGACCAGATGGGCGTGTGCCGCCAGTCGCGGGGCGAATCTGGCTGTCTCGGTGGCGATGTCGAGTGGCTGCGGGCGGTTGGCCAGCAGCCAGCGCACCGCCCGGTCGAGCACCCGCTGCGTGGTGCGGACGAGCCCGTTGGTCACCGCCGCCGGCAGTCCGCTGGCGGCGATGTCGTCCCAGAGGCGGTGCAGTCCGAAGACACGGGTGGCGACGAGATAGGCGCGCACCACGTCCGGCCCGCCCGCCGCGGAGTCCTCGGCCAGCCGGAAGACGACACTGATTCCGCCGTGGTCGATCACATCGTTGGCGAGCTGCGTCGCCACGATCTCGCGGTGCAGCGGGTGCTCGGACACGCTGTCGCCGAAACGTTCTCGCAGTGACGCGGGGAAGTAGGCGAGCAGATGATCGTGCATCGCGGGGTCGTCGGGCAGGTCCCCGGCGAGCAGTTCGTCCTTGATCGCGAGTTTGGCGTGCGCCAGCAGGGTCGCCAGTTCCGGGGAGGTCAGACCGCGGCCGCTGTCGGCGCGCCGGGTGAGCTCGTTCTCGTCGGGCAGTGCCTCCAGGGCCCGGACCAGTCCGCGCCGGGTCTCCAGCTGCGCGATCATGCGGGCGTGCACGCCGATGCGGGCGGCCGCGTCGGCCCGGCTCACGCCCAGGACCCGGTTCTGGGAACGGTTGTCCCGCAGGATGATCCGGCCGACCTCGGCGGTCATGTCGGCCAGCAGCCCGTCGCGCTCGGCCGGGTCCACCCGGCCCGCCGACATCATGCCGTCCAGCAGAATCTTGATGTTCACTTCGTGGTCGGAGCAGTCGACCCCGGCCGAGTTGTCCAGCGCGTCGGTGTTGATTCTGCCTCCGCCGCAGGCGTATTCGATCCGGCCGCGCGCGGTGAATCCGAGGTTGCCGCCCTCGCCGACCACGGTGGCCCGCACGTCGGCGGCGTTCACCCGCACGCCGTCATTGGCCTTGTCGCCGACGTCGGCGTGTGATTCGGTGGCGGCCTTGACGTAGGTACCCACCCCGCCGTTCCACAGCAGGTCGACGGGTGCGCGCAGGATCGCGCGGATGACCTCGTTCGGAGGCGCCGCCGTGACCGACTCCGGAAGCCCCAGGGCGGCACGGACTTCGGGACTGAGGGGCACCGATTTCGCCGATCGCGGCCACACCCCGCCGCCGGCGCTGATGAGGGTGGGATCGTAGTCCGCCCAGGACGAGCGGGGCAGTTCGAACAGTCGCCGGCGTTCGGCGTAGGAGGCCGCTGCCCGCGGCTGCGGGTCGAGGAAGATGTGCCGGTGGTCGAACGCGGCGACCAGCCTGATGTGCTCGCTGAGCAGCATGCCGTTGCCGAAGACGTCGCCGCTCATATCGCCGATCCCGGCCACCGTGAAGTCGGCGGTGCCGGTGTCGCGGCCCATTTCGTGGAAGTGGCGTTCGACGCTCTCCCACGCGCCGCGGGCGGTGATACCCATCGCCTTGTGGTCGTAGCCGACCGACCCGCCCGAGGCGAACGCGTCGCCGAGCCAGAAGCCGTAGCCGGCCGCGACATCGTTGGCGATATCGGAGAAGGTCGCGGTGCCCTTGTCCGCGGCCACCACCAGGTAGGTGTCGTCGCCGTCGTGGCGGACGACGTCGCGGGCCGGGAGCACGGCGCCCGTGGCCGCGTCGATATTGTCGGTGACGTCGAGCAGGCCCGCGATGAACTGCCGGTAGCAAGCGATGCCCTCGGCCAGGTGGGCGGCGCGGTCGGCCGCGTCGTCGCCGGTGGGCCGCGGGGGTTGTCTGACGACGAATCCGCCCTTGGCGCCGACCGGCACGATGACGGCGTTCTTCACCGCCTGTGCCTTGACCAGTCCGAGGACCTCGGTGCGCAGGTCCTCCTTGCGGTCCGACCAGCGCAGGCCGCCGCGCGCCACCGCGCCGAATCGCAGATGCACACCCTCGACCCGGGGCGAGTAGACGAAGATCTCGAATCGTGGCCTGGGATGGGGGAGTTCGTCGATTCGCTGCGGGTCCAGCTTGATCGACAGTGCTGTCGCATTGCCGTCGCGCACGAAGTAGTTGGTGCGCAGCGTGTTTCGCACCAGCGTGGTGAGGGCGCGCAGAATGCGGTCCGCTTCGAGCCCGACGACCCGGCCGATGGCGTCGTCGAGCCGGTCGGTCACATCGGCCTCGGCGGATGCGGAGTGCCCGTCCGGCGCGAACCGCGCGTGGAACAGGTGCGTCAGCAGCCGCGCGGATTCGGGATGTGCGGCCAGGACTTCCGCGATCCGTTCCGGGCTGTACGGGAATCCGCTCTGCCGCAGGTACTTCGCGTACGCCCGCAGTACCGATACCGGACGCCAGGCCAATCCCGCGCCCAGCACCAGGCGGTTGAAGGTGTCGCTCTCGGCGTCGCCCCGCCAGGCGGCGGCGAAGGCTTCGGTGAAGCGGGCGTGCGTGCCGTCGTCGGGTGCCGGTTCGTTGTCGAAGGCCAGGCCGAAGTCGTATATCCAGCATTGGTTTCCGGCCGAATCGTCGACCGGGTAGGTGCGTTCGTCCAGGACTTCCACGCCGAGGGACTGGATGACCGGCAGGATGCGGCTGAGCGAGACGGCCGCGCCGGCGATGTAGAGCGTGAGCCGCAACCGCCCGCGCGCCCGTCCGGTGGGTGGGTGCAGGGCCACGTCGCACGAGTCGGGGTGCAGCGTTTCGATGCGGGCGATGTCGGCGGCGGCCCGGGCGGGGTCGAAATCGTGTTTGTACCACTCGGGCAGGGACCGGGAGTACGCCTTCGCCAGGGTGTGGTCTGCCATACGTGCGTAGAGGTCGTCGTCCCAGTCCTGCGTCATTGTCGGAAATCTCCCCGTTGCGGCGGTTGTATATACAGCAACATACAACTGCTGTGAGGGGCCTCACAAGCAGGGGTGCCGAGTCACCGCGCCACCGGTGCCTGCCCCGCGATTCGCGAGGTCAGGCGCTCCGCACCCCACCGCAGAGCCTGGCCCACCACCTCCGGCTCGGGATAGGACAGCGTGCGCCACGTGGTGCTGAGGGCCGCGACCGGACGGCTGTTGTGGTCGAACACCGCCGTGCCGACCGACCGCAGGCCCGCCGTCACCAGTTCCACCTCCTCGGCCCAGCCGCGGGCGCGGATCTGTTCCAGGTCCCGGCGCAGCTCGGTCAAGGTCCGGGGTCCGCGCCCGGTGCGGGTGATGAAGTCGGAACGCTTGGCGTACAAGGCTTTTACCTGGGCATCGGGCAGCGAGGCGAGAATCGCCCGCCCGTTCGCGGTCAGATGCGACGGCAGCCGAACCCCGATATCGGTGATCAGCGAGACCTCCGCGGCCGGACCGGAGCCGGGGCGTTCCTTGAGCAGGTAGACGGTCTCGTTGCCGTGCAGGATGCCCAGATGCACGGCCTGCCCGAGCTGTCTGGCCAGCTGGTGCAGAATCGGCTGAGCCAGCCGTTCCAGCGGTTCGTGGCGCAGGTAGGCCGAACCGATCTCGAAGGATGTCACGCCCAGTCCGTAGGCCTGTTCGCCCGGCACGTACACCACGAATCCGCGGTCCACGAGCACCGACAGGATGTGGTAGACCGACGAGCGCGGCAGCCCCAGATCGCGGGCGAGCGCCGCGGCCCGGACCGGGCCCGGACCCTGGGCCAATCGGACGAGGATGTCGAGCGCCCGGCCGACCGCCGGCGACGTGGTCGAAACCGAAGATTGGGCCATGCCCCGGATTCTGCCAGCGCCGCCGAATCGGCAGTGGCGACGGCGAAGTGGGTCTCGGGCAATCCGCTTCGATCGCAACAGTGAAGCGCTATCGTTTCTCATTGCTCACGCTGTCGTGAGCGATACGTGAGGAGCACAACCATGAAGAATTCCCGCCGAGCCGGAATCGGCGCGACGGCGTTCGGCGCCGCGGCCGCCGTCGCCGCCCTGACCGCCCCCGATGCGAGCGCGCTGGTCACCGGAATCACGGTCAGCGGCAGCCAGGTCTGCGTCAACCAGGCCACCACCGTCACCGTCGCCGTCACCGCGACCTCGTTCCTGTTCGACGTGTCGCTGACCGACAACGACACCCAGGTCGGCAACTCCAAGGTGTCCAACAGCCAGGCCACCTTCAGCTGGACGCCCACCACCACCGGTTCCCACACGCTCAAGGCGACGCAGGAGGTGGTCAGCACCAAGACCACCACCGTGAACGTCGTCGATTGCACCCCGTCGGGTGGCGGCTCCGGCTCCTCCGCGTCCAACCCCCTCGCGGGACTCCTCAGCAGCCTCTCGGCCTAGTGAGCCGATAGCGCGAGCCAGTCGAAAGCCGCTGCCGGGCAGTGGCTTTCGCCTCCCGATGCGATCTCAGATTCCGTTGAGCCGGGCCAGGATGTCGAACGCGCGTTCCGTGGTCTGTCGCTCCAGCTCGATCTCCGCGGCCGTCACCGTCGTCAGTGCGGGATTCGCGAGGGCGAGCCCGTTGGCGAAGATCGTCACATTGGCCCCGAGGTCGGCGGCGACCAGCAGCGGCTTGGTGGCGACGCCCTGGCCGAGCACCTGATCGAGTCCTTCGCCGAAGAAGTAGAACCGCCACAGCGGGCCCATGTTCGCGTGGTAGATCCGGTCGGTCCGCTCGGTGATGACATCGCCGGTCTGGGCGATGCTGGCCACGATCTTGAAGTAGTCACCGGCGTCGGCCGGTGTCGATCCGGCCTCGGCGACCGCCCGCGGCAGATCGACGATCAGATGCGCGTTGTAGCCGGCGAGCGCGACCCGGCCGGCCGAGGCCGCGCAGTCTGCGGCGAGCGCGAAGTAGTTGGCCCAGTGCGGTTCCGGCGTGCCGCCGCCGAACTCGGCATGCACATTGTCGAGGAACCGGCGCAGCAGATCGAAGCTGATCCGGTGCGCGTACTCCGAGTCGGCGAACGCCTGCGGATCGCGCTGCAGGGGCAGCACGGCCTGCTGCTCGACGACGTCCAGACCGGTGGCGAAGCTGCCCCGGCGGTCCGCGTGCTGCTCGAGGATCTGGGTGATCAGGTGGTCGCGGGACACGGCGTCCTCGAGCCGTGCGAGTTCGTCGTCGCCGGTGAGCGTGTCGGTGTCGGCGAGCCGGGCGATCTCGTCGTTCTCGGCGGCGGACAGGGTGGTCGCGCATTCCGGTGTGGACGGTGGTGCGGCGAGTGCGGTCGCGGGCGCGACCACTGCGGTGGCGGAAACGGACAGTGCGGCAACGAAATGCCAAAATGCATCGGGCACGATGGGGTTCTTAGCAGGGGCGGCCGCGAGCGCCCGGCGGACACGCCGAGCAGGCGCCGGAAAGTTGACGGGATACATTTGCGCGGTCCGGATTCCTCTGTGAAAGGGTTACCGCCATGTCGATCGCCGCTGACAAGGTTGTCTCCATCGAATACACGCTGAAGGCCGATGACGGCGAGGTGTTGGACACTTCCGTCGGCGAGGCGCCGCTGGTGTACCTGCACGGCGCGGACAACATCGTGCCGGGCCTGGAGCAGGCCCTCGAGGGCAAGAGCACCGGCGACGAGCTGGTCGTCGTGGTGGAGCCCGAGGACGCCTACGGTGAGTACCTGGCCGAACTGGTCAGCGCCGTGCCCCGCGACATGTTCGAGGGCGTGGACGAGCTCGAGCCCGGAATGGAGTTCCACGCCGAGGCGCCGGACGGCGATTCGCAGATCGTCATCGTCCGCCAGGTCGAGGGCGACGAGGTGACCATCGACGCCAACCATCCGCTGGCCGGTCAGCGCTTGCACTTCACCGTCAAGGTCGTCGACATCCGCGACGCCAGCGAGGACGAGCTCGCCCACGGCCACCCGCACGGCGAGGACGACCACGACCACTGAGGTAGGCGCGCTGTCTGCCACGGTCACCCCGCGGTGTCCGCCGGCAGTCACGAACCTGCCGCCGTGCCAGGGCCTCGTCCGAAAGCCGGCTGGATGGATCGGTCCGCGCTATCCGGAGCGGGTGTGGCGGGCGACGGTGTTCAGGTGGCGCAGGGCTTGGCTGTAGGAGGCGACGAGGGAGGTCTCGGCGTAGGGGATGGCGAGTTCGGCGCAGCAGGCTCGGACCAGGGGTTGGGCGCTGCGGAGGGCGGGTCGGGGCATGGAGGGGAAGAGGTGGTGTTCGATCTGGTAGTTGAGTCCGCCCAGCGCGAGATCGATCAGGGGCCCGCCGCGCACGTTCCGGGAGGTCAGGACTTGCCGGCGGAGGAAGTCGGTGTTGTCGCCCGCGGGGAGAACGGTCATGCCCTTGTGATTGGGCGCGAAGGTGCAGCCCATGTAGAAGCCGAACAGGCCCTGCTGGACAGCGATGAAGACCAGCGCCTTGACCGGTGACAGCGTCAGGAAGACCGCGGTCGGGTAGGCGATCGCGTGTGCGGAGAGCAACGCGCCCTCCCGGATACGGTGTGGGATGGGCCATTTCAACACGGCGCGGACGCTCGAGTTGTGCAGGCTGCCCGCCTCGAGGAACAGCATCGGGAAGAAGAGCCAGGCCTGGTAGCGGAAGACGAAGCGCCGCCAGCCTTTTCCGGTGACCGCTCGTTCGCCGGAATGGGCCAGGATTCCCGCGACGTCGGGGTCCGCGCCCTCGGTGTTGGGGTGCGCATGATGGCGGTTGTGATTGCTGGTCCACCAGCCGATGCTCACCCCGGTGGCGAGATTGCCGACGATGAGCCCGTACAGATGGTTGGCCCGGCGGGTTCGGAAGATCTGTTTGTGCCCGGCATCATGTCCGAGGAACGCGAGCTGCGCGAATACAGCGGCCAGGAAGACCGCGGTGCCCAGCTGCCACCACGAATCGCCGATCACCCACATTGCCGCCCATCCGGCCGCGAAAGCCGTTGCGGTGAACGCGGTTTTCCACCCGTAATACCGCATTCGCCGGTCGAGCAGACCCGCCTGCCGTACCTGCCGCAACAGGGCCGCGTACTCACTACCACGCGTCGGCGCGGATTCGGCCCTCACCGGTGGCGGGATCTTCTGCACCGCCGGCCGGTGTCGTACCGTGTCGATTACCAAGGGTTCTGCACATCCTGCTGTCGTGGTGTCCAGCGATCGCTCCGCGAGCGGGCGCCGCACGGGATTCCGAATTCGGCCCCGGGCCGCGCACGGCACCGCCAGCGGGCCCGCGCACCCGCCACCAGCGTGTCGCGCCGCGGTCACCATCAGGTGAACGAACATACGAAGCACCGACACATCTGCATGACGATTTCGCGACCGTTCACGATCCAGCGACCGAACGCCGACCGTCCGCTGACCGGACTCAGCCGGCTGCGCCCAGGTGCCGGACGCAGGGCTTGGGCGCGGTGAACGGCGACCATTCGGGGTCGGCGCCGGGGGCGCCGGTGCGCACGAAGCTCAGCCATGCGGCACGCGTCTGCCGTCCGATGGTGTCGAGCTCGCGTCGATCCGCTCCGGCGAGCATCGGCGCGTCGGCCCAGGCGGCATCGCTGCCGAGGACGAACGGCAGTTCGATGCAATGTGTGGCACCGAAGCCGGAATCCGGTGCGCGGTAGTCGAATCGGTACATCCATACGCGGGCACCGGCTTTGCTCAGTCGGCGCGCCAAGCGGCGGCTCGGGATTCCGAACATCAGGGCGCTGATCGTCTGTTCGATCGCATCGGCCAGTGCCGGGCCGATACCGGGAATCGCACGTAGTCGCTGTATCCATGGGACCTGCCGATGGAAGGCGGTCATCTCCTGTGCTGTGGTGCCGATGATCACGTCCAGATCCTGTGCACGGGAGTCGATCTCGGCGTTCCACTGCGCCTGGGTGGGCATGACGCCGACGCCGGGAACGGTCATGTGACCCGAGGCGGGGATCAGTTTCAGCCTGCCCCCGGACTCGGCAATGAGCGTGCCCTGTGCGCCGAGAATCGAGGCGATCGATGCCTGACGCGGGTCGCTACCGAGATGGTTCACGAAACGCCGGCCGCCGCGGTTCGCCATGCGGGCGTTGCCGATCCCGACCGTGCCGGTCGGGTCGCTCTGAATGATGGCTCGGTGGAAAAGCCCACGGGTCTGGGGCATTCCGAGCAGGCAACGCACACTGTGGGCCCCGGCGGACTGACCCGCGATCGTCACCGCACCCGGATCGCCTCCGAAGGCCGCGATGTTCTCGTGAACCCATTGCAATGCGGCGAGCTGGTCGGCGGGAGCGAAATTCCCGTCCGATGCCCCGGCCGTACGCAGGTACCCGAGCGTTCCGATGCGATAGGTGACCCCCACGACCACGACATCGCCCTCGCTGGCGAGCCGATGCCCGCCGTACCAGCGCAAATTGCCTGCCCCGGTGACGAACCCGCCGCCGTGGAACCACACCAGAACCGGTCGCAGCGAGTCGTCCACCGCCGGAGTGGTGATCGTCAGGTTCAGGCAGTTCTCGGATTGTTCATGATCCTCCTGCACGCCCATCACCGCCTCCAGCCGCGACGGCAACTGCGGACAGATCGGCCCGTCCCGGGTGGCGTCCCACTCCCCGCGCCACGGCTGAACCGGTCCAGGCGCACAGAACCGATCGGCTTCCGCATACGGCACACCCCGGAACACGACGGCACCCTCTTCGACCGCCCCGCGCAGCACGCCGTTCTTCGTGTCCGTCGTTGTGATCATCGGTGAACTCCAATCTGCCGGTGCCGCCGAAGGAAACAATCGCAGACCCAACCCCGGTGCTGGCCGGTTACTCCTACGCCGGCGCGATGATCACCGTCGAACGTGTGGCCGACACCGTGATCGGTCTGGTCTACGACTCCGGTTACGCGATCGAGGAAGCGGAAATCCTCGGACAGTTGACTCGGTCGCGGCGCCGCCGGATTCGTCCACCAGTGCTCGAATGCAAGTCACAGGGCCCCAAGGCTTCTCGCTAGTTCTTCGCCGAGTGGATAGAGCTTCTCCGGAGGGAGGAGGCGCTTGGCGCGGTCGGCCCGCCCCTCGCGCAGATGTGCGGAGATCCGGTGCACGAGGGGAGTGCAATCGCGTATCTCTACGGTCCAGTCGCTGACGTAGCGTTCGACGATGTTTCGAGACAAGCCGACCTGAATGCTGCGGTGGTCGAGCTTCGCCCCCTGGATCGAGTATTCCGGATCCCATTGGACATGGACGAGCGCGTGCTTGAACATCGCCCGCCACGCTGTGGCATCAGCGTAGACACGCCGCTCGGGACTGGTGAGGACTGCGTGAGTGAGGGCCTCTTCCCATCCCGCCCGGGTGATCCGGACGGCGAGAATGCGTTCCTGACCGGGCTTGCGGGCCCAGTTGCTGCGCTGCATGAGCCAGCGGAACGACGGCTTGATCCACGTCATGCGATTGAGTGAGAAGGGCTCGACCAAGCGTTGCGCTGCGACAGCGGCGGAGGCGATGGCCTCGTCGAAGGCCTGGTAGACGACGATCGTGTCGCGGTCGAAGTCTGCGCGGATCTCGTACTGATTCATAACGAACGCAGGGTATGGCCGTGCACGCCGTGGTTGCCACTGCTTTACCCACAGGGCTGGCGTTCGTGAGGCGGCGCGTTGAAGCCGCGTCGCATCTGCCGAACGGGATCATCAGTGTTCGTCGTAGTGCCCGTTGTGGGGTGCGTGCCGGTGCCCATCGTGGATGTAGTCGACGTGGTCGCCATGGGGCACGGCGGTGTGGCCGCAGTCCTCGCCGTGGACGTGATCGTGGCTTTCGTGCGCGGTGTGCGCGGTCGGTTCGCACTCGTCGTAGTGATCGCCGTGTGCGCGGTGCAGGTGACCGTCGTGTACGTAGTCGGTGTGGCCGTTGTGTGGAACAGCTACATGTCCGCAACCTTCGCCGTGATGGTGGTCGTGCTCGGCGTGCGTCGCATGCTCGGGTGTGGTCATGATCCTCGTTCCTTTCTCGTGCCTCTCTTCGTGCGCTTCCCCGCCGCTGTCATTTTCACATCATAATGTGCGCATCCTTTTGCGTATGTGCTGATAGGTAGCTATTTCTCAGGTGGCCTGATGCGCTCGGCAGCCTGCCGGTTCGCACAGATGACCGGTTCGGATTCAGCATGGAAAAGGGGCGGAATGGCTGTCACTTTGCTGGTAACGATTTTGGATTTCACGATCTCGTGAAGGTTGCAAGATGGCTGGTCTGGTTTTCAGCAAACCTGCTGTGCCGTCACCGCTGTTCGAGGCTTGGCGGTGGTGAGGACGGCGCTGGCGGTGAGTGCGAAGGCCGCGGCGAGGGAGATGACGGTGATGGTCGCGTGGAGGAGGGCCAGGGCCGAGGCGGTGAGGACGGCGGTGAAGGCGGGGCGGATGATCGCGGCGGGGGAGCAGGAGGAGAGGAGGGCGCCGAGTATCACGCCCGGGATCGCGCCCAGGACAAGGGATCCGGTGAGGGCGAGGCGAACATCGCCGAACAGCAGGTGCCCGAGGGTGGCGGCGGCGACGAGGGGGATGGCCTGCACGATGTCGGTGCCCACCAGCTGGTTGGGGCGCAGGGTGGGGTAGACGATCACCAGTGCGGCCATCATGACCGCGCCCGCGCCGACGGAGGTGAGTCCGACGAGCAGGCCGCCGAGGACTCCGATCAGGACGGTCGGGACGGGACGGATCGTCAGCGGCGGGTCATCGGTGGCGAGCGGGCTCTGCCGTCCGCGTTCGATCGCTTGGCGTACGAGGGTGAAGACGACGGACAGGGTCAGTCCGACCCCGATGGCGAATTTCAGATTGTTCTGGACGGCCGCGGCGTGGCCGAGCACACCGACCAGGACCGCGCCGAGGAAGGCCGACGGGACCGATCCGAGGGCGAGCAGCCCGGCCAGCCGCCAGTGAACTGTTCTGCGGCGCAGGTGAACCGGGACCGCGAACGGTTTCATGATGAGCGAGGCGAACAGGTCGTTGGAGATGGCGGCCAGGGGTGGGATGCCGAAGCCGAGGACCAGCACCGAGGTCAGCAGGGCGCCGCCGCCCATGCCGGTGAGGCCGACGAAGAACCCGATGACGAGCCCGACGGCGCCCAGGGTGGGGGAATGCATGTGTGTGTGCCTTCTGAGGATGACGCGCGGCCGGTCTCGGCGCGCGGTGCGGAGAATCGGGGAGGAGTGCCGGAGGGCTCACACGATGCGGTGGTGATGCGCATCAGGTCGATGTGCAGGCGGCGGATCAGCCTGATGCGGGCGGGAATCGCCATGGGGTTCAGAGGTTTTCGGTGCGCGTGAGGAACAGCGGACTGGTCCACGCCTGGTGGCCGTCGAATTGGCGGGCGCGAAGGTAGACGGCACTGTCGCGCGGCGGCACCGCGAGAGTAACGGCGCCGCGCACGCTGACCGGGAGCCCGGCCGGGTCGGCGAGGCGTTCGATCCGGAGCCGGAGATCGAGCCCGCCCATGGCGAGTTCCCGGTGGCCCGACCGGATCAGCTCGGCACCGGTCACCTCGAGCGTGCCGCGCCGATCGTCCTCGCGCACGGTCGTCTCCAGCTCGAAGCGGGCGGTGGCAAGCGCTCCGAGGGTCAGGACCACGCCGATATCCGCGCCGTAAGTTTTTGTGTGCCAAGTGACCTCGTCGCCGGTTGCAACGATCTGCTGTTCGGGATGCAGGGCCGCCCAGGGCTCGGCGGCCACGACGTCGGTGCCGGTGATCCGCATTCGTCCGGTCCAGCTCGCCCAGCGATACCGATCGCGATGGCGGGCCCCGCCCCAGCGCACGCGAACGAGCGTGTCCGACATGCCGGTTTCGGCGTGCAGGTCGCGCCGCCAGACCTCGCCGGTGGTGTCGAAGAGCCGTATCTCCTCCCACCCGGTGGTGCCGTACACGGCGTACTCGGCATCGAGTTCGGTTGCGGCGGAGACGATATCGTCACCCATCCACCGATCGCCGGAGCGCAGCAGGGCGACGGCGCGGGCGCCGGTGGTGGCCCAGGTGCGCCGGGCGCGCAGGGTCCGGCCGACCTCGGCGGCGGTCAGTTCGGGTGCGAGCACGCCGGTCAGGCCGCCGGCCGCCCCGAAGATATTGGCGCCGGGCGCACCGCTGCCGGGCCGTCCGCGGTGCTCGTCGCTGGCGGCGCTGGCGCCCAGGCGCAGCCCGCGGGCGAGGGCGTCCTCGAGGAACCAGGGGCTCGAGCCCCAGGTGGAGTGGACCTCGATCAGCCGCTCCAATTCCGGGTGATGCCAGTCGAGGACGGCGCGCCGACCGCCGACGTGCGGGATGAGCAAGTAGGAGTCGGGGTCCTTGTCGTAGGCCGCGTACAGCTCGGTGATGGGCCAGGTTTCGGGCACGGGCGTGGTGCTCGACATGTTCGCATGCCAGCTGAGCGAGCGGGCGAGAGTGGTGTCCTCGCCGAGGAATACGACATTGTGGTCGCCGCCGACGCCCGCGGTGCCGCACCATTCCACACCCGGATAGCAGACGAACCGGCCGTCCTCCCCGGCGCGGCGGCAGGCGGCGACCACCTCGTCCCAGGTTTCGTCGGTGATCTGGAAGTCGTTGGCGGTGTAGCCGAGCACATCCAAAGCGCCGATCTCGCGTCCGTAGGCGAGATTCCATGCGGTGTCCTGGGTTCCGACGGTGTCGTCGGAGTGCACGTGCAGGTCGGCGAAGAACGCGCGCGGTGCCGGCAGGTCGGCGATGGTATCGAGGTGGCAGCGCGCGGATGCGACTGCGCCGCCGTCGAATTCGGCCGTCACCAGGATCTCGTCGATGTCGCCGACCGGCGGCACGGTGAGGGTGGCGCGCGCCCAGCCCGTCGCAGGCGTGGTCGCGGTCGCGACGGTGCGGTCCGCGCGGGTGGCGCGCAGCCGGACGGGCAGGTCACGGCAGGCGTTGCCCCAGCGGTCCTGCAGATGCGCGTGCAGGTCGACCGCCCAGGCATCGGCGCGCACCAGCCGGGGGCCGTGCACGACCAGGCGTTCGGGCGGGCCGGGCACGATAGCGAGACGGCAGGCGCCGGCGTGTGCCATGCGGGAGGTGCCGAGCGGATCCACGAACAGATGGAAGGCGAAGGCATCCTCCACGAAGGTCTGCACCCGCGTACCTGGACCACCGAAACGCCGGTCTCCGAGCCGGATTTCGATCACATCACCGGGCCGCAGGTACCCGTCCACCACATGGACGAGGACGGATTTCTGGAAGGGGCGCTCGCCGCCCTTCACGTCGTAGCGCACGTCCAGGCGTTGTGCGGTGGCAGCGCTGTCCGGTGACGCGCCGCCGATCAGTGAGCGGTGTATCAGCCGCGCGCTGGCATAGTCGCGTCCGGCGGGGTCACCGACCTGGAGGTCCCAGTCCGAGTAGTACCGGAAGCAGAGCTTGAGCCATCCGCTGTCGGCGATCCCGGAGCTGCCGACGGTGTAGGTCAGCACCAGTTCCTCCGTCGCGCCCGCGGTCAGGGTGTGGGCCGAGCAGGTCAGCGTTCCCAGGAACGGCAGGGCCGTGATCTCGCCGGTAGTGCGCTCGCGCACAGCGGGATCCGAGCAATCGTTGACTCGCGGGCCGCCGTGCGGGCGCAGCGGCACCGGGGCCGTCGGGGAGAGTCGGAGATCGGGGTGCGTGGGCATGCCGATGATTCTGGGCCGCCCGAACTATCCAGTCCAAGGTATAAATATGATCGTATTCATCATCGAGAGTGATTGATCGGATGAACCTTCAGCAGTTGCGCTATGTGGTCGCCGTGGCCGAGCTCGGCAGTTTCACCAAGGCGGCCGCCGATCTGTTCGTCGTGCAGTCGGCGCTGAGCCAGCAGGTGCGCAAACTCGAGGACGAACTCGGGGTGCGGCTGTTCGCGCGCACCACCCGGTCGGTCGTCCCGACCCCGGAGGGGGAGGCGCTGCTCCCGCAGATCCGGCAGGTGCTCGCCGGAGTGGACCGGCTCCTCATCGACGCGCAAGCGCTGCACGGCGCCGTGCGCGGCCGGTTGACCGTGGGGCTGATGGAGGTGCCGCCGGAGCTGCTGGACGTCGCCGCGCTCATGGCGGCCTTCCATGCCCGCTATCCGGAAGTGAGCGTGACACTGCGCAGCGGCGGCAGCGACCTGCTGGTCGGTGCGGTGCGCGACCGGAAACTCGATGTCGCGATCGTGGGACTGGCCGTCGAATCGGCCATGGCGCACGTGGAATTCACCCCGCTGCTGAGCGAGCCGTTGGTCGCGGTGCTGCCGGTCGATCATCCGGCGTCGGCGGGCGCGTCGGTTTCCGTGCACGACCTGGCGGCCTGCCCGTTCATCGACTTCCCGCCCGGCTACGGCCTGCGCCACGAGACCGACCGCGGATTCACCAGTGTGACAAGGCATGTCGCGTTCGAGGTGACCCGAGTCGAGCAGGTGGCCCAGTTCGTCCGTCAGGGTCTGGGCGTGGCGTTGCTGCCGGAGTCCGTCGCCCGGTCGCACGCCGACCGGGACGCGAGCCTGGTGCTGCGGCAAGTATCCGACGCCGCACTGCGGCGGCAGGTCAACCTGGTGGCGCCCCGAGCCCCGGTCTCGGCCGCTTGCCAGGCGTTCGTCCGGTGCGTGAACGAATTCGTGCTCAGCGCCGTGCACTCGCGGTGATGCCCGGACACCAACCGGGCCAACTCCGCCTATCCGTGCTCCGAAACGGGTTCCTGGGCGGCCGCTTTCGAGTACTTTCGCAACATGTTCCAGTTTCGTCGGTGACTCGCGGCGAGACCTGTGCGGACAGAAGGGCTGGTCATGGCGGCGACGGACTACATCATCATCGGTTCCGGGAGCGCCGGGGCCATTATTGCCCGCAGGCTGGCCGATACCGGCGCCGCTGTCACGCTGCTCGAGGCGGGCGGTCGTGACAACAGCCGGCTGGTGCGCAAGCCCGGCATGATCGGCCCGATGCACAGCGTGCCGCAGCTGAAGAAGCGGATCGACTGGGGCCACTACACCGTCGAGCAGAAGCATGCCCTGGGCCGAACCATCCCGCAGACGCACGGCAGGGTGGTCGGCGGTTCGAGCTCGGTCAACGGCATGGTGTTCGTGCGCGGCAACCGGCGGAACTTCGACGACTGGGCCGGCGAGGGCAACAGCGGCTGGTCGTATGAGGACGTGCTGCCGAGCTTCAAGAAATTCGAGTCGTTCGAGGACGGCGCCAGCGAGTTCCGCGGTGGCGCAGGTCCGATCAAGGTGATCCGGGCGCGCGATCTGACGCCCGCGTCGGAGTCGTTCATGGAGGCGCTGGCCGAAACCACCGATCTGCCGCGCAACCCCGACTACAACGGCGCCGAGCAGGAAGGCGTCTCGATCTTCCAGCAGAGCAACAGCAACGGGTTGCGCTACAGCACCTCGGTCGGTTATCTCGACGATCGCCCGAAAAACCTCACCGTGCTGCCGAATACGCACGTGACGCGCATTGTGATCGAGAACGGCCGGGCGACCGGTGTGGAATACCGGACCGAGCAGGGCAATGAAGTACTGCGTGCCGAGCGTGAGATCATCGTCAGCGCAGGCACATTCGGCTCCCCGCAGCTGCTCATGCTCTCGGGCATCGGACCGGCCGACCATCTCCGCGCCTTCGGCATCGATGTCGTCGCCGACCTCCCGGTGGGCGACAACCTGCACGACCACCTGTTCGTGCCGATGACCTTCGCCATGCCGACCGCCGTGCGCCGTTCGTCCGCGGGCTATTTCGCCCGGGCGTTTCTGCGGGAGTCGTTGCGCAACAACAGCACCTGGCTGGCGCGCAGCGTGTTCGAAGTCGTCGCCTTCCTGCGTACCCCCCATGCGGCCGGGGCGCCCGATCTGCAACTGCACGTGCTGCCGTGGAGCTATCCCGGCCCCAATCAGGATGCCCCGATCCGCCACACCCCCGATCCGCGCCGGTCACTGACCGTCCTGGTGACGATGATCTACCCGCAGAGCCGGGGCACGCTGCGCCTGACCTCGGCCGACCCCACCGCGGCGCCCGCCATCGACCCCAACTATCTCGCCGAGCAGCGCGACGTGGACACGCTCGTGTACGGCATGGAGCTGACCCGAGAGGTCATGGCCGCGAAGTCGATCATCGGCGCGGTGGACACCGAGATCTCTCCGGGCCCGCAATACCCCGCCCGCCCCGAGCTGGCCGCCGAAGTCCCCAACCGCGCAACCACCGTCTACCACCCCGTCGGTACCTGCCGCATGGGTGTAGACGACCGCGCAGTCGTAGACCCGACGCTCCGGGTGCGCGGAGTAGACGGACTGCGCGTCGCCGACGCCTCGATCATGCCGAGCATCGTCGGCGGCAACACCAACGCGTCCACCATGATGATCGGCGAACACGCCGCCTCGATCATCCTGGCCTGAGCCCGTGTGGAATTCAGCGGATCTGTGTGGCTTGTGACCACACCACCTGCCACCGGCCGTCGAGGAATTCGTAGTTGTCGGTGTGGTTCCCTCTACTGTCGATGGCTACCCGGACAGTTTGCCGCTGACGGTCATCGCCGAGGCCGCGGGGACCTCGGGCGCTACCAGGGCAAAGTTCCGGAGGCATCGAAATAGCCTCCGGTGGCGCCGTTTTGGGGAACGCGGGCCATCCGTACGATGATCTCGGCACCCTCTTCGACGGTCTGGTTGCCTGCGTGGGCGTTGAGGTCGGTCGCGGTGTATCCGGGCTCCACCGCGTTGATCCGAATATCGGGGAATGCTTTCGCGTATTGCACGGTGATTCTGTTCAGTGCGGTTTTCGATGCGGGATAGGACAGTCCGGGATAGGCGTAGGTATGGGTGCCCGGGGTGGTGCCGCGTGCCATCGAGGCCAGGGAACTGCTGACATTGACGATGACCGGTGCGGTGGATTGCCGTAGTAGCGGCAGGAACGCGTGCACGACGCGCACGACACCGAAAACATTGGTGTCGAATACCGTTCGCATCATGTCGGCTGTGACCTCGGCCAGGTCGACCGCGCCATTGCCCTCGATATCGATGCCCGCGTTGTTGACCAGGACGTCGAGTCCGCCGTCCGCCTCGATGATCTTCGCGGCCGCGGCGACGGACGCGTCGTCGGTGACATCCAGCTGGACGGAGCGTGCCCCGATTTCCGCCGCGGCGAGCCGCCCACGTTCGGCGTCGCGGCTGCCGACATACACCGTGTGGCCCGCCGCGACGAGCCGACGGGCGGTTTCGAAACCCAGCCCCTTGTTGGCGCCGGTGATGAGTGTTGTTGTCATGTCCTCAGATTCGCGCCGCCCGGCGGCATCAGCCAGTCGCCTGATCTTCCTGGGACTGTCGATACCAGGCTGGGACGGTCGATTCCGCGCAATCCGCCGACGGTGAGCGGATCGGCGAACGGGCAGAATGAATCCCATGGCCACAGCGGAATTCGGAGTAGCGGTGCGGCGCTGGCGCGATCAGGTATCGCCCGACGCCGTAGGGCTGTCGGCGAATGGCGCGCGCCGTGCGCCGGGCCTGCGCCGTGAGGAACTGGCGCTGCTGGCCGGTATCTCCGTCGACTACGTCACCCGGCTCGAACAGGGCCGGGCATCCAACCCCTCGCCCCAGGTGGTCGAGGCGCTGGCGCGGGCCTTGCGCTTGTCGGCCGACGAGCGTGCGCATCTGTATCGGCTGGCCGGACTGGTACTGCCCGAGCCCGGAACCGTCCCGACCTCTATCCCGCCCGCGGTACAACGCATGCTGGATCGGCTGGTCGGCATCCCGGTCGCCGTCTTCGACGCGTCCTGGACACTGTTGCAAGCGAATCCGGCATGCGCGGCGCTGCTGGGCGATTCCACGACCTGGCGGGGCAACGAACGCAACCGGGTGTGGCGGCATTTCATCGGCCCCGGCTCCCTCGGCCGCTACGCACCGGACACCCTCGAATCCCTCGAAACCGCACTGGTATCCGACCTGCGCGCCGCCGAGGCCCGCTACCCCGCCGACCAGCGCCTGCGCCACCTCATCGCCGACCTGCGCACCCACAGCCCCCGCTTCGCCGCACGGTGGGAGTCCGGCGCCGTCGCCGGCTACGACATCACGGTCAAGACCATCGACCACCCGACAGCGGGCGCCCTGACCCTGGACTGCGCTGTCCTCACGGTGGCGGGCTGCGACCTGCGAATCATGATCGACACCGCCGAGCCCGGCAGCGCGGACGCCGAACGCCTTTCCCTGCTCACCGCCCTCGGAACCGCAACCGCCATCGGCTGATCATCCGGGCCGGACGGCGTCGGACTACATCACCCGAACTCGGCCTGACCGACAGTAATTACGTCATCCGACGCTCGCCGCGGCATTCCCGCGAAAGCTATCTTCCTCGACGCGGACGCTCGCGCCCGCGATTCACGGCTCGCGAAGAGGAAGGGGGTCCCACCGATGACAGCCACATCCCAGTACGCCGTCGCCGACGGCCCGGTGGCCGAGGTCGGCGCCACACCCGCACAGGTCTCGCCGGCCTGGCCGCTGCATCGATCGCCGGGTGACGACTACGTCATGGTCGGCGTCAGCCGACAGATGTGGCGGTGGGGGAGCGGAAACCAGAGTGGAAGCCGCGCAACGTGCTTCACCTCGAAAGGACAATGACATGGTCGACATTCGACACCCCCGGATGCGGCGCGCGGGCCGGGCGATCGCGGCGGTCACGGCGGCGGTCGCGGCCGGTAGCCTCGCCGTCGCCTGCACCGCGAGCACCACCACCCATGCCGGACCGACCGAGGACGCGCCGAAGCCGACCATCGTGCTGGTGCACGGCGCGTTCGCGGACGGATCGAGCTGGAACGATGTCATCGACCAACTCCGCAAGGACCACTATCCGGTTGTCGCGGCAGCCGATCCGCTGCGCGGGCCCGCCGCCGACGCCACCACCCTGCGGGGGCTGGTCAGCCACATCAACGGACCCGTCGTGCTGGTCGGGCACTCCTACGGCGGATCGGTCATCAGCGCCGCCGCGGCAGGCAGCGATCAGGTCAAGGCCCTGGTGTACGTGGCGGCGTTCCTGCCCGCACCCGGCGAGACCGCGCTGGAGCTGACCAACAAGTTCCCCGGGTCCACCCTGCCCGGCACGCTCGACCCGGTCCCGTTCACCAATCCCGACGGCAGCAGCGGCACCGACCTGTACATCCAGCAGGCCAAGTTCCACGACCAGTTCGCCGCCGACGTCCCCGCCGACCGCGCCGCCCTGGCCGCCGCCGCCCAGCGCCCGATCCTGCAGGCCGCGCTCGAGGAGAAGGCCACCGTCGCCGCCTGGACCGACAAGCCCAGCTGGGACGTGATCACCACCCAGGACCTCAACATCCCCGTTGCGGCACAACGGTTCATGGCCGAGCGGGCGCACGCACAGGTCACCGAGATCGCGGCCTCGCACTCGGTGGCCGTCTCGCACCCCGAGCGGGTGGCCGAGGTGATCGAGCGGGCCGCCAAGCATTCCGCCCACTGACAATCGCGAAAGACGTTCGAGGAGAACACGAATCATGGATATGAAACTGGAAGTCGTCGTCCTGCCCGTCGCCGACGTCGACCGCGCCAAGGTCTTCTACACCGAGGGCCTCGGCTTCCGTCTCGACGCCGATTTCCCCGTGGACGACGGTTATCGCGTCGTGCAGGTCACCCCGCCCGGCTCGGAGTGCTCGATCATCTTCGGCACCGGCGTCACCGCGGCCGCGCCCGGATCCCTGCGGGGTCTGCATCTGATCGTCACCGATATCGAGAAGGCCGTCGCGGAGTTGACCGGACGCGGGATCGCCGTGGACGGACCGTTCCGCGATGCCACCGGCGTGTTCCACCACGCCGGAACCGAAAGCCGGGTCCCCGGAGCGGATCCGCAGCGCCGCAGTTACGGATCGTTCGCCGCGTTCACCGATCCGGACGGCAACGACTGGTTCCTGCAGGAAATCACGCAGCGCGCACCCGGCCGCTGACTCGGCCATCGAAGGGAACCTCATGTCCGACAAGGAAGTTCGTACCTACGACGTCGTGGTCGTCGGGGCCGGGCCGGTCGGTGAGAATGTCGCCGACCGCACCCGCGCCGCCGGGTTGAGCACCGTGATCGTCGAATCCGAACTGGTGGGCGGCGAATGCTCGTACTGGGCATGCGAACCCAGCAAGGCGCTGCTGCGCCCCGCGCTGCTCTACCGCGAGGCCGCCCGCTTCCCCGGTGTCGGGGAGGCGGTCACCGGACCCCTCGACGCGGCCGCGGTGCTGAAGCATCGCGACCGGATGGTGGCCGACTGGGACGACCGGGACCAGCTCGACTGGCTCGCCTCGGTCGATGTCGAACTCATCCGTGGCCACGGCCGGCTCGCGGGACCCCGGCGGGTGACGGTCGAGACGCCGGAGGGCGAGACCGTGCGGCTCGCCGCCCGGTATGCGGTGGCCGTGTGCACCGGCACGTCGGCCGCTCTGCCGCCACTGCCCGGCCTGGATGCCGTGCGGCCGTGGACGAGTCGCGAAGCCACCAGCGCCCGGGCGGTACCGGACCGGCTCGCGATTCTGGGAGCCGGAGTCGTCGCCACCGAGATGGCCGCCGCCTGGCAGGCATTGGGCGCGCGGGTCACCCTCATCGCCCGCGAATCCCGGCTGCTGGGCCGTGTCGAAGCCTTCGCCGCGGACCTGGTCGCCGAGCAGCTCCAGGACGCCGGAGTGGACCTGCGGTTCGGTACCACCATCACCGCCGCCGAGCGCGCGGGCGGACCCGACGACAGCATCCACCTCACCCTCGCCGACGGCACCCGGCTGGTCGCCGATGAACTCTTGCTCGCGACCGGACGCGCACCCCGGACCGACGACCTCGGCCTCGACACGATCGGCCTGACACCCGGCCAGTGGCTCACCACCGACGACGCCTTCACCGTGACCGCGGTCGACGGGGAGTGGCTGTACGCGGTCGGGGACGTGAATCACCGTGCGCTGCTGACCCATCAGGGCAAGTACCAGGCCCGCATCGCCGGGACGGTCATCGCCGCCCGCGCACGCGGGCTGGCACTGGACACCGGACGCTGGGGCCGCCACGCGGGAACCGCCGACCTCGAAGCGGTGCCGCAGGTCGTGTTCACCGACCCGGAGATCGCGGCGGTGGGTCTCACCACCGACGACGCCGCGCGCGCCGGGCGCGACGTGGACGTCGTCGACTACGACATCGGCCGGGTCGCCGGGGCGATCCAGCACGATCCCGGCTATCGGGGCCGGGCCCGAGTCCTGATCGACCCGGACCGCCGGGTCATCGTGGGCGCGACCTTCGCCGGACCGGGCGTCGCCGAACTGTTGCACTCGGCCACCATCGCCATCGCCGGCGAGGTCCCCCTCGACCGCCTCTGGCATGCGGTGCCGTCCTTCCCCACCATCAGTGAAGTCTGGCTCCGGCTGCTGGAAACCTATCGCGACCAACAGCATTCGCCGACCGCAGGAGAAACCAGATGATCACCTACGATCGGCTCTACGTCGGCGGTTCGTGGACCGAACCCAGCGAACCGGCACTGCTGGAGATCCTCTCGCCGCACGATCGATCGGTCATCGGCTGGGCGGCGCAGGCGCAACCCGCCGATGTGGACCGCGCGGTGGCGGCGGCGCACGCGGCCTTCGAGGGTCGCGTCTGGCGTGACACCCCGCCCGCCGAGCGAATCGCGGCGCTGCGACGGTTCAACAAGCTGCGCGAGGAGCAGGCCGACCGGATCGCCGCGCTCATCACCGACGAAAACGGTTCCGCCGCATGGTTCACCAAGGCCGGCCAGGCCGGTCTGACCCGGCAGGCGAATGCCTACCTCGCGGCCGCCGAGAATCTCGACTGGGAGCACACGCTCACCCCGTCGGACCCGGATATCGGTGTGCGCAGCGTGGCCCGGCGCGAACCGGTCGGCGTGGTGGCGGCGGTGATCCCGTGGAATTCGCCTTTCTCCTCGGCGACGTCGAAGATCCTGCCCGCCCTGCTCGCCGGAAATTCGGTGGTGTTGAAGGTGTCTCCGGAGAATTCGCTGAGCATGGGTCTGCTGGCCGAGCTGGTGGATCGAATCGGCCTGCCGGAGGGCGTGATCAGCGTGCTGCCCGCGGATCGGGAAACGAGCGAGTACCTGATCTCCCATCCGCGCGTGGACAAGATCGCGTTCACCGGCTCGACCGGGGCCGGTCGCCGGATCGCGTCCATCGCTGGCACCCAGCTCAAACGGGTGAGTCTCGAACTGGGCGGCAAATCGCCGGCGGTGATCCTGCCCGATGCGGATCTGACGGCGGTGATGAACGGCTTGAAATTCGGCTCGCTCTTGAACAATGGAGAGTCCTGTATCGCCCAGACGCGGATCCTCGCCCCGCGCTCCCGCTACGAGGAGGTGGTCGCGGCGCTGGCGGCGCTGGTCGAGTCCTTGCCGGTCGGTGATCCGCGCGACCCGGAAACCTTCATCGGGCCCATGGTGCGCGGCGATCAGCAACAGCGGGTCCGCGATTACATCGAGGCCGGTATTGCCGAAGGCGCGCGCCTGGTGTGTGGCGGTCCGCAGGTCCCGCCCGGACTGCGGGACGGCTTCTATGTCACCCCAACTGTTTTCGCCGACGTCACCCCGGACATGCGCATCGCCCGTGCGGAAATCTTCGGCCCGGTCCTGGTCGTGCTCGCCTACGACGACATCGACGACGCGGTGCGCATCGCCAACGACTCCGACTACGGACTCTCCGGTGGCGTCTGGTCGGCGGACGAGGCCGCCGCGCTGGCCGTTGCCCGCCGCATCCGGACCGGCACGGTCACCATCAACGGTGCGCCGATCGGATTCGACGGCCCCTTCGGCGGATTCAAGACCAGCGGCATCGGCCGCGAGTACGGCGCGGTCGGTTTGGGTCAGTACACCGAGTATCAGACGATCACCGTCTGACACCCTGGTAAGGCGGTGCGTGCGATCGAGTCCGGCGAGACCGGACAGCGAACCGCCGGGCCCAGCGGCAGCTGCCGGGCCCGGCGGTGCACGGGTTGTTCAGAGGTGGTCGGCGTCGATGATCGCCTGCGCGAACGGATGTGGCGCCTCCTGCGGGACGTTGTGCCCGATGCCGTCGAGGACGCGGTGCTCATGTTTACCGGTGTACTTGGCGGCGTAGGGCTTTCCGTCCTTGGCCGCTCCGTCGAAGTCGCTGCCGATGGTGATCGCGGGCACGGTGATGGCCGGTCCGGTGGCGAGCTGCTGTTCGTAGGCGTCGTATTGCGGCTCGCCCGGGGCCAGGCTCAAGCGCCACCGATAGTTGGTGATGACGATGTCGACATGGTCGGGATTGTCGAAGGCGGCCGCGGTGCGGTCGTAGGTCGCGTCGTCGAAATTCCATACCGGGGACGCGCGCTTCCAGATCAGTTTGTTGAAGTCGTGCCGATGGCGGGTGTAGCCGAGGCGGCCGCGTTCGGTGGCGAAGTAGTACTGGTACCACCAGCCGAGTTCGGCCTCCGGCGGCAGCGGCTGCTGCTGTGCCGCCTGCTGCGTGACGATGTACCCGCTCACCGCGACCATCGCCTTGACCCGCTGCGGCCACAGCGCGGCGATGATGTCGACCGTGCGTGCGCCCCAATCGAATCCACCGAGCACGGCCTGGTCGATGTGCAGCGCGTCCATGAAGTCGACGATGTCGCGCGCGATCGCCGACTGCTGGCCGTTGCGGACGGTCTGCGCGGACAAGAAGGTGGTCGGTCCGTAGCCGCGCAGGAACGGGATGAGGACCCGGTACCCGGCCGCCGCCAGCAGCGGCCCGACATCGGCGTAGCTGTAGGCGTCGTAGGGCCAGCCGTGCAAGAGGATCACGGGCTGCCCGGTGCTGGGCCCGAATTCCGCGTAGCCGACACTGAGGACACCGGCGTCGATCTGCTTGATCGGTCCCAGTGTCGTATTCGCGCCCGAGCCCTTCCGCAGATCCGTACCGACCGGAGTCGTGGTCGCCGGCGCGGTCGCGGAATCCGTGGCGCAGGCGCTCAGCGAGGCCGCGGCCAGGCTTGCCGCGCCCGCTGCGAGCGCACCACCGAAAAATCGTCTGCTGATATTCATGTCACCAGACGCTAGGTAGCGCGAGGTCGCCGTCGCGAGCGTCGAATGACGTAATCGGTGTCGGATGAGCGACTGCGACCGGCCTATCGCGGCATTTCGTCCCCGGTCGGCAGTAGCGCCGCGAGGTCACCGCGCGAACTGATCCCGAGCTTCGGGAAGATGCGATGCAGGTGCGTGCTGACGGTCCGGTGCGACAGGTACAGCCGCTGCCCGATCTCCCGATTCGTCAGCCCCTGCGCCGCCAGCTGCGCGATGCTCAGCTCGTGCGGGGTGAGCCGCTCGCGGGCATCCGGATCGCGGTTCGGGCTCGATTCGCCCGCACTGCGCAGTTCCAGGCGGGCCCGCTCGCTCCACGCCGTGAAGCCCAGCGCATCGAAAGTCTCTCGGGCCGTGCGCAAATGGGTGCGGGACTCCACCACCCGGCGCTGCCGCCGCAGCCACTC
The DNA here is from genome assembly GCF_053603795.1 of Nocardia sp. NPDC004123. NCBI lineage: Bacteria > Bacillati > Actinomycetota > Actinomycetes > Mycobacteriales > Nocardiaceae > Nocardia > Nocardia sp. NPDC004123. The sequence continues at coordinate 217,512 of NZ_JBSGGG010000018.1, forward strand.
GCCATAGGCGAGATGCAGGCGGCCGCGTTCGGCGGGCCACCCGGTGAGATCCGCCTCCAGCGCGGCGGTGAACAGCTTGCCGGCCGAGTCACCGGCGAGCACCGCTCGGGCATACCGCATTCCGATGTGCAGGGCGGGCGACGACGTGGACTCCGCCACCGGTTCCAGGCCACGCAACAGTTCCGCCGCCGCGTCGGTCTGCCCGGCGCGGACCGCGGCCTCGGCGAGTTCGGTGAGGAAGCACGCGCGCAGCGCCGGCGAATACGACGGGTCGCGCGGATCGTGGAGGCGGGCCAGATCGGTGAACGCGTCGTCGAATCGGCCCTCACCGAGCGCGATCAGCCCCCGGGTGAGCTGCACGGTGGCCAGCACGGGCCGCGCACCGGCGGCCAGTCCGGTCCGTTCGGCGTCCGCCGTGAGCTCGGCGGCCTGCAAGTAATCGCCACGCAGAGCCGCGATTTCGGCCTGTACCGCGATGACCACCGCATGCATGAACGGCGCCGCGGTCTCGCGGGCGAAGGCCGCGGCCTCGGCCGCGATGGGCGCGGCGGCGGCGAGGTCACCGAGCCGGGCCAGGCTCCAGGCCTGGATCGCGAGGGCCCGGGTCAGCAGCCCCAGCCGTCCGGCGGAACGGAATCCGGGTGCGGCGGCGCCGGCGAACTGCGCCGCGAGGTCGAAGGCGCCGACCTGGTATGCCGCGCTGCTGAGAAAGTGATCGACCTCCGGATCGCGGCCCGTGGTCGCGGCCAGCGCCCGCAGGTGGCGCAGCACCTGTTCGCCGCGTTCGAACGGGGCCACGATCGAGTCGATCGCCAGCTTGCGCGGGTCACCGTCGGGAATGCCGAAGGTGTCGGCGACCGCGAGGACCGCGCGCCGGGTCTCGGGCCCGGGTTCGGACCAGAAGCACCGCATGGCCGCACCCCACAGGATCCGCAGCGCGGGATCCGGATACCCGTCGGCGGCGACGGAGGCCGCGAGCGCGGCCAGTTCGCCGATGCGCGAAGGACTTTCGCGCATGCCGTCCTCGAATCCGCTCAGCAGCCACTTCGCGGTGGCCTCCTGTGCGGGGGTGAGGGGGAGGGTGCGCGCGGCGTCGACCAGTCGGTCGGCCGTGTCGCGGTGACCGGAGTCGACGGCCAGTTCGGCCGCACGCAACAGGCGATCCGCGCGCCGGCCCGGGGTGGCGCTGAGCGCGGCGGCCCGCTCCAGCGCCGCGACCGCACCGCCGCGGTGCCGGGACCGTTCGGCGACATCCTCGAGCGCCGCGGCCACCTCCTCGTCGGCTCCGGCGGTACCCGCCGCCCGATGCCACACCTGGCGATCCGGAGACGCGGTGAGCAGGTCGGCGAGCGCCAGATGCGCGCGGCGGCGCTCCTCGGCCGTGGCGGCCGCCACGAGGGCCGAGCGGACCAGTGGATGGCGGAAAGTCACTGTGCCGGAACCGATATCGATCAACCGGGCCGCCACGGCGGGGGCGAGAATGTCGGCCCCGACCTCGGACCCCAGGAGAATCGCTGCGGCAGCGAGTGTTTCGGCGACCGAATCGCCGTCGTCGAGCGCCGCGACCAGCAATGCCGACCGGGTGCGCTCGGGCAACGCAGCACTGCGCGCCGAGAACGCTCGTTCGAGGCGTTCGGTCAGCGGGAGGGTCGGCACCGGTTCGGCGAGATCCCCGACGGCCGTGGGCAGTTCGCTCAGGGCGAGCGGATTGCCGTGCGCCTCGGCGAGCACCCGGCGGCGGACCTGGGCGGACAGCTCCGGTGCGGTGCTGTCGAGCACGGCGTTCGCGTCCGCATCGGACAGCGGGCCGAGCCGCATGGCGGTCAGCTCGGCCTCGCGCAGCGGCGAGTTCGTGCCGTCGCGCACGGTAGCGACCAGGGCGACGGGCTCGGAGTCGATGCGGCGTGCGACGAAGGCGAGGACCTCGGCGCTGGCGGGATCGAGCCAGTGCACGTCCTCGGCGACGACCAGCAGCGGCTGTTCGGCCGCCAGATCGGCCAGCAGTGTCAGGGCGGCGAGCCCCACCAGGTGGGGGCTGGGCTCGCCGACGGCATCCGACATGCCCAGGGCGGTTGTCAGCGACTCGAACTGGCGCGCCGGCAGGGCATCGAACGCGCGGCGCAGCGGGTACAGCAGCCGCTGCAGCCCGGCGTAGTCGAGGCCGTGTTCGGCTTCCGCACCCGCGGTCCGAAGCACCCGCAGCCCCGTGGCGGCCGCGATGGCGACCGTCTCCTCGACGAGCGATGACTTGCCGATTCCGGGTTCCCCTTCGATCAGGATGCCGCTCCGGTCGCCGGGGCCGTCCACGAGTGCGGCCAGGGCTTTCAGCTCGGTGTCTCGTCCGACCATCGGCATGGGTGGTGCTCTCCTCCCGGACCCGTGACGACGTACGGGACCGGTCGCGACCCTACCGAAACAGGATTACGTCACCCCAGCGTCAACTGACTGATTCGGCGGCATGCCCGTGGCGGCGAAGGTTCTTCCATGGCTACGGTACGTTTTCATCTCCTGTCCACACTGACTCCCGCCGAGGTCGTGCGGGTGCTCACCGACTTCGGCCCCACCCGCACCGAGGCGTGGCCGAGCATCGACGCCGAGCATTTCGTCGTCCACGACCGCGGCGAGACCTGGGCCGAGGTCACCGAAGGCACCGCCGCCGCCTGGGAACGCGCCCGCTACCAGTGGGATCCGGACGGCGACACCGTCACCATCACCACCCTGGACTCCAAGCTCTTCGGCGCGGGCGGCGGCTGGGTCTTCCGCGCCACGCCGGAAGCGGGCGGCACCCGGGTCGATGTCGAACTGACCCGGACTCCGCAGGCCTTCAAGGGCAAGCTGCTGGCGGCACTGCTGCCCCTGGTCGGACCGTCCTCGCTGCGCAAGTCCTTCGCCGGCCCGCTGCAGGCAGCGTGATGTCCGCGCCGCACTCGATCCGAGGCACCGGACGGCTCGCGCCGGGCGTCCACACCGTCGATTCCGACGGCATTCTCCAGCGGTATCACGTCTACGGGAGTGGGCCTGTCTGCATCGCTCACCCCGGCGGCCCCGGGATCTTCTGGGAGTACCTGCGCATGCCCGCGCTCGAGGAACACCTGACCATGGTGTACGTCGAGGCGCTCGGCACCGGCTCATCCGGCCGCCTCCCCACCCATCCGCACGGCTACACCCGCGAGCGGTACAGCCTTGCACTGCAACGGCTGATCGACCACCTGGACGTGCCCGAGGTATATCTGCTCGGGCACTCGCACGGGGCGTTCGTCGCCGCGTACCACGCACTGCACCGGCCGGACGGGGTCGCGGGTGTCGTCCTGTACGAGGGCGCACCGGTCACCGGGCCCGAACACGGGGCCGAGGCCGGACGCCGCCTCCAGGAGTTCGCCGCCGCGCACGCGGACCGGCCCGAACTGGGTGAGGTGCTCGCGGCCTTCGAAGCGATGCAGGCCATTTCGAGCGACGACCAGACCCTCGCGGTCGCGCGCGGCATCCTGCCGTCCTATTTCGCCGACTACTGGGCCGGCGAACAACGGTGGGCCGCCTTCCGGAAAGGGCTGCGGGCCACCTACATCTCGGGACTGGACGCGGACCTGACTCCCGATCTCGTCGACGACCGCGCCGATCTGCCGAACCTGACCATCCCCGCCCTGGTCATCGTGGGCCGCCACGACGTCATCTGCGGACCGCGCTGGGGACTGGAACTGCACGAACTGATCCCCAATTCACGACTGGCCGTCCTGGAGCACAGCGGGCACATGGGGCATCTGGAAGAACCCCAGCGCTTCGACCACGCGGTCCGGGAATTCGTCTTCTCACCCAAGGAGTGATCGACATGTCTCCGTTTCGTGCGTTCCGCTCGGGCGAGCAAGTCAGTGCGGCAACGGTTTTCGCTGGTCCGGCGGCGCTCTGGAGCTGGGCCGAGCTCGCGGTACTGCACGGGCGGGGACCCACCGCACGGGATCTCATCGGCTAGCGATCCCACCGCCTTTCCTGCCTCACCCCGATCGAATGGAAGAGTTTCCATGAACACCACTGCGGTACAGCCTGTTTCGATGTCCGGGCGCTCGTCGCTGATCCGCCTGTCCCTGGTCCGCGGCCTCCTGGCCATTGCATGGGCCCTGGCCTTCGCCGCGGCCCACGACCCCCTGAACGCCGTCGCGCTCACCCTGCTGATCGCCTACCCCCTCATCGACGCGGTGTCCTCCGCCATCGACTGGCTCGCGGTACCGGAGGGCTCCGAACGCCGCGTGACCGCCCTCAACGGCACCCTGAGCACCGTGGCCGCCATCGCCCTGGGCATCGCCGGAACCGCCGGCGGCGTGGCCGCCGTCCTGGCCGTATTCGGTATCTGGGCAACGATATCCGGTGCGGCTCAAATCGCGGTCGGCCTCTACCGGCGCGGTCCCACCCTGGGCAAACAATGGCCCACCCTCATCTCCGGCGGCCTGTCCTTCCTGGTCGGCGCCGTCTACGTCGCCCAGGCCACCGCCCCCTCCCCATCCCTGAATGTCTTATCCGTCTACGCCACCGGCGGCGGCATCTTCTTCATAGCCCAAGCCGCACTACTGGTCTGGAAGTCGCGCTCCCAGGGAATGACCGGACAGGTATAGGCGATGTCATCGGTGCACCTCTGCGATCTGCGGCTGATACGACACTGACGGCTGATTGCCAGCGGGGGAACGCATCCTGGACGCCGTCGGCGGGCGAACGGGAACAGAAGGTGGCACAGGGTGATTCGGATCAGGCTGCTGGGGGCGGTGGAGGTGATCTCCGGCGATGGGGTGGTTGCCGGGGTGCGCGGGACGCGGCTGTCGGCGCTGCTGGCCATGCTGGCGCTCGAGGCCGGGAATGTGGTCCCGGTATCGAGGCTGATCGATGCGGTGTGGGGTGAGCAGCTGCCTGTTTCACCCGAGAATTCGCTGCAAAGCTTGGTGAAACGGCTGCGGGCGATCACCGGGCAGGATGCCGTGGTGTGGGTGGAACCGGGATACCTGCTGGCGGTCGAACCCGAAGCGGTGGACGCGATTCGGTTCGCGCGATTGCTCGACGCCGGGCGCGATGCGCTGTCGGAGGGCAGGCCGGACGATGCCGTGGGGGCGTTGGAACGGGCGCTGGGACTCTGCCGCGGACCGGCGCTCGGCGATGCCGTCGAGACCGCGGCGCTGCGCGTCGCGGCCGAGGTGCTCGCCGAACGGCGGTTGACGGCGATCGAGTCACACGCCGATGCCTTCCTCGCGCTCGGACGGGCCGCGGAGGTCGTGCGCGGGCTGGCCGCCGAGTCGGCCGCGCACCCGTTCCGGGAGTCGCTGGCGGCTCGCCTGGTGACGGCGCTGGCCGCCGCCGGTCGCACATCCGATGCGCTGCAGGAGTTCCGCCGCATCGAGCGGTTGCTGCGCACCGAACGCGGGGTCGAACCGTCGCCGGTGCTGCGCCGCGCGGTCGCGGACCTCGATCTGCCACCCGAACCGCCCCGCGTCCCCCGCGACGTGCCGGCGTCGCCTCGACGGCTCACCAGTTTCGTCGGACGCGTCACGGAGGTCCCCGAGATCGCCGGGATGCTCGAGCGACACCGGCTGGTGACGCTGGTCGGCCCCGGCGGTATCGGCAAGACCAGGCTGGCCACCGAACTGGTACTCGCACGTCCCGAACAATGGCCGGACGGAGTCGCATTCGCCGAACTGTCGGCGGTCACGCCGGAACGCCCGGGCGCCAGAGTCCGGAATGCGGTTGCGGCAGCGGTTTTCGCCGCCGTCGCACCGGGCGTGATCACCGATGAGCCCGGCCAGGACTGGATCGATCTGCTGGTCCGTATGCTGGGGCAGCGGCGGATGCTGCTCATTCTGGACAATTGCGAGCACCTGATCGCCGCGGCGGCCGATCTGGTGGTGAGTCTGCTGGATCGGCTTCCGCTGCTGACTGTTCTCGCGACCAGCCGTCAGCTGCTGGCGGTGGATTGTGAACAGTTGTACCCGCTGCGGGCCCTGCCGGTACCCGCGGCGGATGTGACGGTCGAGGAGGCCGCCGCCAGCACCGCCGTCCGGCTGTTCATGGATCGTGCTGTCGCGGTCCGGCCGGATTTCCACCTGTCCGAGGACAATTGCCGTGCGGTCGCGGCCGTCATCCGCAGACTCGACGGGGTGCCGCTGGCGCTCGAGCTCGCCGCCGCCCGCCTGCACGGCCTGTCACCGCGGGCGCTCGCCGACCGGCTCGACGATCGTTTCGCCCTGCTGGCCAACGGATCCCGTGGGGCGGCGCCTCGGCATCGCTCGCTGCGGGCAATGGTCGCCTGGAGCTGGGGGCTGCTGCCCGCCGCCGATGCCGAGTTGGCCCGCCGCGTTTCGGTTTTCGTCGGCGGCGCGACCTTGGAGGCTGTCGTGGGGGTGTGCGGAACAGACTTCGACGATGCCGAGGCCGTCGCGGATCGGCTGGCCGGATTGGTCGCGATGTCATTGGTGGAATTCGACGGCCGCCGCTATCGGATGCTCGACACCATTCGCGCCTACGCGGCGGAGGAACTGGCCCGGGTGGGTGAGACCGAGCGGTGGGAACGCGCGCATGCCGCGTGGTACGTCGACTTCAGCGAGGTCGGCGCGCGGGAATTGCGTGGGCCTGCCCAGCACGAATGGCTGCACCGATTCGCCGCCGAACACGGCAACTGTGAAGCGGCTCTGGGCTGGGCGGTGCGGCATCGGGCACCGGAATTCGCGGTCCGGCTGTTCGGTGATCTGGCCTTGTACTGGTTGCTGCGCGGGCAGCGAGCCCAGGTGTCGGCCTGGCGATCCGAGGTGCTCGGCGTCGCAGGCGCGCGGATACCGCCCGGCTGCACGGGATCGTTTCTGATGTGCCGGTACGCCGAGGAATTCCCGGAACCGACAGTGACTGTCGTATCGGAGTCGATTGCCGACGCCTCCGTCGAGTTCGAACAACTGATCCGGGTGTCGATGGCCGAACCACGCGGTGTGCATCCGTTCTTCGTGCTGATCCTGGCCTTGCGGGAGCATCACCGCGGCCATCCGAGTCTGCTCGACCGCTGCGCGATCGACGAGGATGCCGGACTACGCGGCCATGCGCTGATACTGCGGGCGTTCGAGGATGTCGACGCCAAGCCGATCGCGCACATCTTCACCGATCTCGAAGCGGCCGTGGACTGCTTGACCGAATCCGGTGATCCGCGCACGCTGAGCACGGCGCTGCTCACACTGGCGCAAATGCGTGCCATCTGGCATGGAGTCGGCTGCGCCGCACCGTTGATCAGCCGTGCGACGGAACTGCTGACCGCCGAACTCAGTGCCGATGTCCTGTACCGGACATTGGCCGCCGCCGCGAACCTGCATCTTGCCGATGGCGATGTCGCGGGCGCCGCCGGCTATCTCGCCCGCGCCGAGCGCATCGACCCCGCGGAGCTGACCGACCGCCTGGGACACAGCCGATGCCTTGTCCAGGCCCACCTGGCATGGCGGGAAGGGCGGACCGACCGCGCACTCGAGCTCTTCGGGCCGGTTTTCGCGGCCACACCGCTGATCACCGACCACCGCAACGTCATGCGAATGTATTCGCCGGTCTACTGGCGTGTCACGTACGCGAACGTATTGCTCGAGGCGGGCCGGACAGAGTTCGCCGCGCACCATCTGCGGATCTGTCGCGAGTATGCGGTCTCCGTGACCCCGTTGATGCTGTTGGACGTGGCGTTCGGGCATGCGCTGGCGGCTCTCGCCTCGGGCCTGCCCGAACTGGCCGCGCGGATCACCGGCATCCTGCGACGGGAGTACCAGCGCGAGGGCCGCACGGTGCTCGGACCGGACGGCGAGCGCGCGGTGGCCCTGGCCCGGAACATGCTCGGCGACACGGCATTCGAGAGGATTTCGGGCGAAGGGGACGCCACCGCGTTGGAGGCGCTGCTCATAGAGGCCGAACACGCCGCGCTCGCCATTGCGGACGCTACGCGATGAGCCCCCGGTTACCCCGGCCCCAGGTCGCGGTCATCACGACCGCGCGGATCCGCCAGTCGCCCGCCGCGGGTCAGGTCGAAGCGATAGGTTCCGCCCAATGTCCATGTCGGCGCGCCGAATCGATCGGCGAGGACGTGCGTGGCCTGGAAGTAGGCGGTGCAGACGGCGGTGTCGCCGTCCACGGTCACCAGATGGTTGGTGATCACGTGCTGGGTCGCATCGAACTTGCCTAGCACCTGCGACCACGCGGCGCCGATCTGTGTGGGTGTCAGCGTCACCGGCTCGCCGCCGTTGAGACTGGTGTAGTCCAGGACGGCCTCCTGGGTGAAGACCTCGCCCAGCCGGTCCCAGTCCCGGTGATCGGCGAGCCAGGCCATGAGGGAGCAGGTCGCGATGATGTCGAGCCGATCCTGCACAGCATTCATGATGTCGAGTTCTCCTGTCGTGGTGGATGATTCGTCTCAGACGAGGTGGCGGTCGAGCCAGCGCAGGGCGTGGCCGACGGCCTCGGAGACGTAAGGGTCCTGGTCGTAGAGTTCGATGTGATTGCTGGTCTCGATCCAGACCAGTTCCTTCACCCCGAGGGCGGCATCGTGGACCTGGCGGGCATATTCCGGCAGCAGTGCGGTATCCCCGGTGCCATGGATGATCTGCAGCGGGGTGGGCGCGACCAGCGGGGCGTGCACGATCGAGTTGTAGATGAAATACGGTTCGAGCGAATCCGCGGTCAGCATGCGGGGCCAATTGGGTGCTTCGGTCCTGCTGGTGCGGTCGTAGTAGCCGTACGCCTCCGGGTTCGGCATGACCGCCACCGGAATCTGCTCGGTCAGCTCCTCGGCAATGGTTGGTATGTAAGCGATTTCGCCGGTCTCGTACTGGTGCTGGACCAGATCGTTGACCCGCCGGAAGTAGGCCGCGAAGCCTTCGATGCCGAGGCCCTGCTGAAAGGTCCCGCCGATGTTGTACCCGCCGGCGATGCTCACCACGGCCCTCAGCCGCTTGTCCCGGGCCCCGACGGAGACGGCATAGCCGCCGCCCATGCAGACACCCACGGCCGCAATCCGTTCCGGATCCACATCCGGCCGCGTGAGTAGATAGCTGATGGCGTTCGCATAGTCGGCGATGACCAGATTGGGGTCGTAGCGATGGCGTGGTTCCCCTTCGCTCTCACCGAAATTGCGGGGATCGAAGGTCAGCACCGCGTATCCGGCGTCGCTGAACCGCTCGGCGTAATGCGGCAGTGTCTGTTCCTTGACGCTGCTGATCGGCCCGCACATCACCACACCCGGCGTGCGCTCGCCGGGTGCGGCGGCCGGCGGCCGGTACAGGTGGCCGGCCAGGGTCGCGGTCCCACTGGCGAATCGGACCGGCTCACGCCGGGCGGGATCGGCCTGCAGGAATCGCTGTGCCGTGGTCATCGAGGTTCCCTAAGTTTGTAGGTGTCTGGGGTTGGTGCCCTGGATGCCCAGGGCGGTGGGGTGTAGCTGATCGGGTTTTGCCTGTTGTCGAGGCTCGAAA